>JAETOQ010000138.1 GCA_021771635.1 Oscillospiraceae bacterium | reverse complement strand
GGCATGAGCTTCCCCCTGGGCGGCACCTATCATGTGCCTCACGGCGAGAGCAACTATATGCTCTTCGGCGCCATCATGGACTACTATGATGAGAAGAACCCCGACGGCGAGATCATGCGTTTCAAGAACCTGGTGGCCGGCATCCTGGGCTGCGAGGCCAAGGACGCCATCCCCGAGATGAACGCCCTGCTGCAGCGCATCCTGCCTCTGCGTCCCCTGCGTGACTGCGGCTTCACCGAGGCCGACTTCAAGGCCTTCCCCCAGTCCGTGGAGGCCAACCAGCAGCGCCTGATGACCAACGCTTATTATCCCTTCGATCTGGAGAGCGAAGAGGCCATCTACCGCAAGTGCTATTGATCCTCTAACGCTAAAAAGATGGACCGTTCAAACGGTCCATCTTTTTTCGTTTATTCTATCCCCTCTTCACTGATGCCCAAGGGCGGCAGCGCTTCCCATGCCTTCGCCGCCCTCCACCAAGCAATGAGATACAGCATGTTCAGCACGATGGACGCGACGGCCAATGCCGTCGCCAGCACGGCAACAGCGGCCGCATTGGTGAGACTTGCCATCCGTCCCAGCAGCCAGCCCGCGATCCGGAGCACCGCCAGTCCCTTCCACCATTGATAGAGCGTGCCGCCGTTCAGGTCCGCCGCCCTCCGGGATTCCATCTCCAGGACGCCCTGCACCACTACCCAGCTGATGTACAGCGCCACAGCGGTGGAGATCAACGCCAGAATGCCCATCAAGGTCTGGTGAGACATCCCGCTGCCGCCCAGCCCCAGCAGCTCACCGGCCCACAGGATGGCTGTATACACCGCCATCCCCACAGTAAAGGGCTGGATATTTTTGAAATAGCGGTTCTCTGTCTCCAATTCCTTTGCGCCCTGGAACAGCAGGAGATACCCCACAAAATCAGGAAGGAGCTGCAGGGTGTATTGGTTGATGCTGAGATGGAAATTGAAAAAGACAAAGAAAAATCCCCAGAACAGCTTTTTCACGGATTCTCCTCCTCTTTTACTTTATCCGCGTACCGCTTTCCGTATTTCAGCACCAGCACGCCCGCCACGATCTTGATCACGGCGTACAGCAGCGGGATCAGTAAAACAGTTCCTACGCCCGCTCCCAAAGTGGTAATCACGCTTTCCGCCTCCTTTCACCAAATCCGCATGAAGCTGATCGCCCCCAGGCCCAGCAATACGATTGTGAGCAGGTCGATCACGCCCCAGGCCACCAAAACCCAGCCCAGCAGATACCCCTTGGTCTTTGCCAGGTAGCTCAGCTTATCCACCCAGTCCCGTTTCCGCTCTCCGCCGGACGTCGGGGCCTCCTCCTTTTCCTCCGGCTGGTCCCGCAGCAGGTAGTCCGTGGTGACGCCGAACAGGTTTGCCAGGGTGATCACCTTCTCCGTCTCCGGCATGGTCTCATCCCGCTCCCAGCGGCTGACCGCCTGACGGCTGACATCCAGCTTTTCCGCCAGAGCGTCCTGGCTCATCCCAGCCCTCTGCCGCAGTCCCTGCAGCTTTTCTCCAAATGTCATGGTCTTGCTCCTTTGTCTTTGATGGTCCTATCATACCAAATCTGTGGGCTTCCGTCCAGCAACCCAATATGGAACTTCCGCAATCTCAGGTTGCGGCCCGTTCTTTCAAAAAAGCACAAAAAAGCGGCTCGTTGAGCCGCTTTTTCAAGTTTCGTATAAAGCGCCGTTTTCCAATGCAAGGACCGCTTCCGCTGGCAGCATGTTCCCATGCTCCACCGCCCGGCACAGCGCCAAGTAACACATCCGGTCAGCTCCCGCCCCGGCAATGGCGCGATCCAGTGTCTCATCCGCAAACCCCAGCTCTTCCAGACGCCGCATATATGGTGTGATGTCCATGCTTTCACCGCCTTTTCGGACATAGTATATCCTGAATCAGGTGAAACGCACAATCAAAAACGTGTTAAGATCCTGTAATACTATTTCTTGATAAAAAGATTTAAAAATCTTTTTATGGCGGCGTGAAACGCCGCCGGGCCGCATTCTACGGCCCCATAAAACGATTGCATCGTTTTATGAAGAATTAGTATAAAGGTCACTCTGCCGGGATTGCCAGGTCCACGATCGCCAGCCCCCGGCGCATGGCATACTCCACGGTATACCGGGTGCCGCCGGCGGAACCGTCAAAGGCGGCGATCAGCAGGGAGGCGTGATCCACCATATAGCGGTCCCGCCGCTGCATGCAGGACGATGTGTACCGCGCGGATACCAGCGTCTCAAAGTCGCAGGCGGCCACCAGATTTTGATACCGCTCCTTCTGCGCGGCGGGCCAGGTGTCCGCCTGGGTGGGGCACGGGATGGCGGCCTCCACCGTCACGTCGGGGTGCCGTTCCCGCAGAGCCAGCACGCATTCGCAGAAATAGAGGTCACACCCCAGCGCCATGCCGCAGAGGAAATGGCGGTATCCCTCCTCATAAGCGGTCTCCACCGCGTCCGCCATCCGCTGCTTCAGCCGCAGGCAGCGGACGTCCGCCTCATTATACCGCCAGGGCAGCTTGGCGGGCCGGTGCCCGGTAAAGCAGCAGGATTCCCGTTTTGCCCGCATGATGCCGCCTCCTTCCAAATCGATAGGTCTAGTATAGAACATCCGTTTGTATTTGTAAAGTCCTGTTTGCCGTCGAGCCCGGAGGCCCTGCTCCCAGGTTCTCTTGCTCCACTGAAAAAAATCCTTTTTTCTAAGAACCTGTATTCATAACCGGGGAATGCCGGATGGACGAGGATTTTTCTTGTCAGACAAGGAGATTTTCCACAGCCATACTGACGTATGGCAAGGAAAAACGACGCAGTACGGC
>JAETOQ010000137.1 GCA_021771635.1 Oscillospiraceae bacterium | reverse complement strand
CAGGTTCCATACCTCATCACTGATATCGTGGCGTTGTTGTTCGTTACTCATAGGAACACCTCTTTCTGGGCTGTTGTCCCTATTATACCACATTGCTTGTGTAAACACTATTTAGTTTGTTATACTCTTTTTTCAGATATTAAAATCCACTTCCTTTTTCAATTTTAGGCTTGACTTTTGTTAGCAGGTCTGCTCATGATCATTCCCCTTTCCGTTTGTGGTGCTTCTGGCAAACACAACCATGCCGGAGGATCGCCCGGAAGTCAAGAACAATAAGGGTATCGGCGTGGAGAAAAATAGAGGTGAGAACGAAGCACTCTACACAGGGTCACATGGACATACCACCCCAGCCCTGCTCCTCGTGATCGTCCGGCTTGTGGCCCATGGCGATCTTCTTTTCCCGAATCTTCTGCAACAGCTTGCGGTCAGTACGCATTCCCATCGGGCTGTGCTTTGGCAGGGAGTTGTCCTGAAAAATCCGGCTCATACTGTGTAGCAGGCGGATCACGGCCAGTGCTGCTACGGGGGCTTGGGGTTTGTCCAATCTCTCCAGCAGAAGGCCGGCGTATTCATTGCCCTGCGTTGCCGCTTGGCTCAGCCAGTATTCGGCCTGCTCCACGTCCTGCGGAACTTCCTGCCCAGTGAGATACAGCTTGCCCAGCAGATATTGCGCACCAGGATGGCCCGCGTCGGCACACTCCGTGAGGTACTCCAGCCCTTGTGTCACATCTTTGGCCACGTTCTCCCCACTGAGATGTTCCTTTGCCAGACGATACCCGGCGCGGAGCGAACCTCCTTCCCACGCACGCTCCAGCCATTCCATTCCTGCGGACGGGTTGCGCACATCCAGATCATCCGAGAGCAGCAATTCACCCAGCGCACATTGGGCAGGGATCATCCCTGCCTGTGCCGCTTTTGTAAACACCTCCGCCGCCAGCGCACTGTCCGGGATGAGGACGCCGCCGTCCCGATATAGCGTCCCCAGTATATACCATGCCTGGGGCAAGCCGTAGCCCGCCAGTTCCTGCATCTCCTTCACCGCCCAGTCCTTGTTTTCCATGGGCTCCTCTGGATCGTCCAGGATCCGTTTTATTTTCCAGTACCACTCATTGCGGGAGTGGTCGTAGCCGTCGTCCTCCTCCGGCTGCTGTTCGCCCTCGAAGGTCAGCGCGGAGAGACGGAGACGTTCCGCCTCCGTCACCACGGCGTTCTTGATCTGCCGGAACTCCTTCCGCTCAGACAGCTTTTGTTTCTTGGGCGGCGCGTCGGAATAGTAACCCTCCACCTCACCCTGCAACATTTGCCACTGTTCATAGCATTTAGCCACTGCGGGCAGGCGCTCCATCTCGTCCACTACCTCATCCACCAGCTTCTTCATCCGCTTGGGCAGGTAGCCGTACTTCTTCTGGCCCTTCACACCATCCAGCGCCTGGGCCAGATCCCACATCCGCTGTTCCGCTTCCGGGTGGTCGCAGATACCTTGACGCATTTCCCTCACCAGCGCCAGCATGGACGCCCGCGCCTCACGCACCAGCTCGTCCCGGAAAACGGTTTTCTGCTCGTACAGATGGAGCATCTCCTGCTGGAAGATTTGATTGGTCAGCGTGGATTTGATCTTGCGGATCCCCTCCCGGTCGAGCCAACCCTCCTTGGGTTGGCTTGACCACGCCATCATGTGGACATGGGGATGATCGCCCTCGTCGTGGAAGGCGGCATACCATCGGAAGTGATCCGGCGGTATGCTCATAGCGGCGGCGATTTCGTTCCGCTCCTGGCGGAGCAAGTCGCGCCACGCCGATGCATGATCGTAACCCAGCTGCGCCGCGTCCTCCCGCTTCAGCGAGATGATGTGCGTCCACACGTTGCCGGTGTAGCTGTCCAGCTCCGCCGCCGCCCTTTGCAGATCCACGCTGTCATCATCACCGAACAGGCCGTGGCTGCCCAGACGCTCCACCCGCGGACGGGTGGCGATGTACTTCAGGTACACATCGGAGCGGTTGGCCTGCTCCCAGTTGCACTCCAGCGCCGTGGTGATGAACGCGGAGGCGTGAACCTTGGTGCGCGATGCCTCCCAGTCGGCGTACTCCAACAGATCTTTGCTGTCTGGGAAGTCCCGCACCAGCGAACGGATCAGCTGCTCCTGGCGCTTGGTGGCGGGACGGTCATCGGGCACCAGCTCCACGCCGTCCCGTGTACCGATGTAGCGCAGGTAGCCGCCCCCGCCACTGCCGTCCTTGCCGCCGCACTTGATGTACGGGCTTTTCAAAATCAGCTTGGGCATCAGTCGTCCTCAATGTAACGCGCGATCTGCTCAAAGCGCGTCTGGCCATTGGTGCGCTTTGCGCGCTCCACGCTCTCGGCGCGTTTGCGCCGCAGATATTCCTCGTCCAGCTGTGTGCAGTCCGCCAGGATACTCATGCACATATCCAGCTCCACTATCAGCTTGAACATCAGCGACGCCATGCGGTTCTCCATGGTGCCCAGCCGCCCGTTGATGCAGGAGCGGATGGCGGGAGGGAGGAACAGCCCCGCGTCCTGGGCGCTGAGGTAGTCCAGATAGAAGTCCAGCGCGTGTTCGATGAATGCGGTCATACTCCTGCTGCCGTCCTCATGATAACGGCGTTCCAGCTCGGCCTTCTTCTCCGGCGTGAGATAGACCGCCAGCTTGTCCTTTTTGCTCATTTTCTGCTCCTTTCCGGGGTTTGACCCCTGTGCAAAGCCTGTGATTTTGCGCCGTTCGGAGATTTTTGACCCCAGCGGCGTGTTTTTCCTTCTGTGTTGACCCCACTCACAGCTCTTGGAAAGCGCCCGCACTGCGGGCGTTTGTGGCTCGGCGGGTGTCACTTGTGACGCCCGGCGTTTATCCTGCTATACTTTCGAACAGGGCAAATCTGCAAGAATATGCACCCAATATGCACCGGCTGTATGTTTTGGTATCCTCGCCGGAAGCGGCGGTGATATACTGTTCCCCGCAG
>JAETOQ010000021.1 GCA_021771635.1 Oscillospiraceae bacterium | reverse complement strand
GAATGTTTCCCGTCCTCTTCAACTATTGAAAAACCATCGTTTGGGCGAAAGAGGTTCTCCGGGATGCGGGGGAGCACGAGGGGGCAGCGCCCTCCTCGTATTGGATCGAATGCCCGAAACGTGATGCGCCGCAGTATGTTGCCTCGCGATGCGTGTTATTTTCAAAATGTGGCACATTTTGAAATTCGGGACATTAGCAGGCCGCGGAAAAAGTCGGGTTGGACTTTTTCCGCGGCTTGAGAGGACGGGAATGCTTCCTGTCCTCTTTTTTTGTGAAAATTCCCAAATATACTTTGAAAAATCCACGGGGGCATAGTATAATAAGAAAAGATATTGAAAAGAGGGGGAGGTCGTGGAATTTGGAATATCCATATGCCATTGAGATGCTGAATATCACCAAGCGGTTTCCGGGCATTGTGGCCAATGACAATATCACACTGCAATTGAAAAAAGGCGAGATCCATGCCCTCCTGGGCGAGAACGGCGCCGGAAAGTCCACGCTGATGAGCGTGCTCTTCGGCCTGTACAGCCCGGAGGAGGGCACCATCAAAAAGGACGGCCGGGAAGTGCAGATCAGGGACCCCAATGACGCCAACGCACTGGGCATCGGCATGGTCCACCAGCACTTCAAGCTGGTGGAGTGCTTCTCCGTGCTGGACAACATCATCATGGGCGTGGAGCCCTGCAAGCACGGCTTCCTCCAGAAAGGCGAGGCCCGGGAAAAGGTGATCGCCCTGTCTGAAAAGTACGGCCTGCATGTGGACCCCGACGCACTGGTGGAGGACATCACCGTGGGCATGCAGCAGCGCACCGAGATCCTGAAGATGCTGTACCGGGACAATGAGATCCTGATTTTCGACGAGCCCACCGCCGTGCTGACGCCCCAGGAGATCGAGGAACTGATGCAGATCATGCGGAACCTGGTGGCGGAGGGGAAATCCATCCTGTTCATCTCCCACAAGCTCAACGAGATCATGGAGGTGGCGGACCGCTGCTCCGTTCTGCGCAAGGGCAGGTACATCGGCACCGTGGAGATCAAAGACACCACCCGGGAGGAGCTCAGCCGGATGATGGTGGGCCGCGACGTGGAGTTCGTGGTACATAAGGAGCCCGCCAAGCCCGGCAAGACCATCCTGGAGGTGGAGGGCATGACCGTGGCCTCCAAATCCCACAGCAACAACGCTGTCAAGGGCGTCTCCTTCCAGGTGCGGGCCGGTGAGATCGTCTGCATTGCCGGCATTGACGGCAACGGCCAGACGGAGCTGGTCTACGGCCTGACGGGCCTGGAGCCCCTGAAAGAGGGCAGGATCGTGCTGGAGGGCCAGGACATCACCCAGGCATCCATCCGCAAGCGCTCCACCATGGGCATGAGCCACATCCCCGAGGACCGGCACAAGCACGGCCTGGTGCTGGACTACACCCTGGAGGACAACATGGTGCTCCAGCGGTATTTTGAGCCTCAGTTTGTCAGCGCCGCCGGCTTCCTGAAGCGGAAAGCCATCCGGGACTACGCCACGGGACTGATCGAGCAGTATGACGTGCGCTCCGGACAGGGGCCGGTCACCGTTGCCCGCAGCATGTCCGGCGGCAACCAGCAGAAGGCCATTATCGCCCGGGAGATTGACAAGGACCCCGAGCTGCTGATCGCCGTCCAGCCCACCCGCGGCCTGGATGTGGGCGCCATCGAGTATATCCACAGACAGATCGTGGCCCAGCGGGACGCCGGCAAGGCGGTCCTCCTGGTGAGCCTGGAGCTGGACGAGGTCATGGCCCTGTCCGACCGCATCCTGGTGATGTACGAGGGTGAGATCGTGGGCGAGCTGGACCCCAAGACCACCACGGTGGAAGAGCTGGGCCTGTACATGGCCGGTGCGAAAAGGGAGGGGAAGTAAGCTATGAAAAAGGAAAAGACCTCTCTGCTGCGCAACGGCGCGGTCCAGTCTCTGCTGGCGGCGCTGCTGTGCATCCTGCTGGGCCTGGTGATCGGCTACGTGGCCCTGCTGCTGATCAACCCCGCCGGCGCCAGCGAAGCGATCCTGACCATCATCAAAAACTTCATGACCTACTCCAAGTCCACCGCCCAGCTGAAGTATCTTGGCAGCACCCTGGTAAAGACCGCGCCTCTGCTGATGTGCAGCCTGTCCATCCTCTTTGCCTATAAGGCGGGCCTGTTCAACATCGGCGCCGCCGGACAGTATGCCGTGGGCGCCGGTGCCAGCCTCTACTGTGCCCTGGCCCTGGGACTGCCCTGGTATGTGTGCATGCTGGCGGCCATCGCGGCCGGCGCTTTGACGGGCGCCATCTCCGGCCTCCTGAAAGCCTACTGCAACGTGAACGAGGTCATCTCCTGCATCATGCTGAACTGGATCAGCCTGTATCTGGTGAACATGCTGCTGAGCCTTGTTAAGGAAGAGGCCAGCCCCTACACCATGACGCTCGCCAGCACCAATCCCAGCGCCATCATTCCCGGCCTGGGCCTGGGCGCGCTGTTCAGCCAGAACCAGTATGTGACACTGGCGGTCCCACTGTCCGTCATCGTGGCCATCGCGATCTGGGTCATCCTGGAGAAGACCAAGCTGGGCTACGAGCTGAAGGCCACGGGCTGCAACAAGTTCGCCGCCAGATACTGCGGCATGAAGGAAAAGAAGAACCTGATCCTGACCATGGCCATCTCCGGCGGACTGGCCGCCATGGGCGCGGCCCTGTTTTACCTCACCGGGTTTGAACAGTGGCAATGCACCCAGTCCTCCGTGCCTGCCATGGGCTTCAACGGCATCGCCGCCGCGTTCCTGGGCGGCCTGAACCCCCTGGGCTCCGTCCTGTCCTCCTACTTCATCCAGCACATCACCAACGGCGGCGCATACGTGGACAAGACCATGTATTCCTCCCAGATCTCCGACTTTATCTCCGCTCTGATCATCTACCTGTGCGGCTTCGTTCTGTTCTTCAAATTCACACTGAACAGATATCTGGACCGCCGGGATGAGAAACGCAAAAAAGCCGAGCAGACTGCTCAGGAAGGAGGGAACGCGGAATGATCCTCCTGCTGCAATATACGCTGATCTTTGCCTCCGTGCTGATGCTGGTGGCTCTGGGCGGCTGCTTCTCGGAACACTCCGGCGTCATTAACATCGGTCTGGAGGGCATCATGGTCATGGGCGCCCTGGGCGGCGCGCTGATGATGAAATTCATGCCCGCCGGAATGCCCGCCTTCGGCATCATCCTGCTGGTGGTGCTGGCCTCCATCGCCCTCGGCATGCTCTACTCCCTGCTGCTGGCTGTGGCGGCTGTCAACTTCAAGGCGGACCAAACGCTGGTGGGCACCGCCATGAACCTGCTGGGCACGGCGGCGGCTACCGTGTTCGTTAAGGCCATGAATACCGCTGAGAGCGTGGACAATGTGTCCTCCATCATCCAGTACATCGAGCCGAAGAAGGCATTCCTGGTGAACATCGGGAGCTTTGAGTTCAACTGGTTCATGCTGCTGGCCCTCATTGCGCTGGTGGCGTCCTATGTGGTGCTGTACAAGACCCGCTTCGGCCTTCGGCTGTGCGCCTGCGGCGAGCATCCCCAGGCGGCGGACAGCGTGGGCATCAACGTCTACAAAATGCGTTATGCCGGCGTGCTGATCTCCGGCCTGCTGGGCGGCCTGGGCGGCATTGTGTACATCACCGCCGGCGTCAGCGAGTGGAAGTTCGAGAACGGCGTGGCCGGCTTCGGCTTCCTGGCCCTGGCCGTTATGATCTTCGGCCAGTGGAAGCCCACCCGCATCGCCCTTGCGGCGCTGCTGTTCGGCTTCTTCCGGGCCCTGGGCAACGTGTACACCGGCTTCGACTTCCTGAAGGCCATGGAGCTGCCCAGCTCCGTGTACAATATGCTGCCCTACATCATCTCCCTGGTGGTCCTGGCCTTTACCTCCAAGAAGTCCCGGGCACCCAAGGCGGAGGGCATCCCCTACGACAAGGGACAGCGGTAAAACGATTCTAAAATGTAATATCTGATCAGAAAAATACCCTCTGTTGTCGAAATCTGCGGCAGCAGAGGGTATTTTGTCGTCAGGGCAGTACATAGCCGGACAGAAGTGCCGCCAGCAGGGAGGACAGCACCCCCTGGACGGCCTTGCCCCAAAAGCAGTTTTTCAGGCGGAGCCCGGTGCCGTCCAGCACAGCCGCCGTCTGGCTCAAAACGGACAGCCCGCCCCACCCGGCACAGCCGGAGGCCAGGATGAAGCCGAACCGGGTCGCTGGCAGCAGAGGAGTCAGGGAAAACAGCTCGATCAGTCCCACCAGGGTGATCCCGAGCCGCCCGCCCAGACCCGCCAAGGGGCTGGCCAGCACATAGAAGAGCACCACAAAGGCGCAGACGGACAGCATCCCGGAGGCGGCATTCCGGACCGCCTCCACAAAAGCGGAGGGGAGGGAGACCGCGTGACAGGTGAATCGCCTTGTCATGCCTCTGCACCCGGCGGCGCGCCCGCTGCCGCGGAAAAGGATGCCGGTCAGCAGAGCGGAGAGCAGGTGGATAAGCCACAGCCACACCCCGACCCGCACGTCGCCAAAGATGCCGGCGCCCAAGACGCTGACCAGGAACACGGGATTGGAGTTGTTGCAGAAGGCCAGCAGGCGTTCCGCCTCGTCCGCCGTCAGCAGGTTTTCACGGTACAGGTCCGCCGCCGTTTTGGCGCCGATGGGATAGCCGCCCACAAGCCCCAGCAGCAGGGCGCTGCTGGCCTGCCCCGGCAGGCGGAACAGCGGTCCCATCACGCCTGCCAGATGGGGAGAGACCCACTCGCCGAAGCCCAGGGAGACCAGCAGGCTGGATACCGCCAGAAAGGGAAACAGCGCGGGGACCACTGATCCTCCGCAGAGGATCAGTGCCTCGGCCGCCGCCGCCCGAACACGGGCGGCATCTGTCAAAAACCAGATCAAAACGCCGCATAAGATCAGAAAGACGTCTGCCCGCCGCCGTTTTTTCATACACATCACCGGGAGATTTCTATGCGGCGGAGGCGGATGCCATGCAAGTTTCCGGCCGCTCCGTCATACAGTCAGGATGGGGTGAACTGTATGGAGCGAAATCGGAAGGAAAAAGAGAGCGGCGTCCTCAGCACAGTGGCGGAGCTATTCGACCTGCCGGCGGATGTGGTGGCGGGCCTGCCCCGCCTGGAGATGGTGGGAAGCCGTCAATTGTATCTGGAGCACCACACCGGCATCCTGGCGTACAGCCAGGAGCAGATCGACGCCAACACCTCCGCCGGAGTCCTCCGGGTAAAGGGGGAGCGCCTGACGCTCCTTGCCATGACGGGGGAAGAACTGCGGATCGGCGGTCGGATCGACGCCGTGGAGTGGGTGAGGTAGCGCTATGCTGAATGAGATCGTCAACCGCCTGCGGGGACAGCTCCGGGTCCGGGCGGAGAGCGCCTTTCCGGAGCGGGTCCTGAACCTGTGCGGCGCCAGGGACCTGTCCTTCTGGGACCTGGAATGGGAGTCCCCCACCGCCTTTACCTGCCGCCTCAGCCGGAAGGACTGGCATACCCTGCGGCGGGCGGCCAAAAATCTGGACTGCACGCTGACGGTGGTGCGGCGGGAGGGCGCGCCCTATTTCCTGGGCCGCTTCCGCCACCGGACGGCCCTGATGACCGGACTGGTGGCCTGCGGCCTGGGATTGTTTCTGGGGTCCTTCTTCATCTGGGATTTTGCCGTGGAGGGGAACGAGACAGTACCCACAGAGCAGATCCTGCGGGCGCTGGAGAAAAACGGCGTGGGGCTGGGCTCCTTCGGCCTGGGCCTGGACGGAGAGGATATCCGCAACCACGTATTGCTGGATATCCCAGAATTGAGCTGGATCGCCGTCAACGTCTCCGGGTGCCGGGCCAATGTCCAGGTGCGGGAGCGAAGGCCGGTGCCGGAGCTGGTGAGCAAGCGGGAGCCCGCCAACGTGGTGGCAAGGCGGGCCGGACTGGTGCTGAAGGTCCGGGCGCTGGACGGCGTGGCCTGCGTTCTGCCGGGGACTTCCGTGGCGGAGGGGCAGCTCCTGATCTCCGGCGTGGAGGACACGGAGACCGTGGGGGCCCGCGTCCTGACGGGAATGGGGACCGTTACCGCCAGGACCTGGTACTCCCTGGATACCGCCGTGCCCCTGCAAGCGGAGGAAAAACAGTACACCGGGGAGGAAAAGCTGGGCATATCTCTGATATTTGGCACACACCGCGTAAAATTCTTTAGAAACAGTAGCATCGAAGGGGCGGAATATGATAAAATAACCAACAGACGTCCCTGGTCTCTGCTGGGCGTGCCCCTGCCGGTGACATTGGTGACAGAACAGTACCGCTTTTACGAGACGGTTTCGGTGGAACAGTCACCGGCCCAGGCGGAAAAGGCGGCGGAGGCCGTGCTGACGGAATACCTGCACAGCCTGGTGGAACCCTATGGCACGGTGAAGTCCACCCTCTGTTCCGCCCGGCAGAAGGGCGATACCCTGCTGGTGACGCTGAAGGCGGAGTGCGAGGAGCAGATCGGGGAGAGCGTCCCCATTTATACACAGGCATCGGCGGGCTGAGTTTCGTGAGACACCCATCCCGCCGGCAGGATACAGAAGCAATAGGAGTGACAGATTTGGAACAGAGGATCAGCATCGAGCGGCTGGAGCAGGCCGTGAACATCTTTGGATCTTTTGATGAGAACATCCGCCTGCTGGAGCAGGAATTCTCCGTCACCGTGGTGAACCGGGAGGGGGAGCTGCGGGTATCCGGAGAGCCGGAGGAGACCATGCTGGCGGCAAAGGCCATCCAGGCACTGCTGACGCTCTCCTCCCGGGGCGAGGCCATCGGGGAGCAGAACGTCCGCTACGTCATCGGCCTGGTGCGGGCCGGAAAAGAGGAGCAGATCACGGAGCTGACCGGCGATGTGCTGTGCATCTCCGCCAAGGGCCGCCCCATCAAGCCCAAGACCATCGGACAGAAGGAGTATATTCAGTCCGTGCTGAAGAACACCGTCACCATCGGCGTGGGCCCGGCGGGCACCGGCAAGACCTATTTGGCGGTGGCCGCCGCCGTCCAGGCCTTCCGGGACAAGCAGGTCAACCGCATCATCCTCACCCGTCCGGCGGTGGAGGCCGGCGAGCGGCTGGGCTTCCTGCCCGGGGACTTGCAGAGCAAGGTGGACCCGTACCTGCGGCCCCTGTACGACGCCCTGTTCGACATGCTGGGGGCCGAGACCTATCAGAAATACCTGGAGCGGGGCAACATCGAGGTGGCGCCCCTGGCCTATATGCGGGGCCGGACCCTGGACGACAGCTTTATCATCCTGGACGAGGCCCAGAACACCAGCCGGGAGCAGATGAAGATGTTCCTGACCCGCCTGGGCTTCGGCTCCAAGATCGTCATCACCGGCGACGTGACACAGATCGACCTGCCGGACGGCAAGGCCTCCGGCCTGAAGGAGGCCATGCGGGTGCTGAAGAAGGTGGAGGGCATCGGCATCTGCCAGCTCACCAACGCCGACGTGGTGCGCCACGTGATGGTCCAGCGGATCGTGAAGGCCTATGAGGACTATGAGACGGCGAAAAACGGCGGAAAGGGGCGGAAATAACATGGCAAAGCGGCATTATATCCCTGTCACCGCCGACGTCCCCGGCGCGGCCAATGAGCGGACCTGCGCCCTGATCCGCAAGGTCATCCGCACGGCGCTGGCGGCGGAGGGCATGGAGCTTCCCTGCGAGGTGGACGTGCTGCTGACAGATGACCAGGGCATCCACCAGATCAACCGGGATATGCGCCAGGTGGACCGGCCCACAGACGTGCTGAGCTTCCCGGAGTTTGACCTTGCTCCCGGCGAACTGCCCACGGAGGAGGACGCGGACCCCGGCACAGGGCTGATCCCTCTGGGGGACATGGTGATCTCCATGGAGCACGCGGCGGCCCAGGCCAAGGAGTATGGACACTCGGGCCGCCGGGAGCTGGCGTACTTAGTGACACATTCCATTTTGCACCTGCTGGGCTATGATCATCTGGACGAGGGGCCCATGAAGGCCCAGATGCGGGCGCGGGAAGAGGCGATTTTGGGAGAGCTGGGCATCACCCGGTGAGGATCATGCCTGGGGAAGGCCCTGCCCGACGCGCAGTCCCAGCAAAAAGGCGTGGATGGCGGTGAATTCCAGCGTTTTATCATAGCTTTCCAGTGCGTGGTATCCCAGTTCGTTTTTCAGCAGGTCCAAATGCATCTCGTATTCCTCCGGAGGCGCGGCGTCCAGCTGGGGTTTGATGTACTGGGCGTAGAATTTTTTCATGAAATCAGACATTTGATGACCACCTTTCAGAAACACCACATTTGTGTCATGCACTTTGTAGTATTATACTAACACCACAAAAATGTCATGTCAAGAGGGGAAATATGATTTTTAGAGAGAGAGTACGGGAATTGCGGAAGGAGAGCGGCGAGACGCAAGTTCAGGTGGCGGAGGCAATCGGAATTGCGGAGCGCCATTATCAGAGATTTGAGAGGGGAGCGAACCTCCCCAACCTGGAAAATGCCTGGAAACTGGCGGACCACTTCGGCGTCTCCATCGACTATCTGGTGGGACGCTCGGACCAGCGGTGAGGGGTTCCGCCTGCGGGCGGGGCGGGGAGATGTCCGGCTTTGCCGGACGGGAATGCACCCCCATTTCTCTTTTTGGGGCGCAAAAAAGAGAAACGGGGCCGTGCACGGTCCAAAGAGAAAAAACGCTTGGGCGCAAAACGGCGCTGAATGCGCCTTATTTGCTTAAAATACGGGAGTCCCAGCAAGAGACCATGGTGGTCGAGGCTACCTGAAGCGTTGGGCGCGGGTCCGGTCTTGCTGAAGATTTCAATCTTGCGCCACGCGAATCGGAATTGCGAGGTCGGGCAAAGACTGAAAGGACCAGCGTTCCTTTTCGCTGCCGCTGGCCTGGAGCGCCGGGGCAGCGGCAGCGGGGCTTGTTGCTGAAAGCCTTGCAGTGGCCACCCCGACCCTGCACCCACGCCTACAAATGCGGGGAAGCAAGGGCCGATGTAGGCATCGGCCCCTACGAAGTACCGGGTATAGCGCACCCGGCAGAAGATTTCCGGACTTGGTGGCACATCTAACCACCAACTCCCGTCCGTCCAACTTTGCCCCAAGGGGGTAAAGTTGGACTCCAAAAGCACTTTTCTTTTGGACCGTGCACGGCCCGCCAAGGTGAGCCGCGTAGCGGCGAGAAGGCCCTCTGGAGGGTTTTCTTTTCCTGCCGGAAAAGAAAATGGGGGGTGCAAAATTCCCGCACGGCTTTGCCGTGCAATCCCTCTCCCCGCCTTGTCAGGCGGAAAAACCCATTTTCCCACAGAGAACACCGCCTTTCGGGAGAAACCGGAACAAGATCCACAGGGAATGACCTCGGACAACCCCTGCGGCATAGACTGTTCCGAGGTGATCAGAATGGTATTGCTGCAAGACGGGTTACTGGCATTCTTCTCCGCCGTGGGACTGACAACGGTGGTCTGGTTCGTGGCGGGGGCGCTCCTGCACGCGGGACGGCCCACGATCCCGGGCCTTCTGCTGGTCCTGCCCCTCCGGGGGGACGCACTGGCCATGGAGGCGGACGTGCGGGAGCTGCGGCGGGTCCAGGGGCAGCTGCCGGGGGCGAAGATCGTTCTGGCGGACTGCGGCCTGACAGAGGACGCCCGGGGTATGGCCCAGTATCTGGCGGACCGGGAGCGGAACGCGGATCTGGTAGACGCGAAAGAATTTTACGTGGGATAGATTCCCTGAAAGAGGACACACATGGAAGAGATGACCTGCCGCGAGGGCACCGTACATAGCGTTATTTTTCAAAACGCCGAAAATGGATATACCGTGCTCCGTCTTTTGACGGAGGAGGGGGAGATCATCACGGTGGTGGGCTGTATCCCCTGCGTGGCGCCGGGGGAGCATCTGACGGTGTCCGGCGTGTGGGAGACGCACCCTCAGCACGGGGAGCAGCTGCGGGTATTGGAACTGGAACGGGCACTGCCGGAGGATGAGGAGGAGATCTTCAGCTACCTCTCCTCCGGCATCTGCAAAGGTGTCGGCCCCGCCACCGCCCGGCGCATCGTGGACCGATTCGGCGCGGAGACACTGGATATTCTGGAGCGGGAGCCGGAGCGCCTGCGGACGATCAAGGGCATCACCGCCAAAAAGGCCCAGGAGATCGCCGGCGGATTCCGGCGGCACATGGGCCTGCGGCGGCTGATGGCTTTTTTGGCGCAGTACCAGCTGCCGCCGGTGCTGGCCATGCAGCTGCGGCAGCAGTACGGGGACGCGGCGCTGGAAATGGTGCAGGGGAACCCGTACCTGCTCTCCACTGATGCCTGCGGCGTGGAATTTTCCGTCACGGATGAGATCGCCATGAGCTTAGGGCTGTCCGCCGACAGCGGCGAACGGCTGCAGGCGGCGGTGACCTTTGAACTGTCCCACAATGAAAACAACGGCCACGTGTTCCTGCCCCGGAATAAGCTGGTGGCCGCCACCTGCCAGCTGCTGGACTGTCCGCCGGAGCTGGTGGAGCAGGCTCTGGACGACCTGGTGGACCGGCGGGTCGTGGTGCAGGAACAGGTGGCGAATGTGGAGGCCTGCTACCTCCGGCGGCTGTGGGAGGCGGAGGTCTCCGCCTGCGCGCGGCTGAACAATCTGTTGTCCGCGGAGGCCGATGAGAGCCGCCAGGCCGAAAAGACTGTGGAGGAGATCCAGCGGGAGCAGGGCATCACCTACGCGCCCCAGCAGCGGCAGGCGGTGCAGGCGGCGGCCCGGGAGGGAGTCCTGATCCTGACCGGCGGCCCCGGCACCGGCAAGACCACCACAGTGCGGGGCATCGTGGCACTGTTTCAGAAGATGGGCCTGGACATCGTGCTGGCGGCGCCCACCGGGCGGGCGGCAAAGCGCATGAGCGAGCTGACGGGCATGGAGGCCCAGACCGTCCACCGCCTTTTGGGGATGAATTGGAATGAGTCTGCCCATCAGGTGACGTTTACAAAATCGGAAAAAGAGCCCCTGGAGGCGGACGCGGTGATCGTGGACGAGATGTCCATGGTAGACCTGCCGCTGTTTTCGGCGCTTCTGCGGGCGCTGCGGCCCGGCACCCGGCTGGTGCTGGTGGGCGACGCGGACCAGCTGCCCTCTGTGGGGGCGGGGAACGTGTTCTCCGACCTGATCCGCAGCGGCCGGGTGCGGACGGTCTTTCTGCGGGAGGTGTTCCGCCAGGCGGAGCAGTCCGCCATCATCCGCAACGCCCACACGGTGAACATGGGCCAGCCGCCCCAGCTGACCAACGACCAGGGGGACTTCTTCTTCCTCTGCCGCCGGGACGCCGAGCGGACGGTGTCCACGGTGGTGGAGCTGTGCAGGACTCGCCTGCCGGAGAAGATGGGCATCCCGGCGGACCAGATCCAGGTCCTGTCTCCCACCCGGAAGGGCGCCAGCGGCACCGTGAACCTGAACCGCTGCCTGCAGGAGACACTGAATCCCCCGAGGCCGGACAAGCGGGAGATCCAGTGGGGCGAGCGGCTCTTCCGGGAGGGCGACCGCATCATGCAGACACGAAACGACTACGACGTGGTTTGGGAGAAGGCGGACGGCACCGTGGGCACCGGCATGTTCAACGGCGATGTGGGGAAGATCGTGCAGATCGATCCCTCCGGTGAGTGGCTGGCGGTGGATTTTGACGGGCGCGCGGCCCTCTACGGCGTGGAGATGCTGAATGAGGTGGACCTTGCCTACGCCATGACGGTCCACAAGGCCCAGGGCAGCGAATATCGGGCGGTGGTGATGGCCGCCATGCCGGCGGCTCAGTCTCTGATGGTCCGGGGCGTGCTGTATACCGCCCTGACCCGGGCGCGGGAACTGCTGATCATCGTGGGGGATGATGCCGCCATCCGGGCCATGGCGGCGAACGATCGCCAGCAGAAGCGGTATTCCGGCCTGCGGTGGAGATTGGTCCACAGCGAGGGGTGAACCTGAAGAGGGGGCGCCCCTCTTTTTCTCACCACTGGTGGGGACGGAGGAGTGCGCCGCTTTGCGGCACCGGAATGCTTCACCGTTGCGGCGATACGATTGGCGGCCCCCGCCAGGGGCCGCCAATCGTGCCGCTTCCTCGAAACGGGCTCGCTTCCTCCGCCACTGGCGGCGCTTCGCCCATTTCCCCCATTTTCTTTTTGAGACATCAAAAAGAAAATGCGCCGTGCACGGTGGAAAAGAAAAAATGTTTGTGGTGTCCAAGCTTGACCCTTGAAGTGTCAAGCTTGGACAACGGGAGTCGAGCGAGTCGGTGCCCTTGCCATTTGATAGCCTTCTGCCGAGTGCGCTATACCCGGTACTTCGTAGGGGCCGATGCCTACATCGGCCCTTGCTTCCTCGCATTTGTGGGCGTGGACGCAAATTGGGGGTAGTCGATGAAAGGCTTTCAACAACAAGCCCCGTTGTCGCTACCTGGTCCCATCCAGACAACGCTAAGCGAAGCGGGGAGCGCGGAAGGAAGAGCACGAGCCATGCGATGACCACTTCGAAAGCAAGGCAGAAGTGCCGGATGCGGGGACGGGCTATCTTGGTTCCACCCACGTTGGGCGCACTCGGCAAAAGGCCGCAAGTTAAGGGACGCCGATTTGCCCGACTCTCGTTTCGGCCGCAAACTTAAGCCTGAAATGGGTTAAGTTTGCGGCCCTAAGCGATTTTCTCTTCCACCGTGCACGGCGCATTCTCTTTTGGCAAGACAAAAGAGAATGGGGGTGCATCCCGTGCAGGGACTGCACAATTTGAAAAAAGGACTGAAACGAGAACCTTTTGCATATCCTGACTCCATAGAATGAAAGCAAAGATGGACCGAAATTGGTTCAATTTGCGGAGGCCCCTATGGAGCAGAAAATTAAACAAGATATCAATGTAGGTGCGAATATCAAGGCGATTCGAAAGCGGAAGAAGATCAAACAGGTGGATTTGGTGCGCCTTTTGCAGTTGGAGGGCGTGGATATGACCAGAGAGACGCTGGTAAAGATCGAGGGTGGTATTCAGCACATTAAGGCGTCCCAGCTGCGCGGTATCCGGGATGCACTGAAAACGACTTACGATGAGCTTTTAGCAGAGCAATGAAGCTGCTGGACCATATCCTGAACCTGCTGTTCCCACCCAAGTGCCCCTTCTGCGGCAAAGTCCTGGACACCCCCGGCATCTGCGGCGCATGTGAAAAGGACCTTCCCTGGACAGAGGGCGACGACAGCCCGCGGCGGCTTTCCGGCGGCCTGCGGTGCGCCGCGCCGCTGTGGTATGAGGAAAAGGCACGGAAGGGTATTCTGCGCTTTAAGTTTCAAGGGGCCTCCGCGGCGGCGGAGCCTCTGGGGGCGTTGATTGCCCAGTGCGCGGCGGAGCAGTTCTCCGGTGAGTTTGACACCGTGACATGGGTGCCCATCAGCCGCAAACGCCTGCGGAAGCGGGGCTACGACCAGGCAGAGCTGCTGGCGGAGAGCGCCTGCCGCCTGTGGGACACGGAGCCTGTGCGGCTGCTGAACAAGACGGAGGACAACCCGGCCCAGTCCGGCCTTCAGGACGCCGCCGCCCGCCGGGCCAATGTCCTGGGCGTTTATGGACCGGCGGAAGCGGAAAAGATCAAAGGAAAGCGGGTCCTGCTGATCGACGATATCTGCACCACCGGGGCCACCCTGTCGGAGTGTGCCCGGGTTTTGAAGGACGCTGGAGCGGCGGACGTGATGTGCGCCGCCGTGGCATTGACACGGGAGAGGGAAAACCACAAAAAATAAGGTTGCAATCGTAAAAAAGTACCAGTATAATATATCCTGTATGATTGTATACGGGAAAACCGTTCATAATAAGGACAGAAAGATCAATGAGGTGGAATATATGTCCATGGCAAAGGATATTGGTATCGACCTGGGTACCGCGTCGGTTTTGGTATTTGTAAAAGGCAAGGGCATCGTGCTGAACGAACCCTCCGTGGTGGCGCTGGATAAGAACACCGGCAAGCTGCTGAAAGTGGGCACTGAGGCCCAGGCCATGCTGGGCCGCACTCCCGGCAACATCGTGGCCATCCGCCCTCTGCGGGAGGGCGTGATCTCCGACTACGATATGACGGAGAAGATGCTGAAAGAGTTTATCCATAAGGTGGCGGGGGTGTCCTTCTTCAAACCCCGGGTCATCATCTGCGTGCCCTCCGGCATCACGGAGGTCGAAGAGCGCGCCGTGATCGACGCAGGCATCCAGGCCGGCGCCCGGAAGGTCTATTTGATCGAGGAGCCGGTGGCGGCGGCCATCGGCGCGGGTATCGACATCGCCAAGCCCGACGGCCACATGGTGGTGGACATCGGCGGCGGTACGGCGGATATCGCCGTTATCTCCCTCAGCGGCGTGGTGGAGTCCGCCTCCATCAAGATCGCCGGCGACCAGCTGAACGAGGCGGTGGTCAAGTACATGCGCCGCAAGCACAACCTGCTGGTGGGCGAGCGCACCGCTGAGGAGATGAAGAAGCAGATCGGCTGCGTCTTCCCCAAGGAGGAAGAGGAGACCATGGACGTCAAGGGCCGGTGCCTGCTCACCGGTCTTCCCAAGGTGGTCACCGTCAGCTCCACGGAGATGATGGACGCCTTTGAGGAGCCTGTGGAGCGCATTATGGAGGCCATTCACGCCGTGCTGGAGCGCACGCCCCCCGAGCTGGTGGCGGATATCTCCACCAACGGCATCATCATGACCGGCGGCGGCAGCCTGGTTGCCGGCTTTGACAAGCTGGTCACCGCCCGCACCGGCATCCACACCGAGATCGCGGAGGACGCCATCTCCTGCGTGGCGCTGGGCACCGGCAAGAGCCTGGATTCCCTGAACAACATGCAGGACGGCACCATGAACCTCAGCCGCCGCAAGCAGATGAACTGACCGGGGGCAAAGTGTCTGACGATAAAAGGAGAAGACCCGCTGGGCCTTCTCCTTTTGCACCTGCTTCAGGGGCTGGTATTCAGCCCTGCTCCCGGTCGGCCTCATATTCCCGGCGCCGGGCCTCCCACTTGGCCCGGTCCGCTTCTGTCAGGGGGCGGAGGACACGGCAGGGATCGCCCGCGGCGATGACGCCGACGGGAATGTCCTGTGTCACCACGGAGCCAGCGGCCACCACGGAGCCTCTGCCGATGGTGACGCCCGGCAGGATCGTTGTGCTGCCGCCGATCCACACGCTGTCCTCGATGGTGATGGGCAGGCCGTACTCCAGGCCTGTGTCCCGGACCTCCGGCACCGTGGGATGGCCGGCGGTGTAGAGACACACACGGGGACCGAGCAGCACATGGTCCCCGACGGTGATGGGGGCCACATCCAGAAAAATACAGTCGTAGTTGGCAAAGACGTGATCGCCGATGGAGATCTGGGCGCCGTAGTCACAGCGGAAGCTGGGCTCGATCCAGCTGTCCTCTCCCAGATGGCCCAGCAGCTGCCGCAGGATGGCCGTCCGGCCAGCCCAGTCGGTGGGGTCCAGCTGGTTATAGCGCCAGGTCAGCCGCTTGGCCCTGTCCCTGGCGGCGGACAGCTCCGGATCTCCGGCATCATACAGCCTTCCTGTGAGCATATTCTCCCGTTCCGTCATGAAGCGCTGCCTCCTTTTCCAGTTTTTTAGTAAAGCAGATAGTGCGGCGCTTGTCAATAAAATTGTAGAATTGTCAACGTGTCCTTCCAGAGGTAAATGCACGGTTGATGATGCTTGACTGTCCAGCATTGATTACAGCCTTGCGCAAGTGGCCGGAAAAAACTCCCGTTCCCACTTGTAAAAGCGTGGAAAATAGAGTACAATACCCTATTATTGTGCGAAGATTCCCACCAAAACAAGAAAACGGGTGATTTTGAAATGAGTTACACAAAAATCGCGGCAATTTATGCCGACAGTGAACAGCTTTCCGGGCAGAGTGTCACCGTGGGCGGCTGGGTCCGCACCATCCGGGACCTGAAGGGCTTCGGCTTCATCGAGCTGAACGACGGCTCCTGCTTCAAGAACCTCCAGGTGGTCATGGAGTCCGCCGCACTGGAGAATTACAAGGATATCGCCGCCCAGAACGTGGGCGCGGCCCTGATCGTCACCGGCACGGTGGCGCTGACGCCGGAGGCCAAGCAGCCTCTGGAGCTGAAAGCCTCTGCCATCGAGGTGGAGGGAACCTCCACCCCGGACTATCCTCTCCAGAAGAAGCGCCACAGCGTGGAGTTCCTGCGGACCATCCAGCACCTGCGTCCACGGACCAACCTGTTCTCCGCCGCCTTCCGGGTGCGGAGTGCGGCGGCCTTTGCCATCCACGAGTTTTTCCAGGAGCGGGGCTTCGTCTATGTCCACACCCCCATCATCACCGCCAGCGACTGTGAGGGCGCCGGCGAGATGTTCCAGGTGACCACTCTGGATCTGGAAAACGTGCCCAAAAACGAGAACGGCACCGTGGACTATACGCAGGATTTCTTCGGCAAGCCCGCCAACCTCACTGTCTCCGGCCAGCTTAACTGCGAGAATTTTGCCATGTCCTTCGGCAATGTGTACACCTTCGGCCCCACTTTCCGGGCGGAGAACTCCAACACCCAGCGCCACGCCGCTGAGTTCTGGATGATCGAGCCGGAGATGGCCTTCACCGACCTGAAGGGCTACATGGACGTGGCGGAGGATATGATCAAGTTCGTCATCCGCCGGGTGATGGAGCGCTGCCCTGACGAACTGGCCTTTTTCAACAGCTTCGTGGACAAGGGCCTGCTGGAGCGGCTGGAGCATGTGGCCTCCTCCGACTTCGGCCGGGTGAGCTATACCGAGGCCGTGGAGATCCTGGAGAAGAACAACGACAAGTTCGACTACAAGGTGTTCTGGGGCTGTGACCTCCAGACCGAGCATGAGCGGTATCTCACCGAGCAGGTGTACAAGCGCCCGGTGTTCGTCACCGACTATCCCAAGGAGATCAAGGCCTTCTACATGCGGATGAACGACGATGGAAAGACCGTGGCCGCGGCGGACTGCCTGGTCCCCGGCATCGGCGAGATCATCGGCGGCAGCCAGCGCGAGGAACGGCTGGAGCTGCTGGAGGGCCGCATTGCCGAGCTTGGCATGAAGCCGGAGGATTACTGGTGGTACTGCGACCTGCGGCGCTACGGCTCCTGCCGCCACGCGGGCTTCGGCCTGGGCTTCGAGCGGCTGGTGATGTACCTCACCGGCATCAGCAACATCCGGGACGTCCTGCCCCATCCCCGCACGGTGGGCAACGCGGACTTCTGAGGTGAAACGGAGAACGGCTGGAAACAGCCGTTCTTTTGCTTGAAGAACTGTTGTAATAGGCACATCTTTTCTGCTCGAATTGTGATACTATACGGATCTAAGGAGGCGAGGATATGCTGCAGCGCGAATTGCTTTACGCCGCCCTGGGCACAGGCTTTACCTGCCTTGCTACGGCGTTGGGCGCGGCGATGGTGTTTTTCTTCAAAAAGGACATGTCCCACACCATGCAGAAGGTGTTTCTGGGCTTTGCGGCGGGGGTGATGATCGCCGCGTCGGTGTGGTCGCTGCTGATCCCCGCCATGGACATGGCGGAGGCGCGGGGAGAGAATATCCTGCTGCCGGTGGGGGGCGGCTTCCTTCTGGGAGGCTTGTTTTTGCTGGTGCTGGACCGGCTCCTGCCCCACCTCCACATCGGCAGCGGCGAGGCGGAGGGCCTGCCCGCCCACTGGAAACGGACCACGATGATCGTCCTGGCGGTGACGCTCCACAACATCCCGGAGGGCATGGCGGTGGGACTCAGCTTTTCCGTGGCCGCCCAGGACACCGCCCCCGGCGCTCTGGCGGCGGCTGCGGCACTGGCCATCGGCATGGGCCTGCAAAACTTTCCGGAGGGCGCCGCTGTATCCCTGCCCATGAAATCCCAGGGCATTTCCAGCCGCAAGGCCTTTGCCTGCGGCGCGGTCTCCGGCGTTGTGGAGCCGGTGTTTGGCCTGCTGACGGTGCTGATCGCCGGGAGCATCACCGGCATCATGCCCTGGATCTTGTCCTTTGCCGCCGGAGCCATGATCTATGTGGTGGTGGAGGAACTGATCCCGGAGGCGCAGCTTGGGGAGCACTCCCACGCGGGCACCGGCAGCGTGATGGCGGGGTTTCTTGTGATGATGCTGCTGGACGCGGCGCTGGGATAAGCGCCCAGCCCCGCGAACGGCATCTGATATTTTGCGCGGCGGTCCTATGGGCGGATTTGGCAGTCAGCGGAATGCCAAAAAAATGGGGGAGTGTTTGTGAAAATATCCAAAAAAGTCAGAAGGGAAAAGAAAAATATTGACAAGAATGTGCTTCGATGGTAAAAGTAATATCATATGAAGGCGGCAGATGCTGGGTAGTGCACTTACGCAAACGTTTCCAAATGAAAATTTGGCCGCCGCAGCGGTGAAAATAGGAAAGAGGAAGAAGTGGCTCGGCCAGTTCTTCCTTTTCAAATTATAGTTGACGCAGTTGAAAAGAAGTAAAACTTCTTTTCAACTTGCGGGGTGAGATATCTCACCCCGCAAGGCCGCAAAGCGGACTTGCGTCAGACTTCATAGTCGGTACACGGGCGGCGCCCGACAGCGGCTCTGCCGCTGTGAGAAAATCGGTATTTACCGATTTTTAAGTGTGCCGACTATATCAAGAGACCGCTGCATGCAGGGAAAGGGAGGGACCGCTGTGATCCAAGCGTTAGACTGCCTGCGGCAGATGGATTTTGCGTCCGTAGTGTTCCGCTTGGTTTTGGCAATGATCTTTGGCGGAATGATCGGCCTGGAGCGGGGGAGAAAACGCCGGGCGGCGGGCATGCGCACCTATATGCTGGTGTGTCTGGGTGCCGCGCTGACGGTCCTGCTGGGCCTGTACGAGTATCACATGCTGACCAATGTCTGGGTGGATACGGCGGCGGAGATCGGCACCCGGACCGATGTGGCCCGCTTCGGCGCCCAGGTCATCAACGGCATCGGCTTTCTGGCGGCCGGCACGATCATTGTCACCGGACGGCAGGAGGTCAAGGGCATGACCACTGCGGCGGGCCTGTGGGCTTCCGCCTGCACGGGACTTGCCATTGGAGCGGGGTTTTATGAGTGCGTGTTCCTGGCGCTTCTGCTGATCTCGCTGGTCATCCAGGTGCTGCCCCATGTGGAGAACTACGTGGTGGAAAACGCCCGGAACATGAACATCTATGTGGAGTTTGAGTCCCTGGACGATGTGGGGGAGATCATCAGCCGGATCAAGGCCCAGGACGTACAGATCTACGATGTGGACATCGACCACGGGCGGCAGGAGAAGCTCCGCAATCCCAGCGCGGTATTTTCCATCCGCCTGAAGCACAGACAGATGCACACCCAGGTGCTGGCGGCGATCTCCGAGCTGAATTCCGTGCGGACCATTGATGAGATCTGAGGAGGGAGAAGCTGATATGTTGACTCTGTTTGACGGCTTGAGGACTGTGACAGTGGTCTCTGTGGCTCTGCGGATGATCTTGGCCGTGGTCTGCGGCGGCATCATCGGCATTGAGCGGGAGTACAAGCGCCGGCCGGCGGGTTTCCGCACCCACATCCTGATCTGCCTGGGCGCGGCGATGACCACGCTGACCAGCCAGTTTCTCTATCTGTACATGCATTACTTTACCGATATGGCCCGTCTGGGCGCCCAGGTGGTGGCCGGCATGGGCTTCATCGGCGCCGGAACCATCATCGTTACCCGGCGCCAGCGGGTCAAGGGCCTGACCACCGCGGCGGGTCTGTGGACGGCGGCCATCGTGGGCCTGTGCCTGGGCGGCGGCTTTTACGAGGGCGCCCTTCTTGCCACAGGGCTCCTCCTGGCGGCGGAGCTGTTCTTTTCAAAGCTGGAGTACCGGATGCTGGAGAATGCTCCCGAGGTCAACCTGTATATGGAGTATATTGACAAGAAGTGCCTGGAAAAGGTGCTGGCGCTGTACCGGGAACGGAATCTGAAAGTCCTGAACATGGAGATCACCCGTTCCGCCGTCAGCGAAAATCACAATGCCTGCGCCATCTTCACCCTGCGGCTGAACAAGAAGTGCAAGGTGGAACAGCTGGTGCGGAGCATCAGTGTCACAGAGGGCGTTGTTTCGGTGGAAGAATTGTGATAAAATACCCCTATATCACAATAAAAGGAGAGACAACATGGGCAAGGCATATGACGTGTTGGTTATTGGCCCCGTATCTCTGGATCACAATATCGACTATCAGGGCAATGAACGCAAAGAGGTGGGGGGCGCCGTGGTGGCCTCAGGCTTTGCGGCGGCCAGGAGCGGCAGCCGCACGGCTGTTTTTACCAAACTGAATCCCGCTGACGCCGACGTGGAGGCGCGGTTTGACGGCTCCGGCGCCGACATTTACTGGAGGGACTCCAGGGCCACCTGCTCGATCCGCAATCAGTACTTCACCGCTGACAAGGAGAAGCGGGCCTGCACCTCCATGGGGGTGTGCGATCCCTTCAAGTTCGGGGAGCTGCCGGATATCGAGACGGAGATCTATCATTTCGCGGGTTTGGTATACGGCGATTTTGACGGAGAATTGTTCGAGGAGGCGTCCAGACACGGCAAGGTGGCGGTGGACGTCCAGTGTCTGCTGCGGCATGTGGAGCCGGACAAGACCATGGCGTTTCACGACTGGGCGGAGAAGAAGCAGTACCTGCCCTGCATTGACTATTTAAAGACCGATGCCGCTGAGGCGGAAATTCTGACAGGCCTCACCGACCGGGCGGAGGCCGCGAAGCTGCTGCACAGCTGGGGCGCGAAAGAGGTCCTCATCACCCACAACACGGAGGTCCTGGTCTATGACGGCAGGGACATCCGCACCTGTCCCATCAAGGCCCGGAACCTCTCCGGCCGCACCGGCCGGGGGGATACCACCTTCGCCGGTTACATCACCGAGCGGCAGCACGCCGGGATCGCCGAGGCGCTGCAGTACTGCACGGCATTGGTGTCCCTGAAGATGGAGACGCCCGGCCCCTTCCAGGGAACGCGGCAGGACGTGCTGGATTACATCAGAGCGTTCTACTAAAAGCCAAGACCGCCCGCGCCGAACAGCGCGGGCGGTTTTTGTTTCGTCAAAATGTTCATATATTGAGAATATTCGTCCTTGATGCACGGACGGTTTGTGAAAAAGTGCAATTGACATTCTGATATGGGTATGGTAAGGTAATACCACAATTGAAGAACGGCAAACGAAGTTCTTAGGGGAATGGCGAAAGCCTGCCGAAGGAGTAAAACTCTCAGGCGCCCGGAGACCGGGCGGGGACTAAGAATGGATGTGGCTCTGGAGAAGCTCGATGACGAGTACCGAAGGTGCAAGGCGGCGATGCCGCTGAATCTCTCAGGTAAAAGGACAGAGTGGGAAAGCACGGGCAGAGTCTGCCCGTGGGTGACTGTACTTTCTTTTTCGGAGCGGCTTCTCAGCCGTTCCGTTTATTTTTGGAGGGAAAAGCATGTTAGAATCGTTGGAAAGTGTCCTGTATCCTATTGTATGTGACATCAATACCTATTTGTCCAGCTATATCCTGGTCTTTCTGCTGATCGCGGTGGGCCTGTGGTATTCCATCAAGACCCGCTTCATTCAGGTCCGCTGCTTTGGAGAGGGCATGCGGCGGGTGTTTGGCAACCTGTCCCTGCGGGGCGGAAAACAGGAGAGCGGCATGAGCTCTTTTCAGGCGCTTGCCACCGCCATCGCGGCCCAGGTGGGCACCGGCAATATCGTCGGAGCCAGCGGCGCCATCCTGACCGGCGGCCCCGGCGCCATCTTCTGGATGTGGATCATCGCCTTCTTCGGCATGGCCACCATCTATGCGGAGGCGACACTGGCCCTGCAGACCCGCGTGGTGGACAAGGACGGCTCCATCCACGGCGGCCCGGTCTATTACATCACCACGGCTTTTAAGGGCGCTTTCGGCAAGTTCCTGGCCGGCTTCTTCGCCGTAGCCATCATTCTGGCTCTGGGCTTTATGGGCTGCATGGTGCAGTCCAACTCCATCGGCTCCACTTTTCAGACTGCTTTCGGTGTGCCCTCCTGGATGGTGGGCGTGGTCCTGGTGGTCATTTGCGGAGTGATCTTCCTGGGCGGCGTTCAGCGGCTGGCTTCCGTCACGGAGAAAGTGGTCCCCATTATGGCGGCCATCTTCCTGTTGGGCGGCCTGGTGGTGCTCATTGTCCGGATCAAGTACATTCCCGCCACCATTGGCATGATCTTCCGGTATGCTTTCCAGCCCCAGGCCATCATCGGCGGCGGCTTTGGCTATGCCATCAAGACCGCTGTCAGCCAAGGTGCCAAGCGGGGCCTGTTCTCCAATGAGGCGGGCATGGGCTCCACACCCCACGCCCACGCCCAGGCCAATGTGAAAGATCCCCATGACCAGGGCGTGGTTGCCATGGTGGGCGTGTTCATCGACACTTTTGTGGTGCTGACGCTGAACGCGCTGGTCATCATCTCCACCCTGTATACCGCCGACGGCCCCCTGGCTGCCGGCACCATCCCCGAGACCATCAGCAAGTCCAACCTGGCCCAGACAGCCTTTGGCACGGTGTTCGGCGAGAGCTTTGGCGCCATGTTCGTGGCCGTATGCCTGTTCTTCTTCGCGTTCTCCACCATCCTGGGCTGGAACCTGTTCGGCAAGATCAATATGCTGTACCTGTTCGGTAGGAAGATCGGATCCAAGACCGCCACTGTCCTCTATACGCTGATCGCACTGGTGTTCATCTTCCTGGGCACTTTGATGTCCAATGATCTGGTGTGGGAGCTGACGGATATGTTCAACAATCTGATGGTCATTCCCAACGCCATCGCCCTGTTCGCACTTACCGGCATGGTGGTGAGAGTTGCCCACGGTGTTGTGAAAAAATAAGAGCAGGTTAAGATGCTGCTAAGACTTTGCGGCCGCCTGATAAACAGGCGGCCGCTTTTTCTGCCTTTTCGACAAATTTATTCGGCGAAAACGTTTGAAATGACGAAAATTCAAAATATTTTGACATTTTATGCTATCACAATATATAATGAATAATTGAGCGGACCGCATTCCGGGAGCGGCTGTGAGATCATAAAAAAGGAGATAGGCCAATGAGCAATGAACTGACGCGGGCCAGTGAGATCATTGAAAGCTATGGATGCGACCAGTCCAATCTGATCGCCATCATGCAGGAGATCCAGGCGGAGTACAAGTATCTCAGCGAGGAGGCGCTGACGCTGGTGGCGGAAAAGCTGGGTGTCAGTGCCGCCAAGGTGTACAGCGTGGCGACCTTCTATGAGAACTTCTCGCTGGAGGCCAAGGGCAAGTACATCATCAAGGTGTGCGCCGGAACGGCCTGCCATGTGCGCAAGTCCGGCCCCATCTATGACGCGATCCACGATTATCTGGGCCTGACGGGGAAGAAAAAGACCTCCGCCGACGGCCTGTTCACCCTGGAGACAGTGGCCTGCCTCGGCGCCTGCGGCCTGGCTCCCGTCATGACCATCGACGGCGAGGTCCACGCGAAGATGACGCCGGAGACGGCACTGGCCCTGCTGGAGGATATTCGGAAAAAGGAGGCGGCTGCCGTATGATCCGGACGAAACTGACACGAGACAGCTTTCATGTGTTCCAGGCCAACGCCCGGAACGCCCTGAAGCAGAGCGAGCAGGTCCCCTCTGTCCTGATCTGCGCCGGCACCGGCTGCATCGCCGGCGGCGCCATGAAGATCTACGACAACATCAGGGAGGAGTGCGAAAAACGGGGCCTGACGGTCTACGTGGGCCTGAAGCATGACACCGACGAGGAGAAGAGCCTCCACGTGAAGATGAGCGGCTGCCACGGCTTCTGCGAGATGGGTCCCCTGGTCCACATCGAGCCCATGGGTATCATGTATATCCACGTCAAGCCGGAGGACTGCCGCGAGATCATCGAGAAGACCGTTCTGGGCGGCGAGGTCATCGACCGCCTGGTGTACCACCTGGACGGGGTGGCCTATCCCCGACAGGAGGACATTCCCTTCTATAAAAAACAGCATCGGGTGGTGCTGGAAAACTGCGGCCGCAGCGACGCCGAGGACATCGAGGAGTACATCGCCAAGGGCGGCTACGCGGGCTTTGAAAAGGCCCTGTTTGAGATGACGGGGGAGGAGATCTGCAAGACCATCACCGACTCCGGCCTCCGGGGCCGCGGAGGCGGCGGCTTCCCCGCCGGCCGGAAATGGGAGGGCGCCAGGAAGCAGAAGGCGGAGAAAAAGTACGTGGTCTGCAACGGCGACGAGGGCGACCCCGGCGCGTTCATGGACCGCTCCATCATGGAGGGCAACCCCCACAGCGTGCTGGAGGGCATGATGATCGCTGGCCTGGCCGTGGGCAGCGATGAGGGCTACATCTACGTCCGCGCTGAATATCCCCTGGCGGTCAGCCGCCTGAAGGCCGCCATCGCCAAGGCCGAGGAATACGGCCTGCTGGGCGAGCGCATCATGGGCACCGGCTTCTCCTTCCGCATCCATGTGAACATGGGCGCCGGCGCCTTTGTCTGCGGCGAGGGCAGCGCACTCACCGCCTCCATCGAGGGCAACCGGGGCATGCCCCGGGTCAAGCCGCCCCGCACCATCGAGCATGGCCTGTGGTCGGAGCCTACGGTTTTGAACAACGTGGAGACCTTTGCCAACGTCCCTCTGATCGTCCGCAACGGCGTGGACTGGTATCACACCATCGGCACCCGGACAAGCCCCGGCACCAAGGCCTTCGCCCTGACAGGGAATGTGGTGAACACCGGCCTCATTGAGGTGCCCATGGGCACCACCATCCGGGAGGTGGTGTTCGACATCGGCGGCGGCATCCGCAACGGCAAGAAGTTCAAGGCCGTGCAGATCGGCGGCCCCTCCGGCGGCGCCACCACGGCCAGCCAGGAGCACCTGGACCTGCCGCTGGACTTTGACTCCCTGAAGAGCATCGGCGCCATGATCGGCTCCGGCGGCCTGGTGGTCATGGACGAGGACACCTGCATGGTGGAGACGGCCCGCTTCTTCATGGAGTTCACCCAGAAGGAGTCCTGCGGCAAGTGCGTTCCCTGCCGGGAGGGCACCAAGCGGATGCTGGAGATCCTGGACCGCATTGTCAAGAACCAAGGCACCATGGAGGATCTGGACCTGCTGGAGGAGCTGGCGGACACCATCAGCTCCACCGCCCTGTGCGGCTTGGGCCAGAGCGCCTGCAAGCCTGTCCAGAGCACCCTGAAATACTTCCGGGAGGAGTATCTGGCCCACGTGGTGGACCATCACTGTCCCATCTGCAACCGGGAAAAGCCCCACCCCGTCATCGACGCGGAAAAGTGCAAGGGCTGCGGAAAGTGCCGCAAGAACTGCCCCATGGAGGCCATTTCCGGCGCGGTGAAGCAGGTACATACCATCGACCCGGAGAAGTGCATCAACTGCGGCGCCTGCGTGGGCAACTGCCCCTTCGGCGCCATTACGGCATCAAAGGAGGGCTGACCTATGGCAAAGGGAATCATGTATATCGACGGCCAGCGGGTGCCTTTCGACGGGGAGAAAAACGTTCTGGCGGTCATTCGCAAGGCAGGCATCGACATGCCCACCTTCTGCTACTATTCCGAGCTGTCCACCTTCGGCGCCTGCCGGATGTGCGTGGTGGAGGACGAGCGGGGCAAGATCGACGCCTCCTGCTCCATGGAGCCCCGGGACGGCATGCGGATCCGCACCAATACCGCCCGGCTTTTGAAGCACCGCCGGATGATCCTGGAGCTGCTGCTGGCCTCCCACTGCCGGGACTGCACCACCTGCGAAAAGAGCGGCAAGTGCCACCTGCAGGACCTGGCGCTGAAGTTCGGCGTGCGGAAGGTCCGGTTCGAGGACACCCGTCCCCACTACGAAAAAGACCATTCCTCTCCCGCCATCGTCCGGGACCCCAACAAGTGCATCCTCTGCGGCGACTGCGTGCGGGTGTGTGACGAGATGCAGGGCATGGGCATTTTGAACTTTGCCCACCGGGGCAGTGACCTGGTGGTCAGCCCCGCCTTTGACCGAAAGCTGTCCGACACCAACTGCATCAGCTGCGGTCAGTGCGCGGCGGCCTGCCCCACCGGCGCCATCACCATCCGGGACGAGATCGGCAAGGCCTGGCGGGTGCTGTACGATGCCAAGAAGCGGGTGGTGTTCCAGATCGCCCCCGCCGTCCGCGTGGCCGTGGGCGAGGCCTTCGGCCTGGAGCCCGGCGTCAACGCCATCGACAGGCTGGTGGCCGCCCTGAAGATGATGGGCGCCGACGAGGTGTACGACACCAACTTTGGCGCGGACCTGACGGTCATGGAGGAGTCGGCGGAGTTCCTGGAGCGGCTGAAAAAGGGCGGCCCCTTCCCCATGTTCACCAGCTGCTGTCCGGCTTGGATCAGGTATCTGGAAAAGGAGAACCCCAAGTATCTGAAAAACGTGTCCACCTGCAAATCCCCCATGGAGATGTTCGCGGCAGTGCTGAAAGACCAGTACAGGGCCAAGGACGCCGAGGACGGCCGCACCACCTACCACATCGCCATCATGCCCTGCACGGCCAAGAAGATGGAGGCCCAGCGGGAGGAATTCCAGCATGACGGGGTGCCTGATGTGGACCTGGTGCTGACCACCCAGGAGGTCATCACCATGATCAAGGAGTCCGGCATCCGCTTCAGCGAGCTGGAGGGCGAGGCCCCTGATCTGCCCTTTGGCATGGGCACCGGCGCGGCCACCATCTTCGGCACCACCGGCGGCGTGGCGGAGGCCGTGGCCCGCCGGGTGGTGGAAGACAAGTCCAAGAACACCCTGCAAGCCATCCAGTTCTCCGGCCTCCGGGGGACGGACGCCATCCGCTCCGTCACCCTGCCCGTGGGAGATCAGGTGCTGCGCATCGCCGTGGTCCACGGCTTGGTGAATGCCAAAAAGCTGCTGGCGGACATCGAGTCCGGGAGGGAGTATTACGACCTGGTGGAGGTCATGACCTGCAAGACCGGCTGTGTCGGCGGCGCGGGACAGCCCTATGGATTGATCCCCATCAAGCGGCAGCGGGCCGCGGGCCTCTACGAGGCGGACCGCTCCGCCCTTATCAAGCGCTCCGAGCGGAACCCCATTGTGGTGGAGATGCTGAACGGTTCCCTGAAAGGACGGACCCATGAGCTGCTCCATGTGCACTATCAGAAAAAAGAGAAATGAGCATAAAAATGTCTGGCGCGAAAGCGCCAGACATTTTTATACGTTATAGTCGACGCGGTTGAAAAGAAGGAAAAACTTTTTTCAACTTGTGGGGGACACCCCACAAGGCCGCAAAGCGGCCTTGCGTCAGACTTCATAAGTCCGCACACGGGCGGCGCCCGACAGCGGCTCTGCCGCTGTCAGAAAATCGGTATTTACCGATTTTCAGGTGTGCCGACTATATTTGTCACAGCCCTGCGGACATCTCCGGAGAAATAGAGGGACCCCAGGGCGCAGACCACGCCGCCGGCTCCGGCGGCGCTGATGGCGGCGGAGACGCCCTCCTCCACGGTGCCGCAGACCTGGGCGGGAATGTTTCGGGCGGTCAGCAGGCCGCAGAGGGCCTCCGCCGTCAGCGCCCGGGGGCTGTCAGGCCGGAGGGTGAACACCTGCCGGGCCAGGGGAGCCAGCAGATCCAGCATGCGGTCCACATCCTTGTCCGCCAGGATGCCCAGGAGAAACACCAGCTTCTGCCCGGGAAAGAGAGCCGCCAGGCTCTCTGCGGCGGCGGCGATGCCGTGGGCGTTGTGGGCACCGTCCAGCAGAAAGACCGGCTCCCGCCGCAGCACCTCGAACCGCCCCGGCCAGCGGACAGCGGCCAGACCCGACCGGATGGCCTCTTCCGGGATGTTCCACCCCTTTTGTCGGAGGACCTCCAGTGCCGTGACGGCGGTGGCGGCGTTTTTCAGCTGATAGGCCCCCGCCAGGGGGAGGCGCAGGGCCTCCCAGGGGGCAAAGTCAAAGACGGTGCCCTCCAGCGTCAGCGTCTGCGGGCGCAGGCGGGAGAAGTCCACCTCCGTCAGCCGCGCGCCCTGCTCCCCGCACACCCGGCGGAACACGGCGTCGGCCTCCGGGCAGCCGCCGTAGCTGACCACGTCGCCGCCGGGCTTGATGATGCCGGCTTTGGCGGCGGCGATGTCCGCCAGCGTCGGTCCCAGCAGGGCCACGTGGTCCATGCCCATGGCGGTGAGGACGGCTGCCTCCGGCGTGTCGATGACGTTGGAGGCGTCCAGGGCGCCCCCCAGGCCCACCTCCAGCACCGCGATGTCACAGTGCTGCTGCCGGAAATACAGCAGGGCAATGGCGGTGATCAGCTCAAATTCCGTGGGGTGCTCCGCCATGGCCTCGGCGGCGGGGCGGACCTGCTCCGTCACAGCCGCCAGGTCCCCGTCAGAGATCATCACGCCGTTGATCTGGATGCGATCGTGAAAGGTCATCAGATAGGGGGAGGTATTCAGCCCCACCCGGTATCCCGCCGCCTGCAAGACAGCGGCGATGCAGGCGCAGGTGCTGCCCTTGCCGTTGGTGCCCGCCACGTGGACGAATTTCATGCCCTTCTGGGGATCCCCCAGCGCATGGAGGAGGGCGCGGATGCGGGTGAGGCCCGGAGCGTGCTTCTCCCAGTTGAAGGAATGAATGTAGGCGATGGCCTCTTGGCTGGTCATGGATGCGTCATCCCCTCTCTCAAGCGCGGAACAGCCTCCGCCGCTCCAGCAGATACACCAGCGGCACGGCCACCAGGGCCACCAGCACGGCGGTGATCATGCCGGTGACGAAGCGCACCGCCGTGGCGCCGAATACGTAGGTGAAGGAATAATAGCCGTAGATCACGCTGTCCAGCCAGATGACAAAGGTGTTGGCGGCGGTGGTGACCACGGCGGCGGCAATGCAGACAATGTTGCAGAGCACCGGGCGGGTGGTCAGCGGCTTTCCGGTATGCCGGAGGCGGACAGCCGCGGCGCCGATGACCAGGCCCCGCAGTATGGGCGGAATGGTCCACACCAGCGTGGTGGCGGTGAAGCCGTAGCTCAGCAGCTGCTTTAAAAATTCCCCGATGAAGGCGGTCAGCGCGGCCTCCGCCGGCCCCAGCAGCAGCGCGGCCACCACCACCGGCAGGGAGCCGAAGGAGAATTTCAGATTGTTGGGCCCCTGGATGGACAGAAACAGGGACAGCGGCACATACATGGCCGCCAGGACCGCGATGGTGCAGATGCTGCGGGTGTTGAATTTGGGCATAAAAATACCTTCCTTCTGTTGATTCGGCAGTCCGGTACCGGAGCGCCGCACAGAGGAAGGCTCGCCGCGTTTCTCTCATGCGGCAGCGGGATGCGGGACACACACTGCAAGGCCTCCGCCCTTTCGTCCGGAAAACAACTCCCCGTTTTTCCGGCACTATTTCACACGTGTGTCCCTACTCTGCCTAGATAGTAAACTATTATATGCCTTTTTCCGGAAATGACAAGACAAAATTCCACATTTTTAAAAGCCTGCCGGTAAAAGTTTGGATCTGAAAAACGGCCGCCCCGGGAAGGGGCGGCCATCAGGCTGTCGAAAAAGGCCTCCCGGCCTTTTTCGACAGCCTGCTAATGTCCCGATTTTCAAAATGTGCAACATTTTGAAAATCTCCCGCTTTGCGGGCAACGGACTGCGCCGCAGTCCGCTGCGGACATTCGATCCAACACGAGGCGGGCGCTGCCCCCTCGTGCTCCCCTGCATCGCGGTGAGTCTCTTTTTCCTAAACGATGGTTTTTCGACAAGCTGACGGCCGCCCCTTCCCGGGGCGGCCGTATCCGGCGATGTAGATTTATACAGAGGCCAGCATGTCTTTCACGGTTTTGCGTACGGTCTCCAGATCATCACTGCAGAGAATGGGCAGGAAGGATACCAGCTTTTCCGGCGCAAAGTCCCACCACCGGAGGGCCAGAAGCAGGGAGATCAGCTCCTCGTCAAAGCGCCTCCTGATGGGCCTGGCCGGGTTGCCTCCCACCAGGGTATAGGGCTCCACGTCCCTTGCCACCACGGAACGGGCGGCGATGATAGCCCCGTCGCCGATGTGGACGCCGGGCATGATCACGCTCTCCCGTCCGATCCACACGTCATTGCCCACCACGGTGTCCCCCTTGAAAGGAAGCTGGGACAGGTGGGGCGGTGTATTCTCCTCCCATGCGCCGCCAAAGACGTGGAAGGGATAGGTGCTGATGCTGCTGATCCGGTGGTTCGCGCTGCCCATGATGAACTGTACACCGCTGGCAAGGGAGCAGAATTTTCCGATGATCAGCCTGTCTCCGAATTCCGGCCAGTTGAACAGCACGTTGTTGCGTTCAAATCCGGTGGGGTCGGTGGGATCGTCATAATAGGTATAATCCCCCACAAAAATGTTGGGCGCGGTGATCACGTTTTTTAAAAAGCACGATGTTTTGTACACGTTGGGAAAGACTGTGCCGGGATCTGGAATGTTGTTCATAAGTACCTCCTATATGCTGCTGTCATCACCTCCAAATGAATTTCGCCATGCCGTGGCGATCGCCCTTCTTTTCCGCAGCTCTTTCATGCAACGGCCTCCTTAGAGCAATACCCCAAAATACTGAGAAAAGTCCAGCGGCCCAGGAATTGCATGGCCGCGTTGTCGTCCTTGACGGGCGCCAGCCCGCCTGCGTCCTCCGCCTTGCCCTGCAATCCCTGTCCTCGCTTCCTTTTTTCTCATTATTTCTGGGAATTGCTCTGGTGGTTTTATACGCGGCCCTATCTTATCACATCGCGCTGATCGGCGCAAGAATGAGCGGATGGGACCGCAGGGCCGGAGGGCGATCTCTGAGCCGATCCCTCACAGCTGCCCTTTTCCCTCTGACGCGGCAGCTGAAGGCCTGCCTTTCCAAAGGGGACCGTAAAGGTGGGAATGCCCTCTGCCGCCGGGGCGATGGCGTACATGGGGTAGAAAAAGGAGAGGCCCTCCGCTGTCAGATAGAAGTTCTGGGCATTGAAGCGGCGGCGCAGACTTTTCCGCCACCCCTCATGGTATCGGGCGATGCCCGCCTTTTCCTGCTTTTCGATCTCCTCGGCCGCCCGAGACAGCAGCTGCCGCTTCCAGGAGCCGCGGGAGGGAAAAAAAGCGGACAGCGCCGCGGGGTATCCCTCCGCCAGGTCCCAGGTGTCCCCCCGGCGGGTGACCAGTGTCTGTCCTGGGAGCGTGACCTCGCGGGACTGGGTGTACAGGCTCCAGAGGCCGCCCTCGTTGTATGTAACATGATAGGTCAGCTCCGCCCGGAAACAGGGCAGCGGCGCGCTGGCGGACAGGGCGATCTGATACTCCGACTTTGCCTGTGGGAGGAGCCAATTTTCACAGTAGCGCAGAAAGGCGCGGCATTGCAGCTGGTAATACCGCCGGATGCGGCGGGACACCGGCCCCGCCGCCGGCACCGGCTGGGGTACGGATACCGCGGCGGTGAGCACGGGGATGCCGTCCACCGTCCATTCCCGCTCCGCCGTGAAAGACTCTGTGTGCAGTTCTGTCAGGCTCTCTCTCATGAGGCTGCCGCTCCTCTCCCTGGAATTCGGTTTATTTCAGACTATGAAGCGGGACGGGGTGGGGTGAATGCCTCTGCTTGAAAGCGGGAAAAAATTTCATGGGAAATCCCTTTACTTTCGCGCAGTACAATGCTAAAATACAAAATAACGGCATTCAGCCGCCAATTTGCTGGAATGATCCCAGAAAGGGTGTTTGATATGGTCAAGATCGGTAAGAAAGAGAAAAATGACCAGCTCTATAAGGCCATCCTGCAGCTGAAGGACGAGCAGGAGTGCTATGACTTTTTCCAGGACCTCTGCACCGTATCCGAGCTGCGCTCCATGGAGCAGCGGTTTGAGGTGGCGTCCCTGCTGGACGACGGTATGATCTACAACGAGATCCTGGAGCGCACCGGCGCGTCCAGCGCCACCATCAGCCGGGTGAACCGTTCCCTGAGCTACGGCACGGGCGCCTACGCCAAGATCTTTGAGCGCATGAAAAAGCGGAAATGAGCAGCTATGACGCGCTGGCCTCCAGCTATGACGGCCTGATGGCGGACGGCAGCTATCGGAAGCGGGCGGACTGGCTGGAGCGGCTGTTTCGAAAGAGCCGGATCCCCGTCCATACCGTTTTGGACTTAGCCTGCGGGACGGGCACCATCTCCTGCCTGCTGGCGGAGCGGGGTTACCGGGTGACGGCCACGGACGGCTCCGAGGAGATGCTGACACAGGCCGTTGGAAAAGCGGCAGCCCTTGACGGACAGCCGCCCCTGTTTCTGCACCAGTCCATGCCCCGCCTGCGGCTCATCGAGCCGGTGGACGCCGCGGTGTCCACGCTGGACTCCCTGAATTATCTGACAAGGGAAGCCGATATCCGGGAGACCTTCCGCAGGGTGTACCGCTGGCTGAAGCCCGGCGGACAGTTTATTTTTGACGTGAATTCCCCCTATAAACTCCGGCGGATGAACCGGCAGATGTATATGGACGAAACGGAGGACAGCTTCTGCGTCTGGCGGACCTTTTTTTCGGAGCGGACACAGGTGTGTACCTATCAGGTGGACCTGTTCCGCCTGCGGGCCGACGGCGCCTGGGAGCGGGACTTTGAGGAGCACCGGGAGCGGGCCTGGTCCGGGGAGCAGCTGCGGCAGTATCTGACGGAGGCGGGCTTTGCCAGGATCACCGTCACAGGGGACCTGACCATGAAGCCTCCGGCGGAGGACGAGGACCGGTGGATCGTCCGGTGTGAAAAAACGTGATATTCTGGTTATGAGGAGTTATCTTGCATGAGCGATCAATTGGTGCGTGCGATTTCTAAAGACGGCTGTGTGAAGGCGGTGGCGGTCTCCACCCGGGACCTGACGGAGCGGGCTCGGCAGATCCATAAAACGCTGCCGGTGGCCACAGCGGCACTGGGACGGACGCTGGCGGCGGCCTCCATGATGGGCAACGCCCTGAAAGAAGAAGGGGCCAGCGTGACGCTGCAGATCAAGGGCGGCGGCCCCCTGGGCACCCTTCTGGCGGTGTCTGATAACGAGGGCAATGTCCGCGGCACGGTGGACGATCCGGCTGTGGACATCCCCCTGCGGCCCGACGGCAAGCTGGATGTGGGCACCGCCGTGGGCTGTGACGGCACCCTGACCGTTATCCGGGACCTGAATATGAAGGAGCCCTATGTGGGCAGCGTGGGCCTGCTGGGCGGCGAGATCGCTGAGGATCTGGCGGCCTACTTTGTGGAGTCTGAACAGATCCCCACGGCCTGCGGCCTGGGAGTCCTGGTGGACCGGGACCAGAGCGTGCTGGCGGCAGGCGGATATTTGATCCAGCTGCTTCCCGGCGCGGGAGAGGATGTCATCTCCAAGGTGGAGGGCGGCGTGATGGCCGCTGGGTCCGTGACCGGCCTGCTGCGGGAGAACAATGACCCCGCGGAGGTCCTGCGGAAGGTCCTCTCAGATTTTGAATTGGAGATCTTGGAGAGAAGTCCCATTGAATATCGCTGCTATTGCAGCCGGGACCGGATGGAACGGGCCCTGATCAGCCTGGGACCGGAGGAATTAAAGGGGATTATCGACGAACAGGGCAGCGCGGAGCTGGCCTGCCAGTTCTGCGACAATGTGCAGACCTTTACAAAAGATGACCTGGAAGGCCTTTTGGCGGGCATGAAGAAAAAAATATGATTTTTTAAAAAATTGGGTTGACAAAAATGCCCTCTTTGCGTATAATAACCTTTGCCGTCTGACAAATGCGGCAACCCGGGAGCATAGCTCAGCTGGTTAGAGCACCTGCCTTACAAGCAGGGGGTCACTGGTTCGAGTCCAGTTGTTCCCACCATTGTTATTATTTGGCCCGGTAGTTCAGTTGGTTAGAACGCTAGCCTGTCACGCTAGAGGTCGACGGTTCGAGCCCGTTCCGGGTCGCCATCTCCCACGAGATGGATTCCATCTCGTGGGTCCCTTTTGGGGTTGCGATTCCCCGGCCGCGCCGCAAACGGCGGGTCGAAAGATTTGCCCAGATAGCTCAGTTGGTAGAGCAGTGGACTGAAAATCCACGTGTCGCTGGTTCGATTCCGGCTCTGGGCACCACCTGCGGGCATAGCTCATCTGG
>JAETOQ010000020.1 GCA_021771635.1 Oscillospiraceae bacterium | reverse complement strand
TTTTTAAAAGTTCTGAAATCTGTTGATTTGAATGGCGCAGGGCACCCTTCCTGGGTTCCCCGCGCACACCCCTCCTTCCCGTTTTCCTACTCTTCCGGGTTTATCGACAGTCTGAGGAGGCTCCGCATTTACGGAGCCTTCTCTCTTTATCAATTTATCAATAGTTTTGATGCCTGTATTTTTACTGGGGCAGCGTCTGCACCACGCCCCGGGAGCAGTCCACAGACACCATGACGCCGTCCGTCAGACGGCGGGTGGCGTTGGCGGCGCCCAGGATCACCGGCTTATCCAGCGTCAGCCCCACCGTGGCGGTGTGGCTGTCGGCGCTGGCCTCCTCGCTGATGACGGCAGCGGCCTTGCGGATATAGGGCAGCAGGTCATTGGTGGTATAGGGCACCACCAGCACGTCGCCGGGGCGGAACTTCTCCGTTACGTCCTCCAGCGTGCGGCAGACGCACAGGGGGCCGCTGGCCTTCTGCTCGCCCACGCCCACGCCGTTCAGCAGCGCGCCGCCCACCTGGTGGACACGGATCATATTGGTCGTGCCGGCCACGCCCACAGGCACGCCGGCAGTGACCACCACCAGGTCCCCCTGCTTGACGATGCCCGCCTCCTCCGCCGCCTGAACGGCAAAGTCCACCAGCTCGTCGGTATTGCTGGCGTAGGGCATGGTCAGGGGCTCCACGCCCCAGTACAGGGCCATCTGCCGCTGGACCTGGGTGTCCAGCAGAAGAGCCACCACCGTGGTGCTGGGCCGGAAGCGGCTGACCATTTGGGCGGTGACGCCCCGCTGGCTGACGGTGAGGATGGCGTCCGCGCCGATATCCAGCGCCGTGGTGCAGGCGGCGTGGGCCGTGGCCGCTGTGATGGAGAGTCTGGTGTTTTTCTTGTTGCGGACAGGGCTGCCGTACTCAACGCAGCTCTCTGTCCGGCGGGCGATGGCATCCATGGTGTGAACCGCCTCCACCGGGTACTTGCCCGCCGCCGTCTCGCCGGAGAGCATGATGGCGGAGGTGCCGTCATAGATGGCGTTGGCCACATCGGTGATCTCCGCCCGGGTGGGACGCGGATTCTCCATCATGGAGTCCAGCATCTGGGTGGCGGTGATGACCGGCTTGCCGCAGGCCACGCACTGGGCGATCATGTTCTTCTGGATGATGGGGATCTCCGTGAAGTCGATCTCCACGCCCATGTCGCCCCGGGCCACCATGATGCCGTCCGCCACCGCCAGGATGTCCGGCAGATTGCTGACGCCCTCCTGATTTTCGATCTTGGCAATGATGCGGATGTTGGAGCCGGCCTTATCCAGCAGGCTGCGGATCTCCCGCACATCGGCGGCGGTGCGGACAAAGCTGGCGGCGATGTAGTCAAAGCCCTGCTCCACACCGAAGAGGATATCGTCCCGGTCCCGCTGGCTCATATAGGGCATGGACAGCCGGACATTGGGGACATTGACGCCCTTGTTGTTCTTCATGGTGCCGTCGTTCTCCACCCGGCAGCGGATGGCATTGGAGGTGGTCTCCAGCACCGTCAGGCGGACCAGGCCGTCGTCCAGCAGAATGGTGTCTCCCGCTTTCACGTCGCCGGGCAGCTCGGCGTAGGTGATGGAACAGCGGGTCTCATTGCCCACGACATCCTCCGTTGTCAGGGTGAATTCCGTGCCGCCCGTCAGGTGGACGGAGCCGTTTTCAAAGGACTTCAGGCGAATTTCGGGGCCCTTGGTGTCCAGCATCGCCGCCACAGGCAGATTCATTTCCTCCCGCAGGGCCTTCAGTGCGTCCAGCCGGACCTTGTGCTCCGCATGGGTGCCGTGGGAGAAATTGAACCGGGCCACGTTCATACCGGCCTTCAGCATCTCTCTCAGGACGCCCTCCCGGTCCGTGGCGGGTCCCAGGGTGCAGACGATTTTCGTTTTTCTCACAAATATTTCCACCTTTCCTCAGGTAATCGATTTTCTCCGTTGTTATTGTATCACGGCTTCGTAAAATGTGGAAGAGGCTTTACGCAAAAAAATGCAAAAAAACGGAGAGGCGGTGCCTCTCCGTTTTCATCCATGGCAGGTCAGATGCTAAGCTTTGCCTTCAGGGCGGCGATCATCTCCTGATATTCGCCGTCGCTCAGCAGGACGGGTTCCGGGTTGGTGATCTGGAAGTTCCCGCCGAACTCAAAGCCGCCCTCATACTTGGGAACGATGTGGAAATGCAGGTGGGGATTGGCGTCACCGAAGGAGGCCAGGTTCAGCTTGGTGCAGCCCCACAGCTCCTTGACAGCGCCGGAGGCCCGTGCCAGATCGTCGGCATAGTCCGCCAGCTCCTGGGGCGTACACTCGCACAGCTCCTTCTTGTGGTCCTTCAGCGCCAGAACACAGCGGCCCCTGTGGGCCTGGTCCTTGAACAGATAGAGAACACCGGCCTTCATCTCGCCGACCTTGAGCATAATGGCCTCCCGGCCCTCGTGATGCTCGTCACAGTAAAAACAGCCCATGGGTATGATCCTCCTGTCAAGATCCGGGAATATCCCGTTTTTCATACCATACAACCATCTGCGTTTTTCGTCAAGAGGAAGGCAAAAACGCCATCGGGCCATGGCCCTGCGGAAACGCCTTGCCAGAAAGGCCGCCTGGATGGTATCATAGGGAAAACACCGAAAGAGGCGGCAGGCGCCGCCATGAATTTTTAGAGGAATTAAACGCTTTGGCTGGAAAACGGGAGGAATCGACATGAAATTAGGATTGGTAACGGACTGTTTGGCGGATCAGACACTGGAAGAGGCGGCGCAGATCTGCCAGGGCCTGGGACTGGAGCAGGTGGAGCTTGGCTGCGGCAATTGGTCACCCGCTCCCCACATCGATCTGGACGCGCTTGTAAGCGATGCCGGGAAGCGGAAGGCACTGATGGACACACTCTCCGCCCACAACCTGACCATCTCCGCCCTGAACTGCTCCGGTAATCCCCTGTTTCCCGGTGAAAAGGGCGAGCGGGACCGTGCCGTCATGGAGAAGACCTTTCTTCTGGCGGAGCAGCTGGGCTTGAAAACCGTGGTGATGATGAGCGGCCTGCCCGGCGGTTGTCCGGGTGACGCTATGCCAAACTGGGTGGTGTCCTCCTGGCCCCCTGAGACTCAGGAGATCCTGGACTACCAGTGGAGTGTGGCCATCCCGGCGTGGAGGAGGATCGCGGCGCTGGCAAGGAGCCACGGCGTAGAGCGGCTGGCCCTGGAATTCCACGGTTGGCAGCTGGTGTATAGCACGGAGACTTTCCGCCGCCTGCGCAGTGCCGTCGGCGACATTGTGGGTGTCAACCTGGATCCCAGCCACCTGTTCTGGATGGGTGCGGACCCTCTGACCGTCGCCAGGGAGCTGTCGGGCTGTATCTATCATGTCCACATCAAGGACGTCCGCATCGAGTCCGCCGCCGGAGCCAATACCCTGCTGGATACCAAGGGCGTGCTGGAATTCGCCGCCCGCTCCTGGAACTATGTGACTCCCGGCTCCGGCCACGGGGAGGATTGGTGGCGGCAGTTTATCGCCGTCCTGAAGTACGCGGGATACGATGGCCCCCTGAGCATCGAGCAGGAGGACTACACCATCCCCACCATGGATGCTCTGCGCCAGGGCACAGCCCTGATGCAAGCCGTCCTGGCCCGATAAGCAGGCGCTATATTGTTTCATTTTGCTGAACGCATATACCTCCTTTCGCATACACAGAAGGGGAACAAGGGAGCTTACGGTCAGCGTGGGCTCCCCTGCTATTTGAAGGAGATGTTCCCCATGTGTGGCATTGCTGGACAAATCGGATATGACCAGAACCTGCGGGGGGCAGGCGGTGGCCTTGAAGAACATGCAGGCCGTTCTGCGGCGGAGACGCTGTTCCTCGCCCAGAACCGGATGGGGGTGAAGCTCCTGTTCTTCGCCCTGCTGAACGGCGGCGGATTGGTGTTCGCCTCTCGGAGATCAAGGCCCTGCTGTCCCGCGCCGATCCACAGCCCTGGTACGGCCAGCTGATGCTCCCCCAGACCATCGCCTATTTTCTGCAATTGGACCACTGGCTGCGGATATATCGTGTCCGGCTTCTATAATGGTTGTCCCCAAGGGACTGCCGCATGGCTGTGCGGCAGTCCCTTTGATCTCCCCGAAGCATCTCAGGAAGGCAGTCCGCACACAGTTTTCCGCTTTTTGGCCTCTCCGCCGCATCATTATGCCGGGGCTGTCATAGGCTCTTCCACGGCTGGCAAAAAGTTCTCGTTCTTGTTATACATTTTACGGAAAATGTCTGTTGTTTTGATTTTTGAAAGGGCGTATGATGTGGAAGAGTGTTGTTATCTGCTTTTACCGACGCATCGCGCCATATGGAACCAGAAAGAAAGGAGCCTCAATCTTGAACAATGCACAACAGGAAAGAGAGGAAAAGCAAAGCCCTATTGAGCGGATCGCCGCCTTCATCGTGGATAAGCGGAAGGCCTTTTATCTGCTGTACATCGGCCTTGCCATTTTCTGCGTTTTTTCCAGCGGCTGGGTGTCGGTGAACGACGACCTCACCAGCTACCTGCCGGCGGAGACGGAAACACGCCGGGGCCTGACCATCATGGAGGAAGAATTCGTCACCTTCGGGACCAACCGCGTCATGGTGGACAACATCACATACGCTCAGGCGGAGACGCTGGCCGGAGAGCTGGAACGGGTGCCGGGCGTGAAGTCTGTGGAATTTGACGGAAGCGAAGACCACTACATAGGCGGCGCGGCCCTGTTCTCCGTCACCTACGACGGCACGGCGGATGATCAGATCAGCCTGGACGCCCTGGCAAAGGTGAAGGAGGCGCTGGACGGCTATGACGTCTACGTCACCGGGGACACCGGCGCCGATGACTCCGCCAGTCTGGACGCGGAGATGCAGGTGGTCATGGTCATCGCCGTGGTCATCATTCTGCTGGTGCTGCTGTTCACCTCCCAGACCTATATGGAGATCCCCGTCCTGCTGCTGACATTCGGCATGGCGGCGCTGATGAACAAGGGCACGAACTTCATTTTTGGAGAGATCTCCTTTGTCTCCAACTCCGTGGCCGTGGTGCTGCAGCTTGCCCTGGCCATCGATTACGCCATCATCCTCTGCCACCGCTATACCGAGGAGCGGGAGCGGATGGAGGCCAGGGAAGCGGTGATCACAGCCCTGAGCAAGGCCATTCCGGAGATCTCCGGCAGCTCTCTGACCACCCTGTCCGGCCTGGGGGCTATGTGCTTCATGCAGTTCCGCATTGGCTACGACCTGGGCCTTGTGCTGATGAAGTCCATCATTTTGAGCCTTTTGAGCGTGTTCACCCTGATGCCTGGATTGCTGCTGAGCTTCAGCCGCCTCATCGACCGGACACATCACCGCAGCTTTGTGCCAAAGATCAGTGTCTGGGGCCGCCTGGTGGTGAAGTCCCGCTATGTCATACCGCCGCTGTTCGCGGTTTTGCTGGTGTGCGGCTTCATCTTCTCCAACAAGTGCCCCTATGTTTTCGGCATGACCACTCTCTCCACCTTCACACAGAACGAATCCCAGATCGCCCAGCAGAAGGTGGACGGCACCTTCGGCGGCGTCAACACCGTCGCCATCATGGTGCCGGTCGGGGACTATGAGCGGGAGGGCCGCCTGCTGCGGGACCTGGCCGCCATGCCGGAGGTGGATTCCGTGCTGGGCCTCGCCAATGTGGAGGCCATGGACGGCTATGTCCTCACCGACAAGCTGACGCCCCGCCAGTTCGCGGAGCTGACGGACCTGGACATTGAGGTGGCCCGCCTGCTGTACTCCGCCTACGCTGTGAATCAGGAGACCTACGGCCAGCTGGTCTCCGGCGTGGACAGCTACGGCGTGCCCCTGCTGGATATGTTTCTCTTCGTCTACGACCAGATGGAGGAGGGCTATGTCTCTCTGGATGACGACATGACCGAGACCATCGAGGATCTGCACACCCAGCTCTCCGACGCCCAGCTGCAATTGAAGGGCGGGCGTTACAGCCGCCTGGTCCTCCAGCTGAACCTGCCGGAGGAGAGCCAGGAGACCTCTGATTTTCTGGACACTCTCCACCAGGCGGCGGCCCGATACTACGACGACTACCTGGTGGTCGGCAACTCCACCAGTGACTATGACCTGTCCGCCTCCTTCAGCAACGACAATCTGCTCATCAGCATTCTGACCATCGTGTTTGTCATTCTGGTGCTGGTGTTCACTTTCAAATCCTCCGGCCTTCCGGTACTGCTGATCCTGGTGATCCAGGGCAGCGTGTGGATCAACTTCTCCTTCCCCTATCTGATGAAGGAAAATCTGTTCTTCCTCAGCTATCTGGTGGTCAGCTCCATCCAGATGGGCGCCAACATCGACTACGCCATCGTTATCGCCAACCGGTATGTGGAACTGAAGCGCACCATGCCGTTGAAGAACGCCATCATCGAGTCACTGAACGAGGCGTTCCCCACCATCATCACCTCCGGCTCCATCTTGGCCTCCGCCGGCGTGCTGATCGGACTGCTGTCCTCCAACCCGGCCATCTCCTCCATCGGCGTGTGCCTGGGCCGGGGCACCTTGATCTCCATTTTCTTAGTCATGGGCATCCTGCCCCAGCTCCTGCTGCTGGGCGATATCATCATTGAAAAGACCGCCTTCACCCTGAAGGCCCATCTGCCGGTCCAGGCGCATGCGGGCACGATGCGGGTGGACGGCCATGTCCGGGGCTACATCTCCGGCATGGTGGACGCGGATTTCAGCGGCACCGTGGTGGGCACCATCAACGCCGCCGTGGAAGCCGGCGCTGTTCAGCCGCAGGATCAGGATCCGCCAAAGCTGCCCGTGGGGCAGAGTGCGGATAGAAAGGAGGCGTCCACAGATGAGACAGCTTGCAAATAAGGCCGCCTGCCTTCTTCTTGCGGTATGGCTGATGGCGGGACTGACTCTGCCCATGGCCTGGGCCGCCCCCGCCGGGGAGATCACCATCTCTTCTGCGGAGGAACTGCTGGACTTTGCCAAGGACTGCGCCCTGGACACCTGGTCCCAGGGCAGGACCGTGCGGCTCACCGCCGACATCGACCTCACGGGGCAGGCGTTCACCGCCATCCCGACCTTCGGCGGGACCTTTCTGGGCGGCGGACACAGCATCTCCGGCCTCCGTGTCAGCGCCAGCGGGTCCAACATGGGCCTGTTCCGCTATTTACAGGCCGGAGCTGTCATCCAGGACCTCCATGTCTCCGGCAGCGTAACACCCGGCGGCAGCCGTTCCACGGCCGGCGGCATCGCGGGCGTCAACGCCGGGGCCATTCGGAACTGCTCTTTCCAGGGCACCGTGCGGGGCGATGCCGCCGTGGGCGGCATCGCCGGGCGGAATGAGGAGACCGGCGAGATTGCCGGGTGCTCCGTCTCCGGCGCGGTTCTGGGCCAGAACTGCACCGGCGGTGTGACCGGACGAAACGCGGGCATCCTGCTGAAATGTGAAAACACGGCCAGCGTCAACACAAACGATCCGGATACGGCGCTCTCCTCCAGCTTGGAGGCATTGGCCTCCGGCGGTGTGCTGGACACCCTGTCTCCCGCCTCCGGCGGCGATGACACGGACAGCTTTCTGGACAGCCATACCGACACCGGCGGCATCGCCGGGTATTCCAGCGGCGTGGTGCAGAGCTGCTCCAACTCCGGCACGGTCGGCTATCCCCACGTGGGCTACAATGTGGGTGGTATAGCAGGACGGCAGACCGGATACCTGGCCGGCTGCTCCAACGCCGGAGAGATCTACGGCCGCAAGGATGTGGGCGGCATCGTGGGGCAGGCGGAGCCCTATGTGGCGCTGAACCCCGCCGGGGACACCCTGGAACGGCTGCGGAAGGAACTGGACACCCTGGACAGCCTGATCGGCCGCGCCATGGACCATGCGGAGAACAGCGGGGACGACATCTCCGCCCGGCTTACCAGCATCGGTGACTGCACGGATGATGCCAGAGACAGTTCCAAGGTCCTGCTGGACCACACCGCTGATTTTGTGGACGGAAATATCAGCTCCCTGAATACGCTCAGTGCCTCTGTCACCAGCGCCCTGGATGGCCTGGAGCCCGCCCTGGAGGATCTGTCCACCGCCGCAGGGCGGATGGAGGACCTGTCTGACCGGATGGAAGATGCTTTGGCCGCACTGGGCGGCGCGGCGGACATCGGCGGCAGCGCCATGGTGGACGCTGAAGCGGCTTTGGAGGATCTGCGGCTGGCGGGGAAGGCGATGAAAGATGCCGCCCAGTCCCTGCGTGACGCGGCGGAGGCCCTGCAACAGGCCGTCATCGTTCAGGACGGGGCGGCGGTGAGCATCGCTTTGTCCGATCTGTCTGATGCCATGGAGGCTTTTGGCGGCGCTCTGACCAGAGCCGGAGACGCGCTGGCCGACCTGCGGGAGGCGCTGAACGGCGGGATTCCCGAAGACGGCAGCATCCAGGCTGCGGTCAGCGGACTGTCCGGTGCACTGTCCGACATGGGCGATTCCCTGGGGCGCGCGGGCAGGGCGCTGGCCGTTATCACCAGCGGCACTGAACTGGACTGGAATCAGCTCCAGGCGGTGCTGCCTCCGCTCAAAAGCGCATTGCAGGACCTTCAAAATGCCGCCGGACACCTGACGGACTCCATGTCGGACCTGCTGGCCGCCCTGAAGGACGCGGAGGGCCTCTCCGGAGAACTGGGAGAGGCCCTGGAGAGATTCGGTGACGCGGCCTCCCTGGCATCCAGCCTGAGCCGCAGACTAGAGCGTGCCTTTGACATCCTGCATGATGTGGCGGCGAATCTGGCGGCGGACGGCCCCATTACATTCATCCCCCTGGGGCAGGAGGTCCGGGACGCGGGCGACGATCTGTTCGGCTCTCTCTCGGACCTGTCCGATGAGATAACGGCCCTGCAGGATGCGGTCAGCGGCGCGGGAGACACACTGTCCGCCGATCTGCGGGCCATCAGCCGCCAGCTGAACACGGTATTCGATGTGGTGCTGGACGCACTGGCGGAGGTGCAGGACGGAACGGACACGGACCGCGAGATCATCGAGGATACCTCCGATGAGGACATCGGCGCCACCCGCCAGGGCAAAGTGACGGACTGCCGCAGCACGGGCGCCGTGGACGGCGACCGCAACGTGGGCGGCGTCATCGGCTCCATGTCCATTGAATACGACTTGGACCCCGAGGACGATATCGACCGCTTTTCCTTTGGCAATACCTATGAGACGAAAGCCGTTCTGCAAAACTGCGTCAACCGGGGCACCGTCACCGCTAAAAAGGACTGCGCGGGCGGATTGGTGGGCCACATGGACCTGGGCACCACGTTGGACTGCCAGAATTACGGAGACGTGACCAGCACCAGCGGCAGCTATGTGGGCGGCATCGTGGGCTTTGCGGACGCCACGGTCCGGAGCAATTACGCCAAGTGCGTCCTCTCCGGCGCGGACTATGTCGGCGGGATCGCGGGCTGGGCCAGCCGGCTGACGGACTGCTGTGCCATCGTCAGTATCGCTGAGGGAACAGAGTGCGTCGGCGCCATCGCGGGCAGCGCCGACCTGACGGACGGTGCGCTGCGGAACAACCGCTTTGTGGACACCGGCATCGCCGGCATCGACGGCATCAGCTATGCCGGTATCGCCGAGCCGATGGAATTCGAACTGCTGCGGCAGCTGCCCGGTATCCCCACGGAGTTCGTCTCCTTTACCCTGACGCTGATCGCCGACGGTGAACAGGTTGCCCATATCCCCTTCCGCTACGGCGAGGACCTGAGTCTGGTAGAACTGCCGGAGGTGCCGGCGGCAGAGGGATATTACGGCGTATGGCCGGAATTTGACACCTCCGGGCTGAACTCCGATATCACGCTGGAGGCGGTTTACACACCTTGGGTCACACTGGTGGCAAGCGCCGAACAGGACGGAAAGCTGGCGCTGGCTCTGGCTGAGGGCCAGTTCACCGGGGACGCGGCCCTTCTGGTGACAGACAGCGCCCATACGCCGCCGGCCGCCTCGGGCGGCGGTGAGACCGATGTCTGGGACATCACCCTCTCCGGAACGGACCTCACAGAGACCGATACCGTCCCTCTGCGGCTTTTGAACCGGGGCGGCGGAAAAGCTGCCGTCTGGCAGCTGGTGGATGGACAGTGGCAGACGGTGGACGCCACGCCCAACGGCCGCTATCTGCTGCTGACCATGGACGGCACCGCCGGGACGTTCTGTGTCCGTTCCACCCAGGGAAGCACACTGCTGCTGGTGCTGCTGGCGGCTGCCGCTGCCGCGGCCCTGCTGGTGATCCTCCTGGTAAAACGCCGGAAAAGCAAGAGAGCCGCCAAGGTGCCAGCCGGCAAGTCATGACCGGCGGCCTCCAAGGCCACAATATCAGCAAGGGCGCACAGCCATGATGGCTGTGCGCCCTTTTTGCGCTGTTTTATACGAATTCTTAATAAAACGGTTTATCCGTTTTATTTGGGCCACAGAATGTGGCCCGGCGGCGCAGCCGCAAGAATGTTGTCAATACGTTTCTTGGCGCTATATGCGCGGCGGCGTGTAACGCCGCAATAAAAAGGTTTTCAAACCTTTTTATCAAAAAACAGTATTACAATGCACCAACGTGTCTCTTCGGCAGGGATGGCCGCGAGGCCGGCAGGATCTGCTCCTTTTGATAGATCTCCCGCAGGCGTTCTCCCACCGCCTCCAGGCTCCGCGCCTCCGCCACCTTTCGTCCCGCCGGTGTCAGGTCCGGCAGGGAGTGGTCCAGCAGCCCCATTACGATCTGTTGAAACTCGTCCAAATTCGACGATTTGTATATGTTTTCTCCGTGCTTCAGCCAGCTGTGATACACCGGAATGTCCCGCACCACTGTGGGGATCCCGCAGGCCAGGGCCTCCAGCACCACGATGCCCTCCGTCTCCTCGCGGCTCAAAAAGGCGAACACATCCGCACCGCAGTAGGCCTCCCGCAGGCGCTCCCGGTCCACAAAGCCGGGGAACCGCACGTTGGCGGGAGCCGTCTCCATCGCCTGCCGAATTTCAGCGGGGAGCAGACGGGGATCTGTCCAGCCAAACCAGAGGAACCGGACATCCGGCATCCGGCCGGCCAGCTCCAGAAACTCCGGCAGTCCTTTCCGGGCAATGGTGTGGCCCACGGAGATGACGCATTGCTCCCCTTCCCCCAGGCCGTACCTTTTTCGGAACGATGCCCGCAGGGACAGATCCGGACGGAAATAAGAAGTGTCGACACCGTTGGAGATGTTGTACACCGGCCGTTTGAGCCCATAGCCCTCCAGCAGGTCCCGGGCATATTCGGAGGGCGTCAGCACCACGTCGCCCAAACCGTAGCAGAAGGTGATCCACCGGCGGAACAACGGCGCCAGTAAATTGGAGCCCCGGAAGGAGTTCCGAAAGTCCTCCATGGTGGAATGGCCGTACCAGATCACCTTCCGCCCCCGCAGGCGGGCCGCCAGGGCCGCCGCCACGGAATCCGGCAGTACCGTGTTCACATGGATGGCGGATGCATCCGCCGTCCAGCGGTCCGTGGTGGCGATCCCCGCCCGCCGGAGGCACGCCTCCTGATGGCGGATGGCCTGTCCCACGCCGCTTTTGTCCACCAGCCTCTCGCCTCCGCGATAGATGTAGATCCGCATATTGGTCTCCTTATCCGATCAGGTGATCCCAGACCACCGTCAGTCCCAAGCTGTACAGCGCAATGGCAAAGGGCTTGCCCAGCAGGATGATGGCGGTGTATCGCCGCCAGGTCATCTCCGTGGTCCCCGCCAGATAGCAGAGAAAGTCATCCGGCGCCACCGGCAGAAAGATCGCCAGGGCGAACAGGCGGGCAAAGCGGTCCCGCTCCTCTGTCCAGCGGCTGTATTTTTGAATGGTCTTTTCCGAAAACAGCAGGGACAGCAGGGGCTTGCCGCAGTTTCGCGCCACACCGAAGGCCAGCAGGGAACCGAGGCAGATGCCCACATAATTGTAGGTAAAGCCCCATACCGGGCCGAACAGCAGCACCCCCGCCAGACAGCCCAGGCCGCCGGGGAGGATGGGCACCACCACCTGCACCGCCTGGAACACGGTAAACAGCAGGGCCCCCGCCATTCCGAGGCTGGCGGCCATAGCCTGCAGCCGCTCCTGGGAGGTCAGGACTCCCGTCCTCCACCCCCAGATGGCCACCAGCACGCAGGCGGTAAATCCGGCCAGGGACACCGCCCGCAAAACCGTCTTTTCAACAGGCCGTGTCATGCGGGGACCTCTCTTTTCTGCCCGGCGCGGCGGGCGATCTGCTCCCGATACACTGCCTCCACGCTCTCCGCAAAGCGCTCCGCGGAGAAGCCCTCGGCGGTCTGCCGGGCATTTTGGGACAGCTGCTTCCGGCGGTGGGGCTGGGCCAGGAAGCAGTCCAGCTTCCTTTGAAAATCCGCCTCGTCCCGGTACTGCCAGCCGTTTTCCCCGTCCCGGATGACATTCACCAGGCAGGGGTCCAGCCGGCACAGAGCCGGGACACCGGCAGCCAGGGCCTCCACATAGGTCAGGCCCTGTGTCTCGCTGGTGGAGGCGCTGACGAACAGATCCCCCAGCTGATACCAGTCCGCCACCTGCTCCGGGGCCACCTGTCCGGCAAATACCACATCCGGCGCCGCAAGCCCCAGGGAGGCTGCAAGCCCCTCCAGCCGGGCGCGGTCCGGGCCATCGCCCACCAGCAGGAGCGTCACGGCGCTGTTTCCCATGGCGGCGCGGATGCGCAGCAGCTCGTCGATGTTTTTCTCCCCCGCCAGACGGCCCACGGACACCAGCACCAGCCGGTCCTGGGGGATATTCAGGCTGGCCCGCAGCACCGCCATCCGCCAGGGGTCCGGCTCTCCGCCGAAACGCCGCAGGTCGATGCCGGAGGGCACCACGAACACCGGCTTATCCACGCCGTAGTTTTTCAGCAGGAGCCGCACCTTTCCCGTGGGGGCGATGAGGCAGTCCGTCTGCCCTGCCACCCAGCGGGAGAACACCGCCACCGCCTTTTTCCCAAAGCGGACGCTGGGGGAGAAATAGTGGGTGTAGTCCTCGTAGACGGTGTGGTAGGTGTGGACCAGGGGAACGTCCAGCTCCTCCGCGATGCGCCGGGCCAGGAAGAAGGTGGAGAACTCGCACTGGGAGTGGACCACGTCGGGTCTCCACGCCACCAGCTCCCGGACCCATTTCCCCGCCAGGGCCGTCCGCAGGCGGGCGCCGGGATACACCAATCCGGCGGCCACGGAGCCCAGATAGGTCACGCCGTCCTTCTCCCAGGAGCGGGTGGTCTGGGACAGTGTCAGCACCCGGACCTTGTGGCCCCGGCGTTCCAGCTCCCGCCGCAGATTTTTTACCGAGGTGACCACGCCGTTCACCGCCGGACTATACCAATCAGAAGTGATCAAAATTTTCATCGGTCATTCCCCGTTTCTTGCCGTCTGTTTATCATACGATGTCAACGCATGGATTTCTTCAAACCCGGCGTTATTTTTTTCTTGGCTCGACTGTATTAATCATAATAGTACAGTTAATACAGTTTGTCAAGAGGATCTGTTCTATCTTATAGACGTATCACAGGCGCTTTTATTACATCCGTGGAAACCTCTCCCCACCGTCAGGCCAGAGCCGCGCCGCCCACGATGCGGTCATAGGTCCGGGCGGTCAGGCAAAACACCAGGGCATAAATGGCGCCGAATGCCAGCAGGCTCCCAGCCGTGCAGGCGGCGAACAGGGCCACATTGTTGAGCCCAAACAGCTCCAGAATGCGGCACAGCATCTGGAACGCCGCCAGGATGTGCAGGCCCGCCGCCCCCAGCGGCAGGAAGAACACCAGCAGGATCTGGCTGTGGACGGATGCCCGGATCTCCCGGCCGCTCATACCCACCTTCCCCATGATCTGATAGCGCCGCTGGTCCTCGTATCCCTCGGAAATCTGCTTATAGTAGATGATCAGCACCGTTGTCATCAGGAACAGCAGGCCCAGAAACAGCCCCGTAAACAGAAATCCGCCGTACATGGCATAGAGATCCTGGGCGTTGTCCTGGCGGCTGTCTACCAAGAAGTCCCCGCCGGAAGCCTTCTGAAGGGTATCGGCAAAGGCCAGCTTCTCCGCCTCCGTCCCGTCCAGGTCCATCTGGACCCGGAACTGGCGGCAGAACTCCTCCGGCGCCAGGGACATGATGTCCTCCAGCGCCTTCGTACCCATCACCAGTCCCAGGATCTCGCCGTTTCCGGAGAGCATCACCCCATCTCCGCATTTCACGAAGTCCGCCAGCCGCTCCCGCACCTGGAGCTGCCGGTCCTCTATGAAAAAGGTGTCCGGCAGGGCCATGCCGCCTGTGTAAACCAGGACCTCGTTCTCCGCCAGTGTCACATCCTGTCCTGTCAGACGGCTGTAATCCTCTGCCGACACCAGCTCCAGCCGGAGAGTCTCGCCCTCTCCCAGCTGGAAGGTAAAGGTGTTTCCGCCGTAGGCACCCGTGGCGTAAGCACGGGTGTAGTATCCCAGATGCTCCGCATGACGTCCGGTGTCCGCCAGTGTTATCCGGACCTGCTTCAGCGTCTCCGCCGGGTCACCGGGCTGGCGGTCCAGGTTCTGTACAGCCTCGACGTCGTAGGGATACATACGGTCCAGGGAGTCCTCCATGCCCAGATACAGGCACGCCGTGCCGGACACCGTCACCAGCACCATGGAGGCCAGGATGCAGATGTTGGCAAGGCCCACGGCGTTCTGCTTCATCCGGTACAGCAGACCGGACACAGCGGTGAAGTGCCTTGTCTGGTAATAGAACGCCCGGTTGGCCCGCAGGTGCTTCAAAAGAGCGATGGAACCGGCGGTGAACAGACAATAGGTGCCGATCATCACCAACAGCACCGCCAGGAAAAACCTCACCAGCGCCTGGACCGGGTCGTGGGTGGTCAGGGCGATGAAATAGCCCGCCCCCAGTGTCAGAACGCCCACAGCCGCCAGCAGCCGCTTTGTCTTCGGCTCCCGCTCTCCGGCGGAGGTGCCCCGAAGAAGCTCGATGGGCCGGGACCGGCCCAGCCGGACCAGGTTGAACGCCAGCGTCAGGGCGAACAGTCCGCCGAACAGCGCCGCCGTCTCCAGGATCCCTTTCCCGCTGATGGAAAAGCGGACCTCCACCGGCAGCCGCAGCAGCGTCACCGCGCACCACAGCATTCCCCTGGACAGCAGGACTCCCGCCAGAACGCCCCCTAGAATGGACACCGCGGCACAGTACAGCGTTTCCCAAAAGCACATGGCGGCGATGTGGCGCTTTTCCAGGCCCAGGATGTTGTAGAGTCCCAGCTCCCGCTGCCGCCGCTTCATCACAAAGCTGTTGGCGTACAGCAGGATGACCACGGAGAACAGGGACACCACAAAGCAGCCGATGGCCATCATGGCCTGGAGATACACGGCGCCCCGCACCGTGCCGATGACCTCGTTCCAGGTCAAAAAGCGCAGGATGTAGTACATGGCGGCCACGGCGCCGCAGGAGAGGAGATACGGCCCGTAAAACCTGCTGTTTCGCGTCAGGTTCACCAGGGCCAGGCGGGGAAAAAAGCCGGCGTTACGCATGGGCCCCACCTCCCTGTGTCAGCTCCGTCAGTGTCTGGGAGATCCGGCGGAACTGGCTCTCCCGGCTCTCGCTCCCCCGGTCCAGCTGGTGATACACCCGGCCGTCCCGCAGGAACAGCACCCGCCCCGCGTGGCTGGCGGCCCTGACGCTGTGGGTGACCATCAGAATGGTCTGTCCCGCCCGGTTGATCTCCCCGAACAGCTCCAGCAGGCTGTCGGCGGCCCGGGAGTCCAGCGCTCCGGTGGGTTCGTCCGCCAGCACCAGCTGGGGATCGGTGATCAGTGCCCGGGCCACCGCGGTCCGCTGTTTCTGGCCGCCGGAGACCTCATAGGGGTATTTGTCCAACAGATCCGCGATCCCCAGCCGCTCCGCGATGGGCTTCAGCCTGCGGTCCATCTCGCCGTATGCCTTTCCCGCCAGCACCAGGGGCAGGAAGATGTTGTCCCGCAGAGAAAAGGTGTCCAGCAGGTTGAAGTCCTGGAACACAAATCCCAGGTGGGCCCGGCGGAAGGCCGCCAGGTCCCGCTCCCGGACATCGGACAGGGCCCTGCCGTTCAGAAGCACCTCTCCGGCGGTGGGGCGGTCCAGGGCTGCCAGGATATTCAGCAGCGTCGTCTTGCCGGAACCGGACTCCCCCATGATGGCCACATACTCCCCCGGCTCCACGGAAAATTCCACATCCGCCAGAGCCTGGACCTGTTGTCCGCCGAAGCGGGTGGTGTACACTTTTTGCAGATGCTGTACCTCTAACAGCGGCATGGTGTGCTCCTCCTTAGCTTGTATGTTTGTATTGGTGTATTAGTTGTATAATACAAATAGCATCTATGAGGCCATTTGTCAAGAGGAAACGTGCAAAAAGAAGGCGGAGGGGAACATCCCCTCCGCTCAGCTTGTCGAAAAAGTCTTTTCGACAAGCTTCTTAAGATTTCAGAACCTTTAAAAAGTTCTGAAATCTGTTGATTTGAATGGCGCAGGACACCCTTCCTGGGTTTCCCGCGCACACCTTTCCTTCCCGTTTTCCTGACTTTTCGGGTTTATCGACAGCCTGAGGCGGAGGGGAACATCCCCTCCGCCCTTCTGTTATGCGTTTGGCGTCCGGTTCACTTGGTGTCGGTGATGATGACACCGACTGTACCGTTCCCGGTCCTGCTGTACTCGAACCCACAGTCATCATTGGAAGCGGTGCCGGTCACCAGGGTGTCCCCGCCGCTCAGGAAAGCCGCCATGGTGCCGTCCTTCAGTCCGGCCAGGACCTCCTCCAGCTCCGCCGCGGTTTTGTCGTAGGTCTCCTGAGAGAGGATGCCGCCGGCCAGTTCCCCCTTCATCCGCTCGATCTCTGCGGCCATATATACCTCAAAGGACTCGGCGGTGAAGGGTTCCATCGCCCCATCACCCTGAGCCGCAGTACCGCCGATGGTGATAAGCTTTTCACCGTCCTCCCCGGAAATGGCGACCTCCGGTCTCTCCGTATCCATGGCCGCCAGTTCCTCGTCGGTGATGGGCGTGTACTCGATCCCGGTGGACTCCACCAGGGCCTGCGCGGCGGCGGGGTCGGCCAGACTCTTGTCCAGGGGCAGGGTGAACAGGGTGCCCACCACGCTGTCACGCATGGAGATCGCGCCATCCCTGGTCATAGAGAACAGGTCCATGGAGGGCGCGCCCCCCTCATAGACGGCGAGATACACCGTGTGGTCCGCGAAGATCCCCAGGTTCTGGATGTCCATGATATAGTAGGCCGCGCCGTCGATCACCCTGCACTGTGCGAAGGCGTCCAGCGTCCAGTTGTTCACCGCGTTGACACGGTAGCCCTCCACCAGGGGGGTGACGGTCCACTGGAAGGGCTGATAGGTCTCCTGCTCCAGCGCTGTGCCGTCCGTGCGGGCCAGGGAGGCCACCACATAGGTGTGGTCCTCTTCCAGCTCATCTCCAAAGGCAGCGAGGTCTTTGCCGCCGACCATGCCCAGCAGGCCCACGGTATAGTCCCCGGCGTTCCGGGTCTCGCCGATCAGGACCGCGCCGTCGCTCTCGAATGCCGCCGCCAGGGCGGGTTCGTCCATTTGCTCCGCCACCTGGGACGGACTGAGCCACAGCACGGCGGCGGACACGGACACGGCCAGTACGGCCACGGACGCGGCGATCAGCACCGCCATCTTCTTGGTACGTTTGAATTGCATCATCGGTTTCTCCTTTTCCAGTTCGCGGGCGCGCTGGCGCAGCAGGGCTTCCGTCCGCTCCTGAAAGTCCGCGGAAAAGGAGAGCTGGTCAAAGGCCCTGCGGTATTCCTCACGGTTCATAGTCCTTCCTCCTTCAGCATCTGCCGCAGCCGCTCCCGGCCGCGGGCCAGCCGGGTGCCCACCGTGGGGGCGGGCAGGCCCAGCATGGTCCCGATCTCTTTGATGGAATAGCCCTCGTAATAATAGAGGTGGATGACCGCGCTGTATTTCTCCGGCAGGTCCCGCACGGCGGCCAGCAGTCCGTTCCCCACTTCCGGTGCGGCCGCCTGGGCCGCTTCTTCCAGGGGGACGTTCCGCTTTTCCGCCAGGCGCCGGATGTCGCTGGCGCGGTGAAGGGTGGTTCGGATCAGCCATGCTTTCTCATGCTCCGCGTCCCGAAACACGGGTTTCGCCGTCAGCAGCTTCAGAAAGGTCTCCTGTACGGCGTCCTCCGCGTCGGCGGTGCTGTCCAATCGAGTGCAGGCCAGCCGCAGCAGCATGGGGCTGTATGTCTCTACCACGCGGCTGATGGTCTCATCGGTACCAAATGGAACCACGTTCCTCACTCCCTTCACTCTAAACACGGACCAGACCAGCGATTTTTTTCACACACGGGAATTTTTGCAAGCTCCCTGGCCGCATCCTCTTCCGTCCCGCCGGGGTGGAAGCCCGGAGACGGCAAAAAGGGATGCCCAGGGCATCCCTTTTCATCAGCGTCTTTTGCGGTGGAGAGCAAAACACAGGCCCCCCAGAATGATCGCGAAGTCTGCCAGGTTGAACACGTACTGCTTCAGCTGTCCCGGTGCCCTGGGGAACTGCACGTAGTCGTACACCCTTCCCAGCCGCAGCCGCTCCAGCAGATTGCTGATCCCGCCGCCCAGGATCAGTCCCGCCCCCAGCGGACTTCTCCGCCGCTGGCGCCACAGCATCCAAAGCGTGGCAAAGGACGCCGCCAGCACATGTTCTCGCCGGATGCCCAGTCCAAAGGCCGCGCCCCCGTTCCACAGTGCCCGCAGGCGGACGCGGCCCCCGGCGTATTCCGTCTCCCGGCGGCTGGTCCGGTCCAGATACCAGCGTGCGGCGGCGCAGGCCGCCAGTGTCAGCATTGCCGTGCAGATGGTCAGCATGATATCACTCCTTTATTTTCGGCTCCAGCGCCTTTTCCATGGCGGCCCTCACCGCGCCGTTTTTGGCCTTTTGGTTGTTGCGGGCCAGCGCCCCGGCGATCTGCCCCTGGACCCGCTCCACCTCCTCCCGGAAATTGGAGGCGGACATCCGCAGAGCGCCGTGGCCCAGTATGATGAGCTGCTCCGGTCCGTCGGAGGTAGCCACTTTCACCCGGTGCTTTCTGCCGATCTCGTAGGTGGCCTTTTCGATATAGGCGTCCGCTGTCTCCGCCTCTTTTGTATAGACCACATGGATGTTGTGGTACTTCTCCACAGAGCCCAGGCCGCCCTTGACCTTGTAGGCGTCAAACACCGCGATGACCTCGCACTTCTGATAGCCCTGATAATTGCACAGCAGATCGCACAGGGCTTTGCGGGCGGCATCCAGATTGTCCCGGGCGATGGCTTTCAGCTCGTCCCAGGCGAAGATGATATTGTAACCGTCCACCAGCAGGTATTCCGGCCCCGTGGGCTGCTCCCGGATGGTCCGTCTCTCCGCCGTCTCCCCGCCGGGCGCCCGTTTTGGCTCCTTTGGCTGGATAAAGGCCCGGCGCTTGACCGGGCCGTAGGTCCGCTCAAAGATCGCCTGCAGCTCCCTGTCCTGTTCGATGGTCCCCGCGTAGGAGCTGGTCCGCCGGGGCTGGGGGCGTTCCTCCGGCTCCTCCGCCGCCCCTAGACGCAGGCCGCTGTCCACGTGGGCATGGCGGGGCACCTCGTCCCATTTCACCGTATAGCCCGCGCCGTGGCCGCAGAACACGGAGTCCGGCGTGTTGTCCACATCCCGCTCCGGATCGTAGCCCGCCGCCTCGATGACCGCCTCCGCATCGGCGCAGGGGCGGTATCCCGCCGGCTGGCACAGCAGGCGGCCCCGGCCCCGGGTATAGGCCGTGACCTCCCGGGCGTAATCCCGCAGAGCCGACACCGGAGCGGAGCCAGTGAGGACGGTCTCCTCCCCCGCGTTCTCCGGCGGACTCACCTCCCCGTTCATCCGCTGAAGGTCGCTCATAGCCCGGCCCACCTGTTCGATGGGCAGTTCCAGGCGGAAATCGTACCACGGCTCCAGCAGAACGCTCTCCGCCTGCATCAGCCCCTGGCGCACCGCCCGGTAGGTGGCCTGGCGGAAATCGCCGCCCTCGGTGTGCTTTTCATGGGCACGGCCCGCCACCAGGGTGATCTTCATGTCCGTGATGGGGGAGCCGGTCAGCACGCCCAGGTGTGTTTTTTCCTCCAAATGCGTCAGGATGAGCCGCTGCCAGTTCAGGTCCAGCGTGTCCGTGGGGCAGGCGGTGTCAAATACCAGCCCGCTGCCCCGGGGGCCGGGCTCCAGCAGGAGATGGACCTCCGCATAGTGACGCAGAGGCTCAAAGTGGCCGATACCCTCCACGGCGTTGGCAATGGTCTCCCGGCAGCAGATGGCCCCCGCGCCGAAGGAGACCTCCATGCCGAACCGCTCCTGAATGAGCCGCTGAACGATCTCCAGCTGGACCTCGCCCATCAGCTGGATGTGGATCTCCCGTGCCGTCTCATTCCAGACGATGTGGAGCTGGGGGTCCTCCTCTTCCAGCTGTCGCAGGCGCAGCAGGGCGGTATGGGGATCCGTGCCGTCGGTCAGCTCCACCTGATATGTCAGGACCGGCTCCAGCACCGGCCCGGTCCAGGCGTCCTCAAATCCCAGTCCCTCGCCGGGGACGGTGCGGCTCAATCCCGTCACCGCGGCGACAGACCCGGCGGGAGCTTCCTCCACAGTACGGAACTTAGCTCCGGAATAGACCCGCAGCTGGTCCGCCTTCTCCGCCCACACCGCCTCCTCCGGCATGCCGGGGCGGCGGTTGGTCAGAACGTCTTTCACCCGCAGGGTGCCGCCGGTGACTTTCAGATAGGTCAGCCGGTTTCCCTGGCTGTCCCGGGCGATCTTAAAGATCCGGGCGCCGAACTCCGCCGGATAAGCGGGCATGGGGGCATACCGTTCCATTCCCGTCAAGAATTCCTCCACACCCTCCAGCTTCAGCGCGGAGCCAAAAAAGCAGGGGAACAGTTTCCGCGCCGCGATCATGGCGGTAATGTCACCGTCGGAGACCGCTCCGGTCTCCAAATACCGCTCCAGCACCGTCTCGTCGCAGACCGCGGCCTCCTCCGCCAGCGCCTCCGGGGAGGCCCCGAAATCCACACAGCCGCTGTTCAGGTGCTGTTTTAGAGCTGCCAGCAGGTCCTCCCGGTCGGCACCCGCCAGATCCATTTTGTTGACAAACAAAAACACCGGCACGCCGTACCGCTCCAGCAGCCGCCACAGCGTCCGGGTGTGGCCCTGGACGCCGTCGGTGCCGCTGATGACCAAAATGGCGCAGTCCAGCACCCGGAGCGTCCGCTCCGTCTCGGCGGAAAAATCCACATGTCCCGGCGTGTCAAGGAGCGTCACCTCCGTGTCCCCCAGGGACAGCACCGCCTGCTTGGAAAAGATGGTGATGCCCCGCTCCCGCTCCATGGCCTCGGTATCCAGAAAGGCGTCCCGGTGGTCCACCCGGCCCAGTTTCCGGATGGCCCCGCTCCGATATAAAAGGGCCTCGGACAAGGTGGTCTTTCCCGCGTCCACGTGGGCCAGTATGCCAATGACCAGTTTCTTCATTCGTCTGCTCCAACTCGTTCAGATTCCACTTTATCATACCATTTTCCAGCGCCATGCGCAAGCGGCGCCTGTCTGGACGCGGTGTGCAATGGCGGGAAGCGCAAAAAACCGGCGGGGATATCCCCGCCGGTATCTTCTTCCGCTTCGCGGTATTCAGATGCGGCTGCGGATCTGCTCGCCCATCTCCCGGCAGCCCACCAGGGTGCCGCCGCTTTGCAGGATATCGCCGCAGCGATAGCCCGCTTTCAGTGTCTGGTCCACGGCGCTCTCGATGGCGTCGGCCTCCGCCGCCATGTCAAAGCTGTACCGCAGCATCATGGCCGCGGCCAGGATGGTGCCGATGGGGTTGGCCCTGTTCTGTCCCGCGATATCCGGAGCGGAACCGTGAATGGGCTCGTACAGGCCCCGGGTGCCCTCGCCCATGCTGGAGGAGGGGATCATGCCGACGGAGCCGGTGATCTGGCTGGCCTCGTCGGAGAGGATGTCGCCGAACAGATTCTCCGTCACGATAACATCGAACTGGCTGGGATCCCGGACGATCTGCATAGCGGCATTGTCCACATACATGTGCAGCAGCTCCACATCAGGATATTCCCGGGCTACCTGGGTGACCACCCGCCGCCACAGGCGGGAGGTGTCCAGCACGTTGGCCTTATCAATGGAGGTCACCCGCTTCCGGCGCTTTTGGGCCATCTGGAAGGCCACATGGGCCACCCGGCGGATCTCATGCTCCGTGTAGGACATGATATCCGTAGCTTTCTGCTCACCGTCCGCCTCGGCGGTGGAGTGCTCACCGAAGTACACGCCGCCGATCAGCTCCCGCACCACCACGAAGTCGATGCCTCTTGCGGCGATATCCGGGCGCAGGGGGCAGGCGGTGGAGAGGTCGGAGAACATCCGGGCGGGCCGGACGTTGGTGTACAGTCCCATGGCCGCCCTCAGATTCAACAGGCCCCGCTCCGGACGGTTGGCGGGGGACTGGCTGTCCCACTTGGGGCCGCCCACGGCGCCCAGCAGCACACTGTCGGAGGTCAGGCACGTCTCCAGGCTGGAGTCCGGCAGCGGCACGCCGAAGGCGTCGATGGCATTACCGCCCATGGGGGCGTCTTTATAGATAAAGGTGTGGCCGAATCTGGCGGCCACGGCGTCCAAAACGCCTATGGCCTCGTCCACGATCTCAGGGCCGATGCCGTCTCCCCTGATAATGGCGATCGTCTTTTCCATGTCACACCTCCCTGGCCTTCAGGGAGGCCATCAGGCCGCCCTTGGCGATCATATCCTTGATGAAGGGTGGGAAGGGCTCCGCCTGATAGGTCTCGTTCTTCGTGATGTTGGCAATGACTCCGGTATCAAAGTCCACCGCCACCTCGTCGCCATCGCTGATACCCTCGCTGGCGGCGGGGCACTCCAGGATGGGGAGGCCGATGTTGATGGAATTGCGGTAGAAGATGCGGGCGAAGTTCTTGGCAATGACGCAGGAGATGCCGCTGGCCTTGATGGCGATGGGTGCGTGCTCCCGGGAGGAGCCGCAGCCAAAGTTGACGCCGGCCACCATGATGTCGCCCTCCTTCATCTTGGAGGTGAAGTCCTTGTCGATGTCCTCCATGCAGTGGGAGGCCAGTTCTCTGTGGCTCTGTGTGTTCAGATACCGGGCGGGGATGATCACGTCGGTATCGACGTGATCGCCGTATTGATGTGCGATTCCGTGTGCGTTCATAGAAAGCTCCATTCTGCCGAATGAACGGCGATTATTGCAGTCATGCTGCGGCCTGCACAGTGCGGGGGCACGGCAGGTGCGCGGAACAGGCCGTATCCCAATTTTTAAAAAGACAGCGTCTTTTTAAAAATCAAATCTCATCGGGATGGGCGATATGTCCGGCGATGCCGGATGCGGCTGCGACGGCGGGAGACGCGAGGTAAACCTCGCTGTCCACATGGCCCATGCGGCCCACGAAGTTGCGGTTGGTGGTGGAGACGCAGCGCTCTCCGGCGGCCAGGATGCCCATGTAGCCGCCAAGGCAGGGGCCGCAGGTGGGAGTGGAGACGATGCAGCCCGCGTCCAGGAAGATGTCCGTGTAGCCGCGGTGCATGCACTCCCTGTAAACCGACTGGGTGGCGGGAATGATGATGCCCCGGACGCCGGGAGCCAGATGCCGGCCCTTCAGGATCTCAGCGGCGGCGGCCATATCCGGCAGCTGGCCGTTGGTGCAGGAGCCGATGACGATCTGGTCAATGGCGATGTCCTTCCCCTCCCGGGCGCTGTGGGCATTCTCCGGCAGATGGGGATAGGCCACGGTACAATCCACCTGGCTCAGGTCGATCTCCACAGTGCGTTCATACTCCGCGTCGCTGTCCGCCTCATAGGCGGTCCAGGGGCGGTCCACACGGTCCTCCACGTAGGCGCGCGTCACCTCATCCACCGGGAAGATCCCGTTCTTGGCGCCGGCCTCGATGGCCATGTTGGAGATGGTCAGCCGGTCATAGATGGTCAGTTCCCTGACGCCGGGGCCGGTGAACTCCAGAGACTGATACCGGGCGCCGTCCACGCCGATCATGCCGATGAGCGTCAGGATCACGTCCTTGCCGGAGACATAGGGCCGCAGCCTGCCGGTCAGGTTCACCCGGATGGCGGAGGGCACCTTGAACCAGGTCTCGCCCGCCGCCATGGCGGCGCCCATGTCCGTGGAGCCCACGCCGGTGGAGAAGGCACCCAGGGCGCCGTAGGTACAGGTGTGGGAGTCGGCGCCGATGACCGCATCGCCGGGGGCCACAAGGCCCTGCTCCGGCAGGAGGGCGTGCTCAATGCCCATGGTGCCCACATCATAGTAGTGGTCGATGTCGAACTTCCGGGCAAAGGTCCGGCACTGCTTGCACTGGGTGGCGGCCTTGATGTCCTTGTTGGGAGCAAAGTGGTCCATCACCAGGGCGATGCGGCTCTTGTCGAACACCTTGTCAAAGCCCGCCGCCTCAAATTCGTTGATGGCCACCGGGGTGGTGATGTCGTTGCCCAGCACCAGGTCCAGCTTGGCCTGGATCAGCTGTCCGGCCCGAACGCTTTCCAGTCCCGCGTGGCGGGCCAGGATCTTCTGTGTCATTGTCATTCCCATGCTGATACTCTCCTTATTTTTAAGCGATTGCGCTTCTTTGGCTCCGCAGGCACCGCTGACGGCAAAACAAAAAGGCCCTCGTCTCCTGTAAAAGAGACGAAAGCCTGAACTTCCGCGGTACCACTCTCATTGGCATGTATCTGCCCGCTCCCGGAATCAGCACGGCTGTGCGAATCCCGCCTCTCTGGTAACGGTGAGGAGACCCGTTTTCGCCTAAACCGTCCAGTCTCAGCGAAACTACTCGAGGGCCAGTGACGTCCTCCCACTCCGCATTGCCTCGCAGCGTCCGGCAACTCTCTGGAGCGTCCGTGAAAAGACTTTTTCCCTGTCAGCGTATTTGTCCAATTTGCTGTTGGGATATAAAATACCGAACAAATCAAAATTTGTCAAGCCCTATTTCCCCTTTCCGCCGATTTTTTTGAGCCGCCGCTTTTTTCAGCCTGTCTTGTCCGCGGGTGGCGCATCTCTGCGGGGCCATTCCGGGATCGCCAGTCATAAAAGCCCGCACGGCCTGCTTTTGCAGGCCGTGCGGGTCTTTCTATGGAAGGGGGTGTGTAGGTGTGAACTCAAACCAAGGTATCCAGGACCTTCTTGAAATCAGCGATGATATCCTCCGGATCCTCCAGGCCCACGCTGACACGGACCAGACCCTCGGAGATCCCGGCGACCTTCAGCTCCTCGGCTGTATAAGTAGAGTGTGTCATGGTGGCAGGATGCTCCACCAGCGTCTCAGCATCGCCCAGGGAGACGGCGATGGTGCACAGCTCCAGCTTGTTCAGGGCGGCGGCGGTGGCGGCCTTATCGGCCTTCAATTCGATGGAGATCATACCGCCGGGCATGCGCATCTGCTTCGCGGCGATCTCATGGCCCTCAAAGCTGTCCAGGCCGGGATAATAGACCTTTTCCACGGCGGGATGGTTCACAAAGAACTCCGCCACCTTCTTGGCGTTGGCGCAGTGGCGCTCCATGCGGATGTCCAGCGTCTTCATACCCCGGGCCATCAGGAAGGCGTTGAAGGGGCTCATGACCGCGCCGGTCATATCCTTCAGGCCGAACATACGGCACTGGGCGAGAAATTCCGCGTCGCCCACGATGACGCCCGCGATAACATCGCCGTGGCCGTTGAGGTACTTGGTGGCGCTGTGGACCACCACGTTGGCGCCCAGACTCAGAGGCCGCTGCAGGTAGGGCGTGCAGAAGGTGTTGTCCACGATGACCCGGATGGCGGGATTGAAGTCATGGGCGGTCTTGGCGATCAGCTCAATGTCCAGCAGTTTCAGGGTGGGGTTGCAGGGCGTCTCAAAATAGACCACCTTGGTCTTGTCGGTCAGCGCTTTTTTCAGGTTCTCAATATCGCTGAGATCCGTCAGCGTGACCTTGACGCCGAACTTGCTCATGCCGTGGTTCAGCAGTGCGTAGGTGCAGCCGTACAGTGTCTCGTCCGCCACGATCTCATCGCCGGCCACCACGGCACTCCACAATGCGGAGGAGATGGCGCCCATGCCGGAGGCGGTGCACAGAGCGTCCTCGCCGCCCTCCAGAGAGGCCATCTTGGCCTCCACGGCGGCCAGCGTGGGATTGCCCAGGCGGGAGTAGATATAGCCATCCTCCTGGCCGGCAAACCGGGCGCCGCCCTGCTCCACGGTCTCAAATTCAAATGTAGAGGTCTGGTAAATGGGATCACACAGGGAACCGGCGGCATTCTTCACCTTTCCAATGTGGATCTGACGGGTGGCAAAGCCCAGGTTTTTCTCGCTGTTCATATCGGTACTCCTTTCTTTATAAAGCCGCAGATGTCCGCAATATGCGGACTATTATTTTGGTTTTCTTATTTCCGATAGCGTATTATCATTTTTTTGCAGGGATGAAAAGAGAAGTAAGAGAGGATCCTTTGGATAATTGGCGGATTTTTATGTAGATACTGACTATAATTACACGGATTTCGTTTTTTGTTTTTGTCAGTTCCTGACTATACAATATCACATCTCCCCAAGAATGTGTTAGCAGTTGTTTCCTTGGATTTGTTCGCAGTTTTTTTGATAGCAGTTTCTTCGCGTGTTGACATATCGCAGAAGACGGCCTATAATATTGTTTATTCACGCGGCATATGCCGCATCATTCCATGTGATCTCATTGCTTATCAGGGAGGCGCCGCCATGACTTTTCAGCAGCTGCTCTATGTGGTCGAGATCTCCAAATGCGGCTCGATCAACAAAGCGGCCCAAAAGCTTTTCCTCTCTCAGTCCGGCATTTCCACCGCGGTGCGGGAATTGGAGGAGGAATTGGGCATCCAGTTTTTCGTCCGCAGCAACCGGGGCGTGGAGTTTACCCCGGAGGGCAAGGAATTCCTCAGCTACGCGGTCTCACTGTTGGATCAGAAACAGCGCATCGAAAGCCTGTACGGCGAGGCCCGGAACACCGCCGCTCCCGTCCGCTTTTCCGTCTCCACCCAGCGGTATCCCTTCACGGAGGATGCCTTTCTGCGGATGCTCCAGGCCACGGAGGAAAACCGCTTCGTCTTCGCCACCAGGGAGGCGGCCATGGACGCCGTGATCGATGACGTCTATGACCACCGGGCGGATATCGGCGTCATCTTTTTGTCGGAGCTGACGGAAAAGATCATCCTCCGCCTGCTGGACTCCCGGGGGCTGGAATTCCACGAGATCGCCGCCATTCCCCCCTGTATCTATGTCCGCAAGGGGCATCCTCTTTTGGAACTGGACGCGGTGACGGAAGCGGATCTGGCCGGTTATCCATATGTCTCCTTTGAGCACGAACCGGGCGTTGCTGCGGATTTCTCCGAGGAATACCAGATCGTGTCCCTGAAGAAGCCCGCAAAATGTATCTGCGTCAACAACCGGAGCACCATGATGAATGTCCTGGCTTTGAGCGACGCCTTCACCACCGGCAGCGGCCTGCTGGTGGAAAGCATCAGTACACCCTCCGTTGTCTCTGTGCCTCTGTTTGAAAAAAGCTGCATCCGCATCGGATGGATCATTCCCAAAAACAGCAAGCTCACTCCGCAGGTGGAACAATTTGTGGACCTTTTGGAGCGGTCTGTGGTGGACTCCGTCCGCTATACCGAATCCCTGCATCAATCTCTTGCCAGCGGGCAGAGTTCCATACATACCTCTTAAAAGACATGGCGCCGGGATCCCGGCGCCATGCTTTTTCTGTATTCAGATCTGAGAGGACTCTTCCATTTCCAGCATGGCCTTCTTCTCCGCCACACCGGACTCAGCCACGTCGTACTCCCAGTTCCATGGATCTTTGCGGCACACGCCGTCGGCAAACGGGATGAAGATGGACAGGATGCCCACGATCGCCAGGACCCAGCAGTACCACAGGTTGGGAATGATATCCGTGGGATTCATAGCAATGCCATAGGCCGTGGTCAGGGCCGCCGCGCTCAGCAGCTGGGCACCGTAGGGGATGATGCCCTGGAACACACAGGAGAACACGTCCAGCAAAGAGGCGGTGCGGCGGGGATCCACCTTAAACTCGTGGCTGATGTCCTTCGCCATGGGGCCGCTGAGGACGATGGCCACAGTGTTGTTGGCAGTGGCGCAGTCAGACAGGGAGACCAGCGCCGCGATACCCACCTGAGCGGACTTGTTGCCCTTCATGATGCTCCGCAGCTTGTAAATGAGCCACGCGATGCCGCCATTATGGGTGACCAACTGGGACATGCCGCCGCAGAACAGTGTCAGGAAGAACACCTCGTTCATGCCGGTGAAGCCCGTCCAGACGTTCTGGGCAAAGTCGAAGATGCTCAGAGAGCCGGTGGCCAGGCCGATGATGCCGGCGGCGAAGATGCCGATGGTCAGCACCAGGAACACGTTCATGCCCACCAGGGCCAGGATCAGGACCAGCAGATAGGGAACGACCTTGATGATGCTGTATTGCAGATCGCCCATGGCCGTCACCGTCTCAGGCCGGCCGACGATCAGCAGCACGATGATGGTGATAATCGCCGCGGGCAGGGCGATGAAGAAGTTGACACGGAACTTGTCGCGCATCTCGCAGCCCTGGGAACGGGTGGCGGCGATGGTGGTGTCGGAGATCATGGAGAGGTTGTCGCCGAACATGGCGCCGCCCACGCAGGCGCCCAGCATCAGGGGAACGCTCAGTCCGCCCTTGTCGGCCACGCCCACCGCGATGGGGACGATGGCGCCGATGGTGCCCATGGAGGTGCCGGTGGCGGTGCCCATAAAGGCGGAGATGATGAACACACCGGCGGCCAGGAACTGGACCGGGATCAGGGACAGGCCCAGGTTCACAGTGGCGTCCCGTCCGCCCATGGCGGCGGCCACGCTGGAGAACGCGCCCGCCAGCAGATAGATCATCAGCATGGTCAGGACGTCCTCATTGGCGGCGCCCTTGGCGAAGATCTTGAACCGCTCGTTGATAGAACCCTTTGTCATGGCAAAAGCCACAAGGACCGCGATGAACATGGCCGTGACGGAGGGGAACTGGTAGAACGCCATTTCCACACCCTGTGCCTGCAAAACCAAGCCGGCCCCCAGATAGATCACAACAAAGATCAGGAACGGGACCAGTGCCAGGCCGCTGCCTTTCTTGTTCAGATGATGATCCATAAATTTGTCCTCCTCTTTTTGTTCCGCCGATGCATGCCTCTCTTCGTCTTTTTGTATAATTTTTTGCTGTGCTTCCCTCTCTTCTCTGTGTAAAATTATATCATCTTCTGGAAAAAGTCGTTAATACTTAGTTCATATAATCAGCTATTATTTTTTCTGATACCTGTCAATCAGTTTTTTCATTGATTTGCCCCGGCTGCTCCGCTCCGCCATTGACTTTTCAGACGCTTTCCGGTATTGTTTTAATAACACTTTTACTTATTATGAAAGGAGCCCCCTTTTATGCCCCAAGCCAGTATTTCCGATATCATGGATCTTACCATCGGCGGTCTGACGCTGTCCAAAATTCTTTCCGCCGCAGCGACACTTCTGGTCTGCCTGCTGGCGGTCCGCCTGCTGATGAAGGTGGCGCGGAAGCTGCTGTCCGCCTCCAAGCTGGACGCCCGCATCCAAAAATACCTGCTCACCGGCGTCAAGCTGGTGCTGTATGTCATCACCGTCGTCATCGTGGCGGAGAGTCTGAACATCAACACCACCTCTCTGGTGGCGTTGCTGTCCGTGGGCTCTCTGGGCGTCACCCTGGCGGCGGAGGATATTCTGGGCAACGTGGCGGGCGGCCTCGTCATCCTCTCCTCCCATCCCTTTTCCATCGGAGACTTCGTGGAGGCCAACGGCGTCTCCGGCACCGTGGAGGAGATCAGCCTGAATCACACCAAGCTGGTGACGCCGGACGGTCTGCTGGTGATGCTGCCCAACAAGGAGCTTGCCAGCGCCAAGATGACCAACTACACCGTTCGGGGCCGCCGCCGGGTGACGCAGAAGGTCACCGCTTCCTACGACGCCCCCACGGAGACGGTGAAGGAGGCCTGCCGCAAAGCCCTGACCATGACGGAGGGCGTACTGGAGGATCCCGCCCCGGCAGTCCGCCTCACCAATTATGGGGAGAGCGCCATCGAGTACACGGTGTTCTGCTGGACCGGGGCAGATACCTATTGGGACGTTTACTTCGCCCTGGGCGAGAACCTGCGGGCCGCCTTCGCGGAGTACGGCGTGGAGATGACCTACAACCATTTGAATGTCCACATTGTGGAAGGCAAAAGCTGACCGGCGGCATCGACATCAAAAAGAGGAGACTTTCCCATGGAAAGTCTCCTCTTTTCGCGCTTATCTCAGACTGGCAAGGCACCTGCCGCACAGGCAGCAGCCGGGTTTGAGCTCTCGCAGGTCCTCTGTGGACTGGCATTTGAGGCACATTTGGGACGCTTTCCGGAGGATGATCTGTCCATTTTCCTCATCCGACAGGATCTCCAGACGGTCCTTTTCTTCTATGCCGAACAGTCTTCTCACATCGACCGGGAGGACCACTCGCCCCAGCTCGTCCACTCTTCTGACGATCCCCGTGGTTTTTATCATCGATCTTCCCTCCTTTCACAAAACTGGCAACTGGAATTTCCAGTTTTATGTTATCACGTAATTTTTCTTATTTCAACCCCTATTTAGGGAAATTTCTATAAATAGAGCATTTCAGCATTTTGATATACCATGTATACAAATAATAGAAAGCATCCCTAAATAGGTGGTAAACATTATGGATTCCAAAAGTCTTGGCAAAAAGCTGAAGTCGTACAGGGCTAAATGCGGCTGGAGCATGGAGGAATGTGCGGAACAAGCCGGCATTACTCCCAGGTATTTAGCCGATATCGAGCGCGGCGACAAAGTTCCAAAATTAGAAACATTTATTCGGATTCTCAATGTTTTATCCGCATCTTCCGACGATGTCCTGCAAGATAGTCTTGTCATTGGCTATGAATCCAAAAGCAATGACATCATCAAAAAGCTGAAATCTCTTGATGTCACCCGTCGGAAACAGGCATTGAATATCTTCGACAGTGTGATCTCCTCTTTAGAGAACGATTAAAAGCCTTTGCGCTTGCCGCGCAAAGGCTTTTTCCCGCTCCGGCAAAATCCCGGTTGACAAATCCGCCCCGCCTCCCTATAATATTCCCAAAGCGATGAAGGAGAGGGACGGGGACACGTACCTTCAGAGAGCCGGCGGGCGGTGCGAGCCGGCGGGAAAGGTCTCCAGGTCCTATGGCTCCTGAGCCGGGGGTTCGAGGGCGCTGGCGCCGTTAGGGCCTCCCCGTGTGCGCCGCGTCAGTGCGAGGGGGTTGCTGGACCCTATAAGGGGCGTCGGGCCGTGAGGCCGGCGCAATTTGAGTGGTACCGCGGAAGCAGTTTTCGGCTTTCGTCTCAAAGACAAATTTCTTTGGGACGGAAGCCGTTTTTTCGTCTCAACTACCGGAAGGAGCACACATTTATGAGCAGCTATCGTCCTGAAACCATCTGCGTCCAGGGGGGCTACACCCCCGGCAGCGGCGAGCCCCGCCAGATCCCCATCGTCCAGTCCACCACCTTCAAATACGCCACCAGCGAGGACATGGGCAAGCTCTTTGACCTGGAGGCCAGCGGCTATTTCTACTCCCGCCTTCAGAATCCCACCTGCGACGCCGTGGCGGCGAAGATCGCCCAGCTGGAAGGCGGCACCGCCGCCATGCTGACCTCCTCCGGCCAGGCGGCCAATTTCTTCGCCCTGTTCAACATCGCCTCCTGCGGAGACCACATCGTCGCCTCCTCCAGCATCTACGGCGGCACCTTCAACCTGATCTCCGTCACCATGGCGAAGATGGGCATCGAAGCCACCTTCGTGTCCCCGGACTGCGCGCTGGAGGAGCTGAACGCCGCTTTCCGGCCCAATACCAAGGCCGTGTTCGGCGAGACCATCGCCAACCCCGCCCTGACGGTGCTGGACATTGAAAAATTCGCCCAGGCCGCCCACGCCCACGGCGTGCCCCTGGTGGTGGACAACACCTTCGCCACCCCCGTGGGCTGCCGCCCCTTCGACTGGGGCGCCGATATCGTCACCCACTCCACCACCAAATACATGGACGGCCACGGTGTGGCCGTGGGCGGCGCCATTGTGGACTCCGGCAGGTTCGACTGGATGGCCCACGCCGACAAATTCCCCGGCCTCTGCACCCCGGACGACAGCTACCACGGCATCACCTACGCGGAGAAATTCGGCAAGGAGGGGGCCTTTATCACCAAGTGCACCGCCCAGCTGATGCGGGACTTCGGCTGCACCCAGTCCCCTCAGAGCGCCTTCTACCTGAATCTGGGGCTGGAGAGCCTCCATGTCCGCATGGCCCGCCACTGTGAGAACGGCCAGGCGGTGGCGGAGTTCCTGGCCTCCCACCCCAAGGTGGAGATCGTCCACTTCTGCGGCCTGCCGGGGGACCCTTACCACGCCCTGGCGGAGAAGTACCTGCCCCACGGCTCCTGCGGTGTGGTGTCCTTTGAGCTGAAGGGCGGCCGGGACGCCGCCGGCATCTTCATGAAGCAGCTGAAGCTGGCGGCCATCGAGACCCACGTGGCGGATGCCCGGACCTGCTGCCTCAACCCCGCCAGCTCCACCCACCGGCAGATGACCGACGAGCAGCTGGCCGCGGCCGGTGTGCCCGCGGGCCTTGTCCGCATGTCCTGCGGCCTGGAGAGCAAGGAGGACCTGATCGACGATATCAAGCAGGCATTGGAGGCCATCTGACATGCCCATCAAAATCCCCAACCAGCTCCCCGCCACCAATGTGCTGACGGCGGAGAACATCTTCGTCATGACGGAGACCCGGGCCATCACCCAGGACATCCGCCCGCTCCAGATCCTGCTGCTGAACCTGATGCCCACCAAGATCGACACGGAGACTCAGCTGGCCCGTGTGCTGGGCAACACCCCCCTCCAGATTGAGCTGGAGCTGATCGCCCCCAGCGGCCACGTGTCCAAAAACACCTCCCAGGCCCACATGCTGGCCTTCTACAAGACCTTTGACGAGGTGCGGGACCGCACCTTCGACGGCCTGGTCATCACCGGCGCGCCGGTGGAGCTGATGGCATTTGAGGAGGTGGACTACTGGCCGGAGCTGTGCGAGATCATGGAGTGGAGCAAGACCCACGTCCACTCCACCCTGCACATCTGCTGGGGTGCCCAGGCGGGGCTCTACTACCACTACGGCATCCCCAAACGACAACTCCCCCATAAGCTCTTCGGCGTGTTCCAGCACACGGTGGAGGACCCCAACTACATCCTCTTCCGAGGCTTTGACGACACCTTCTGGGTCCCCCACTCCCGGAACACCACAGTCAGCCGGGCGGATATCGAGGCAGTGCCAGCGCTGAAGATCCTGGCCGCCTCGCCGGAGGCCGGTGTCTATGCGGTCAAAACCGACCAGGGCCGCCAGGTGTTTCTGATGGGACACGCGGAATACGACCGTGAAACTCTGCGGAAGGAGTACATGCGGGACCTGACCGCCGGTGTGGACATCCAGCTTCCCCAGCACTATTTCCCCGGCGATGATCCCGGCAAAAAGCCCATGATGAACTGGCGCTCCTGCGCCCACCTGCTCTATGCCAACTGGCTGAACTACTGCGTGTACCAGACCGCCCCCTACGATATCCGGGATATCGAGCGGGGTATCCGGACAGACGACTAAAAAGGACCGCCGCTTCTCCGGAAGCGGCGGTCTCATTTTTACTCAAAATAGCTATTCAAAGTAGAACAGGTCCTCAAACTTTTTGTCCAGAGCAATGCACAGCACCAGCGCCAGCTTGGCCTTGGGGCTGAACTGCCCTGTCTCATATGTATGTATGTTCAGCGGCCCGCTTTCCGGTCCTGCTCGATCAGCAGCTTCAGGCCTTCCACCGCCACCCGCACGGCGGCGCTGGTGTCCTCGTCTCCCCATGGGACCAGTCCCATGGGGGCCCCTCTGTTTTCACTCAAAT
>JAETOQ010000136.1 GCA_021771635.1 Oscillospiraceae bacterium | reverse complement strand
GGCGGCGACTACGGCGGCCTCGCCCCCGGAGAGGTACCTGACAGCCAGATGGAACCCCAGGGCGGAAACGACCCCAACGCCTCCGCGGTGGACGGCACCTGGCAGGCACCCGTTTACGGCGACTACGGCCTGTCCAAGGCCAGCGCCACCGGCGTCGTTCCGATGACGCGGGATGAGCTGGTTGATCGAATCGGCTTCTACGCCGATTCTCAGATCGGCTCTGCCCCATACGACAGTCTTTATAATTCCATGGGTTATATCCACGGCAAGCCCCTGATCGACGATCCCCGCTGGGATACGGGCAAGATCCATGTCTATCAGTGGTCCATTGAGAGCGGGGAGTACGCCACCCTGGTCTTTGAGGTGACGGACTACTCCATCGGGATTGAGAAGCTGCAATCAGTAGAAACCAGTCCGGGCCTGCTGGATGGATGAGGCCATGAAAAAAGGGTTACTTACGATAAAAAAGGCCCTTTGGATTCTCTTCACCGCAGCTGTGTTGCTGGCTCTACCCGCCTGTGGAGGCTTAGGAGAAAACGGCGACGGCAAGCCCAAGACAACCTCGGCCTCCGGCGACATGGTGACGGCAGAGCTTCCCTCCGGCTGGAGCCTGGTTTCCGGCACCGACATGAACGGTGTTGACCTTGCGGACTTTATCTGCCATGCAGAGAAATTTGAGTTGGGCGATCCCTATCTGCAAGCACAGGAGTATTTTGGTGGCATTGAGGCGGCGCGGGCTGTTCTGGAGTCGGAGGACCCCTACGGAACCTATGCTGGGACAAAAGAGCTGGCCAACGGCACCTGGTATCTGGCTGAAAATGCAGCCGCCGCACAGCTTGGCGAGAAAGCACTCCTGGTGAAGGGCTACCAGTGCGATTTTGGAAGCGAGGAGGTACAGAGCATCCTCGGCAGCCTCCAGTTAGTTCAATAAACCATATTACATTGCATAAAGAAAGGAAAATTGTTATGAAAAAGTTTTTATCTGTTATTTGCTGCTTGGCCATCATCCTCTCCCTCGCCGCCTGCGGCGGCGGAGGAGGAGGCGACACCCTCAAGGGAACCTGGGAACAGACGGGCACTGATTATGGCACCGTGACATGGAAGTTTGACGGGAAAGGCGGCTTCACCAGCGAGAGCGATTTCTTTGATAACAAGGGTACCTATACCATCGACGGCAGCCAAGTGACGATTACAAGGGAAGGCGATTTCGCCGATCCGGTCGTGTATGATTTTGCGGTTTCGGGCAGCAGCCTGACCCTCACGGCGACGGACGGCCTGGCTCCCGACTATGATCTGACGAAGAAATAACGCTACGAAATACAGCCCCATGCGGGCTCGTCCGCATGGGGCTGGTCAGGGAGGGAACTGCTTATGCCAGCACAAATTACCGAATACAAATGTCCCGCCTGTACCGGCCCGCTCCATTTCGTAGGCGAGTCCGGAAAGCTGGAGTGTGATTACTGCGGCCAGAGCTACGACGTAGCGGAGATCGAGGCGCTCTATGTCGGGCAGGAGGCAAAAGCGGAGGCCGCTTTTCAAGAGGCGGAAGCAAAGGGGGAAAACGGTGGGCCAGGAGAAGAACCGGCGTGGGATACCTCCGGGCTCCAGGAGGATTGGGGTACGGACGGTGAGGGAATGAAAGCGTACAGCTGTCCCTCCTGCGGCGCTGAACTGATCTGCGACGCCACCACCGCCGCCACCAGCTGCCCCTACTGCGGCAACAATACCATCGTGCCCGGACAGTTTGGCGGCACCATGAAGCCGGATTATGTACTCCCCTTTAAGCTGGACAAAACGGCTGCTGTCGCGGCACTGAAAAAGCACTACAGCAAAAAATTCTTCCTGCCCCGCGCCTTCTCCAGCGGCAATCATCTGGGGGAGGTCCAGGGGATCTATGTCCCCTTCTGGCTGTTTGATGCCGGTGCGGAGGTAGACTGCCGGTTCCACGCCACCCGCTCCCATACCCACACGGACGGGGATTACCGGGTCACCGTCACCGAACATTTTGATATATGGCGCTCCGGCACCATGGAGTTTGAGCGTATACCTGTAGACGGCTCCAAGAAGATGCCCGATGACTACATGGATTCCATTGAGCCCTTTGACTACACCGGCCTGAAGCCCTTTTCCACCGCCTATCTCCCCGGATACCTTGCGGATAAATACGATGTGACCGCCCAGGAGAGCATGGAACGTGCCGACCGGCGGTGCCACAATTCCGCCATTGACCAGATGCGCCGGGATGTGTCCGGCTATGAGACAGTGAATCAGGTGGGCGGGAATGTCCGCCTTCGCCGCGGCAAGGTGCATTACGCGCTGATGCCGGTGTGGACCCTTCGCACCAGGTGGAAGGATGAGGACTACCTCTTTATGATGAACGGTCAGACGGGCAAGATGGTGGGCGATTTGCCCGTGTCCAATGGAAAGGTCACGGCATTCTTCGCCGTCCTGGCCGTGGCGCTCAGCGGCCTGATGCTCTGGAGCGGCCTGGGCCAATGGATCGCAAGAGTCTTTTTGGCCTGAGAGGAGGGGGCAGAATGAAAAAACGAATCAGTTCCCTTCTGGCCGTGATGGCGCTGGCCCTCTTTCTCTGTGTCCCTGCCCTGGCCGCGGGCTTTGATGAGGCCGAGCTGTACTTCGTCACTGACGAAGCCGGGCTCCTCTCCGAGCAGGAGTGGTCTGATCTGGAGGCGCGGGCGGAAGAGATTTCCCTGAAATATAAATGCGGCGTGTATATCATCGCGGTGGACAACTTCGCTAACTATGCCGACGGCAATGACGTGGTGGAGGCCGCAAAGAACCTCTACCGGGAGTACTCCCTGGGCTACGGCGGAGAGAGAAGCGGTGTGCTGCTCCTGCTTTCCATGGCGGAGCGGGACTACGACCTTTTGGCCTACGGTTACGGCAATACCGCTTTTACCGACTACGGCAAGGATCAGCTTGCCGAGAAGTTCCTGGACAATTTCAAGGATGACGACTGGTACGGCGGCTTTCAGGACTATCTGGAAAAGAGCG
>JAETOQ010000135.1 GCA_021771635.1 Oscillospiraceae bacterium | reverse complement strand
TTATTCCGTGAAGGCAGCGATGAGCTCGGGAGTCATCATCTCGACGAACTTGGGATCCTCATAGATGCCGGCGGAAGCGGCCTTGAACTCCTCAACAGCCTCGGGGGACAGCTCGGAGACGGTCACGCCAGCGGCCTTCCACTTCTCCAGAACTTCCTGGTCGCCCTCGCGCTCCAGCTTGCGCTGATTCTGGGCAGCCTTCAGGCCGCACTCATCAACGATCTTCTGCAGCTCGGGATCCAGAGAGTCATACAGCTCGCCGTTCATGGTGAAGAAGATGCAGTCATACACGCCGGTCCAGTAGGTCACGTACTTCTGGACCTCAGCGATGGAGGCGCCGTCAGCGGTGGGCAGGGGGTTCTCCTGGCCGTCGTAAGTACCGGTCTGCAGGCCGGTGTACACCTCGGACCAGTTGGCGTTCGTCCAGTTGGCGCCCCAGGCGTCATACTCCGCATTCAGCAGGTCGGAACCGGCCACGCGCAGCTTCAGGCCCTTCATGTCGGCCAGGGACTCGATGGGACGCACGCTGTTGGTGGGATGACGGAAGCCGTTCTCCGCAATGCCCAGCAGGTGCAGGCCCATGCTCTCAACCACCTCGCCCACAGCCTTGCCGGCATCGCCGTCCAGCTTCGCGTCAACATCGTCGAAGTTGTCGAACAGGAAGGGCAGGGACACCACGTTCAGCCGCTTGTCGAAGTTGGAATAGATGATGTTGGAGTGGGCGGACAGCTCAATGGTGCCGTCCATAACGCCCTGGATGCCCTCGGTCTGGTTGCCCGCGGTCAGCTGGTCCGCGGCATAGACCTCCACCGTGACGGCGCCGCCGGTGGCGTCGCTGACCATCTGGCCGAAGTCACGGCCCATGTCCGCCCAGCAGGTGTTCTCCGTGGCGGAGCAGGTGAACTTCCAGGTCTGCTTCTCGAACTTGGGAGCATCGCCCTCCGTCTGAGCAGGCTCATTGCTTCCGGTCTCTTCCTCCTTGGTGTCACCGCCGCCGCAGGCGACCAGGGACAGGCCCATGACCAGCGCGAGGATCAATGCAAGAAACTTTTTCATTGTTTTTCCTCCTTAAATTTTTGAGTTGCGTTTTATCTGATATCACTTCCGTGATGACAGATCCTTCTGCTCTCCCTTCTCAGCCCTTCAGGAAGATGGTGGAGAAGATGGGGATATAGGTCACGATTAGCAGCGTGAGGACGCAGGCGATGATCATGGGCCACACAGCCTTCGAGATCGTCTCGATGGTCACTCGCGTCTTATCCTTCACATCCTGCAGCTTCGCGCTCACGCCGATCGCCACGAACAGGTTCACGCCAACAGGCGGCGTCACCTGGCCGATCGCCAGGTTCACCGTGGACAGCACGCCGAAGTGGATGGGATTGATCCCCAGCTTCGTCGCCACGGGATACATGATGGGGATGAAGATGTACATGGCGGAGTTCGCGTCCACAAAGCAGCCCGCGATCAGGAAGATCACGTTCACGATCAGCAGGAACACGTACTTGTTGCCCGAGATGTTCAGCAGCAGCGTCTGGGCCGCGCCGGAGATGCCGTGCACCGTGCAGATGTAGGAGAACAGCGTGGCCGCGCCGATGATCAGCATGATCCCGCCCGTGGTCTTGCCGGAGTCCACCAGCAGCTCGTACAGGTCCTTCAGCTTGACCTCCCGGTAGATGAACAGGCCCACGATCAGGCCGTACACCACGGACACGGCCGCCGCCTCGGTGGGCGTGAAGATGCCGCCGTAGATGCCGCCCAGGATGATCACGGGCATCAGGAAGCCCCAGAACGCCGTCCGGAAGGACTTCCAGCGCTGGCCCCAGCTGGCTTTCTCGCGGGAGGAGGTCAGCCCCTTCTTCCGCACCTCGATCATGATCACGATCACCAGTGCCGCGCCCATCATGATGCCCGGCACGATACCGCCCATAAACATGTCGCCCACGGACACGCCGGTGATGGAGGCGTACACCACGAACGCGATGGAGGGCGGGATGACGATGGCGATGGAGGACGCCGTGGCCATCATGGCCGAGGAGAACGGCGCGGAGAAGCCGCCCCGGTTGATCATGGCCGGGATCAGGATGATGCCCAGCGCCGCCACCGTGGCCGGACCGGAGCCGGAGATGGCGCCGAAGAAGCACGCCACCACCACGCACACGATGGCGATGCCGCCCCGCCGGTGGCCGATGCAGTCATCGATGAACTGCACCAGGCGGGTGGAGATGCCCGCCTTCGCCATGATGTTGCCCGACAGCACGAAGAACGGGATCGCCAGCAGCAGGAATTTCGCCATGCCGTTGTACACGTTCGTCGGCACGATGGACAGCTTGTCGCCGGAGAATACCATCGCGAAGATGGAGGACATGCCCAGGCTCACGCAGATGGGAATGTTCAAAAACAGCATCACAAAGAAGGAGCCGAACAATATCAGGTTGATCATCAGTCATTCTCTCCTTCCTCCGCGGAGATGCCAGGCGCCTTATTCGCCATGACGTCCACGCAGAATTCGATCGTATGCAGCACCAGGAACACGGCGCCGATGGGCAGGAAAATGGTGAATACCCACTCGGGCCAGTTCAGCGAGGAGGTGTGCTTCCCGGAGGCCATCTGAGAGGCCACCTTGTCGATGCCGGTCTTCAGCAGGATCAGCCAGAACGCCGTGTTCGCCACCGTGATGATCGCGACAAAGGCCTTCTTTCCCCCGACCTTCAGCCGGTCAAAGATCAAAGACAGGCTGATCAGGCTGCCCTCGCGCGCGCACAGACCGCACCCCAGCATGATCAGCAGTACGAACAGGTTGATCACCAACTCCTCCGTCCAGGCAAACTGGCTGTCGCTCAGCTTCCGGACCACAACGTTGGCAAAGGTGATCAGAGTGACGAATACTAAGATGACGCTGAGAACGATCTTCTCCAGCTCAGCCACGCCGCTCATGATCTTTTTGTAGGCTTTCATTCAATCAATCCCTTCCTTTTTTGCTGCGGTTCGCCCCTGGACTCCCCTTCCGGCCCCGCTCTCTCCTCTCCCGCGAGTCCTTCCGGCTGCCCCGGC
>JAETOQ010000134.1 GCA_021771635.1 Oscillospiraceae bacterium | reverse complement strand
TCGGAAATGGCCAGACCGGCGGCGTCGTCGCCGGCGCGGTTGATCTTGTAGCCGGAGGACAGCTTCTCCAGGTTCTTCTTCATGGCGGAGACGTTGTTGGTGTAGTTCCGGTAGGCGTTCATCGCCATTATGTTGTGTTGGATCCTCATTGTTCTTGATTCCTTTCAAATTAAATTTTGGGAATTTGCGATCCATTGCGCCTTCACTCATATTCCTTGCTCCAACGCAATGGAGTTTGCCCCGCCCTGCCGAATTCCGTGGCCTTTGGAAGGTCAGCGCGGCGCGTTTCTATTTCAACCGGCTCGTCAACCGGATGAAACCTCATCAAAGCAGCTCCATATCCCTCGCTTCGCTGCTTTTCCTCTCGGCCCCCAATCAGGGGCTGGGGGCGTAGATCGTCTCGTTGGCTGCGAACTCAGGCGGGAACAGGAAGTCCAGCTGCCGGCGGAGATCCTTCACCCGGCTGTCCCCCCCGTCCATCTGAGTAAGCAGCCGCCGCATAGCGGCCAGCGCCTGGGTCTTATTCCGATTCCAGGCCAGATCCGGGCCCTGCCTGCGGCGGCAGGACGTTTCCGCCACACACTCCGGGCGCTCCATCCCGGCGCGTTCCAGCAGCTCGCCCCGCACCACGGGAATCTCCCTGGGCGCCTCAATCATCAGCTTGCAGTGGCTGCTGGAGGCATCGCTCAGCTGAACCACCACGCTGCCGCCAATGGTCATATACTCGCCTGTTTTGAGCTGCAAGAACAGCATGGCAAACTCCTTTCGCCTGCTTTTCATAGTCATAATATTTTGGACGCCAGCCAGTGCGGAGCACCGACCGGCTTCGGGCACGATCCTAAGGGAAGATGCCCTCTCGTTTCCCACTCTGCGGCCCGGAAACGCTGCGTGAAACGGAACATCGGGATATTCTGTTTCACGCAAGGTTCCCAGCCGGAAACATGGGCTTTCACCGGCGTCCCGACCGGTATAGCTGGGGTTCTATGCTTTAAGCGACTTCTCGCTCCTGCATACTGAAATACTGGGCCAGGCCCTGGGCCTTGATGTTTTGCGCGGCGTTGACCTCGCGGCTGTGTACCGCGCCGCACCTGGGACAAGTCCACATCCGCTTTTTGTAGTGGACGGCGTCATCCAAAACCAGCCCGCAGGCGGAGCAGGTACGGCTGGTGGGCGCGTAGCGATCCACCATGATCAGCGCCTTGCCCTGCTGCGCCAGCTTGTACCGCAGGCACTCCCGGAACATCCCAAACCCGGCGTCCGGCACGCGGCCCAGTTTGACGGATTGGGCCATCTCCCGCAGGTCGTCGTCCCTCACGCACACGGCGTCCCAGCCGTTGGCTATCCGGCGGGATTCCTTGTGGATGAAGTCGCGGCGCTGGTTGGCGATGTGCTCGTGGAGCAGGCGGTACTTCTGAACGGCCTCCGCATAGTTTTTGGAGCCCGGCTCCATGCGGTTGAGCCGCTGCTGGAGCCTTGCCAGCTTTTCCTGGGACTGCTTCAGCCAGTGGGGGGCGTCGGCCAGCTCGCCGCTGTCCGCCACGTAGAAGTGGGCCACGGAGTATTTCAGGCCCAGGGTGGTCTCCGGGGCGGGAGCGACGGCCTCTGGCTCCTTCACAGCGTACTCATATAAAATGTAGGCAAAGAATTCGCCGGTCTTGGTTTTCTCCACCGTCACCCGCCGGAGCTTCCAGCCGTTCCGGGGCCGCCGGGGAAATTTGGCCTTGACGATGCCCGCCTTGGTCATGCGGATGCCGTCCTTCGTGATGTAAATGGTGGGGCCGGACTCAAACACGTGGTTGCAGGCGGTGAAGGAGTCCCGGTCGGTCTTTTTCCTCTTGAAGTTGGGGTAACCGAAGTGCTCGGGGTTTTTGAAGAACACCCGGAACGCCTGGGACAGCTTGTTGTGCTCCTGGATCAGCGCCTGGTTGTCCACCTCGGTGAGGAAGGGCGCCTCCTTCTTGTACTTGGCCGGGGTGGGGATGAAGTGCTTGTCGGCCTCCAGGTAAAACCGCTGCTGGTCGGCCAGCATATGGTTCCAAATCCAGCGGCAGCAGCCGAAGGTCTTTTCAAACAGCTCCGCCTGGGCCTCGCTGGGGTAGAGGCGGGCCTTAATGGTGGTGTACTGGAGCGCCTTTCCGTCTTTGGGACTGCTCCTTTTCCATGCCATGCCTGCCGCCTCCCTTTGCCGCGCTATCTGTTGTCCGCGTAGCGTTCCCTGGCCCGGCGCAGAAACGTATCCCGGTTCATGCCCAGCTGTTTCGCGGCTTGGTTTGCGGAGATGCCGCCCTCGTGCCACATCCGGGCCATTGGCTCAAAGCCGCCGGGCAGCATCCGCCGCTCCGGCCCGAACCGCACCCCCGCCGCCTTGGCCTGCGCGATGCCCTCCGCCTGGCGGCGGCGCCTCACTTCCCGCAGATCCTGCTCCGCGACAATGCGAAACATCTCGGAGACGAGCAGCCCCAAAAGCTCTTTGCTGTGGTCGGGATCAAGCTCTGAAAGCTCCAAAACGACATCCTGGGCCAGCTGCTGGAGCTCACCTTGCGTCCTCTCACTTGTTTCGATAGAACGCATGGATCTGCTCCTTTCCCGCCCCGGCATCGACGGAGCCGCGCTCGGGGTTCTATGCAATTCCGATCAAAAAATTTTTTATGGATAAGGCTTAATTATCAGGGAATATCGCCGATATGTAGTGTAGAGCGGCGGGAAAAACCCCAAGAAAAAACTGATCGGGAAAGTATACTTCCCCGATCAGTTTTTTGCCCTTTTCAACGCTTCCCGCACTCCGCTGTCTCGGCCCGTATGACAGCGTCGTGGAAGGTGGTAGTCGGCATACCGCAGGCTTCCGCCGCCGCCCGCATGGACAGCTCCCCGCTCCGCCACGCGCGCCGCAGCCCTTCAAAGTTGTCCGGCAGTGTCCGGGGGCGCGGCCCGAACCGCACCCCCCGCGCCTTGGCCGCCGCGATGCCCTCCGCCTGCCGCTGGCGGAGGTTCTCCCGCTCGGTCTGGGCCACGTAGCTTAAAAGCTGGAGCACAATGTCCGAGATCAGCGTGCCGGTCAAATCCCGCCC
>JAETOQ010000019.1 GCA_021771635.1 Oscillospiraceae bacterium | reverse complement strand
TTATAGCCGGACAGGCGGGCCAGGATCATCCACAGCTGCTGACGGGACACGGTGCCCTCGGGGTTGAAGGTCACGGCGGTATTGCCGTTCATGTAGCCGTTCTCGTAGGCCCAGGCGATGGCGTCCTCCGCCCAGTAGCCATCGGGCACGTCGGTGAAGGTCTGCTGGGGGACCTCTTCCTCGGTCCTGACGAAGCTGGCCTCCACTTCCACCTTGCCGCTGGGCATGGTGAAGGTGTACTTGGTGCCGCTCTTCTTGGTCAGCTTCACGGCGTTGCCGTTTTTATCGGTAACGGCCAGGTCGTCCAGCTCATAGCCGGAATCGGGCTTGACCGTGATGGTCACAGTCGTGCCCTTGGAGGCGGACTTGGGACTGACGCTCACAGAGCCGTTCCTCCCGCTGTCCACGCTGACGGTGTAAGAGGGCGTGCCGGAGGAACTGCCGCCGGAGGGACGAGTCAGCTTTGCGATCTCTTCCGTCTTTGTTTCACCGCAATTCTTGCAGGTGTATGTCCTGATACCCGTTTCAGAATAGGTGGGTTCTTTTGTCACCACGCCATCGTCCCAGTCATGGCCGGTGGCAGACACATAAGTGTCCACATAGCTATCATGGCAGCCAGAGCAGGTGTGGGTGGTGTAGCCCTTCTCGGTACAGGTGGGGGCGGTCACGACCTCCTGATAGCTGTGGCCCAGTGCACCCACATCTTCTTCCTTTGTGGCGCCGCAGCTTGCACAGACGGAGGTCTTTTTGCCCAGCTCCGTGCAGGTGGCGGTGTTCTCTTTCTCCTCCCAGATCTCGTGGGCGCACGTCTCCTCGTTATCCTCGTTTTCTGTGATGACCTCCACCGCATCGCAGTTCTTGCAGTGATACGTGGTGGTATCTCCCTCTGTGACGCCGTTCTCGAAGTCAAACTCATGGTCGGAATTGCAGTACCATTTGGCATGATAGATTTTCGCAGTCAACGTTGATGATGCTGATATTTCTGCTATGGTGTATTCAGTTCCCTCGTCCCATCTGACAAAAGTATAGTCTGTTCTGTTCAGTTTCGGAAGTTCATCGCTGTCAAAAGCCCCAGCATTAGCGAAATATCCGCCGCTGACCACGGCAATATCTGGCGCTTTTGTTGAACGGTCTCGTATCGGAAACTTTGATATATACGTTGCAAGGGTATCATCTTTTACATATACCCGCGTTGCACCCGCAACAACGTTTGTGTTAAGGCCATCTTTCACAAAGGTTGTGCTGTTGCTCCACCAACTAGAGTAGCCGGCGTCAATAGAGTCTATCTTGCTTAAGTCTATGTATGTTGTATCCTTGAACGCATATGGAGCCAATTTCAATGACGGGCAATCCATGCTCACTGAATGCAGCCCTTTCAATGCTTCGTAGCCTACCGTTATTTCCTGGTTGCTTTTAAAAACAGCGTCGGAATTTGTCGCGCTTTCAAACGCTTGCTGCCCAATTACAGAAAGATTCTCCGCTGTGCTGAAATCAATAGTCAAGCCACTGACGTGCGAAAACGCATAGCTGCTAATTCCGGTCAGCGTGCTGATCGCTGTGTAGCTGGTCTGACCGCTGCCAATCGGGTATGCAGCAAGAGTGGTTTTGTCAGCATTATACAGAACGCCGTTGTCATCGGCAGAAAACGATTCATTGCCAGCCGAAACGCGGAACTCCGTGAATGTTGCCATATATAGTGCGCAGCTTCCGATGGCTGTCAGCGAGACCGGGATCGTCAGTCCACTGTTGATTTCTTCCATTTGGCGGAATGCATGGGCGCCTATTTTTGTGACGCCCTCCTTTATGACAATTCCCGTAATCCTTGACGTGGAGGAAAACCACGGCTGATCCTCCTGCTTGGTGTAGTCCGCCATCGCCCCAGTCCCGGAGATCACAAGGGTGCAGGTGCCGTCCTCGTTTTCTTGCAGTTCCCATTTGACGCTCTCCGCACCTCCCTCATTGCTCTCCGCGCCGCAGGTGCCGAACGTGTCCGGGGAAAGCTCCGCCGCCAGGACTGCCGTCGGGATCATGGACACTGACAAAATCAATGCCATGAGCCATGCCAAAAATTTTCGCTGTGTTCGCATTTTCATCGTCTCCTTTTTTATCGGGCTGTGCCCGTATTTCCACCGGGAGGGCGGCCAAAAAGGGTAAGATACCCCCCTTGGCCCCCCGGTGGAAACCAAAAACGCGGTGTATGAGTGTCTCATACACCGCGTTTGTCAAAGGCGACAAAATGCGAACACAACGAAACTAAGCGCCTTTTCCGCTTGTCAAAAGCGGGGAAAGACACTATAATAAACGTTGCGGTGCGGCGAGATGCCGCTGTGTACGAGTGCCCTATCACTCTTACGCAGGCCGCGGGGTATTGCGAGTACTCCGTGGCTGCCGCATTTTTGATTTCCAAGTTTTATCATAAACGGTTTTTTCCAAAATTACAAGAGGCAATCGAAAAAAGCAGTCAGTAAAGAATTGTATCATTTTACAGACTTTTTCCGCAGTTTCATCGTTTATCTTTTAACTTGCCAGAAAAGGCTTGTATTTTTTTTGTGAAGCTTTATAATAAGGGCATTGCTTAATCGTTTACTTGCAAATAGGAGTTGCCAAATCATGCCTAGAAAGCCTCGTATCCTCGTTGTCGGCAGCTTTGTGATGGACGTGATCGCCACCACAGAGCGCGTTCCCAGTTCCGCCCAGACTGTGTATGGAAAGTCCTTCCACATGGCCCCCGGCGGCAAGGGTGCCAACCAGGCCCTGCAATGCGCCCGCCTGGGCGCCGACGTGACCATGATGGGCTGCGTGGGCGGCGATCTCTTCGGAGAAAAGCTGCTGGAAACGCCCCGGAACGCCGGCGTGGACGTCAGCCATGTGCTGGTCCGGCCGGGGATCTCCTCCGGTGTGGGCCACGTGACGCTGGAGGTCACGGAGCACACCGCCCAAAACCGCATCGTGGTCATCCCCGGCGCCAACCTGACGCTGACAGTGGACGAAGTGGCCTGGATCCGGGACGAGATCCATACATACGACATGGTCCTGCTTCAGCTGGAGGTCCCGCTGGAGGTGAACCGGACCGTGGCCCGGTGGGCCAAGGAGGCCGGCGTGCCCGTGATGCTGAACCCCGCCCCCGCCACCGAGCTGGACGACGAGCTTCTGCGTCTGGTGACCTATCTGACGCCCAATGAGCAGGAGGCCTCCATGGAGACGCACCTGCCCCTGGGGAGCGACGAAAACGGCCTCCGGCGGGAGGACCTGCGGAAGATCGCCGCCGCCCTGTGGGCCAAGGGCGTGGAAAACGTCATCATCACCCTGGGCGGACACGGCTCCGCCGTGGTGGAGGGGGACGATATCCACTATGTGCCCTGTGTCCATATGGACCACGTGGCGGACCCCACCGCCGCGGGGGATTCCTTTGTGGGCGCCCTGTCCGTGGGTTTGACGGCGGGCCTGTCCCGGGAGGAGGCGCTGGCCTTCGCCAGCCACACCGCCGCCATCACGGTGTCCCGCATGGGGGCCATGCCCTCCCTGCCCACGCTGGAGGAGGTCATCGCCCTGCTGAAGGAGCGGGACTACCGGGGGTTCAACCTGTCCGTGCTGGATGTCCTGAAATAACGAGCCAGCGCCGGCGGTACGCCGGCGCTGGCAGACTGTCGATAAACCAGAAAGGTCAGGAAAACGGGAAGGAGGGGTGTGCGCGGGGAACCCAGGAAGGGTGCCCCGCGCCATTCCAATCAACAGAATTCAGAACTTTTTAAAAGTTCTGAATTCTTAAGCAGCTTGTCGAAAAAGTCTTTTCGACAAGCTGCCAGCGCCGGTGTACCGCCGGCGCTGTTTTTTTCGACCTGTAAGAAAGTTGTAAGAAGTTTATCCGCCTTTCCGTAAGAAACAGCTGGTAGGCTGATTCCAAAAGGAGGCGTTCTCATGAACCGCAAACAATTAAAGCTTTTTGCCGTGGCCTGCATGCTCTTTGACCATGTTGTCCGCATCTTTCCCCTTTACCGGCTGTTCACTCCCCTGTCCGATGCGCTGTGGGCCGCCGGGTGGGAGGCGGCATCGGACTGGGTGCTGGAGGATCTGTCCTTCTGTTTGATGTTCATTGGCCGGCTGGCGGCGCCGGTGTTCGTCTACGGCATCGCCGTGGGCTTTCTCCACACCCACGATGTGAAGCGCTATCTCCGCCGCCTGCTGGTGACGGCGGTGATCGCCCAGGTGCCCTACACCCTCTTTGACCTGGCGGAGATGCGGCGGTGCTATGACCTTGCGGGAGACTGGCGGGACACCGGGCTGAACATTCTGTTCACCCTGGCCCTGGGGCTGGCAGCGCTGGCGTTGTGGGAATACTGCCGCAGGCACAACAGGCTTTGGCTGGGCCTGCTGGCCGTGGCCGGAGCGGCGGGACTGGCCCGGCTGCTCCACATGGAAGGCAAGGAGGGCTATATCCTCCTCATCTTCGTTTTCTACCTCACCCGAAATCTTTCCCGGCCTCAGCGAGCCCTGCTGTTCATCCCGGCGGTGCTGCTGTCCCGATGGAATCTGGTGCGGTGGGCCCTCAGCGAGCTCTCCGCCGGGGCGGTGCGGAACTGTTTCCTGAATGTCTTCGGCAATTATCTGGGAATGCTGGTGACGCTGGCGGACAACGGCAAGCCGGGACAGGCCGGAAGGGCGTTTCAATACGGCATGTATGCCTTCTATCCCCTCCACTTTGCGGTGCTGGCCCTGACGGGCTTTCTTCTGCCGCCCCTGGCATGATATAGTCAGCACACTTGAAAATCGGTATTTACCGATTTTCTTACAGCGGCAGGGCCGCTGTCGGGCGCCGCCTGACTATGGAGTCTGACGCAAGGCCGCTTTGCGGCCTTGTGAGGCGAGATATCCCCCCACAAGTTGAAAAGAAGTTTTTGTTTCTTTTCAACTGCGTCAACTAAAAAAGAGGCTCTCCCGGCGTGGAGAGCCTCTTTCTGTGTCCGCATTTTTACACCAGCGGCGTCAGCTCGCCGGTCTCCGTGTTGATGACGTAGCCCTTGATGGTCACGTCCTTGGGCATCAGGGGATGGTTGCGCAGCAGGTCCACCGTCTCCTCCACGGAGCACTCCACGCTGTCAAAGCCCCGGAGCCACGCCTCAAAGTCGATACCGCAGTAGCGCATCATATCGATGTGGTCCTGGGAGACGCCCCGTTGGATCAGATGCCGGATCATCATGTCCGCGTTGATGTGGGACACGCCGCAGTCCGTGTGGCCGATGACCATGACCTCCTCCACACCCAGCTCAACGATGCCCACCAACAGGCTCCGCACCGCGCTGTCAAAGGGGCCTGTGATCATGCCCCCGGCGTTCTTGATCATCTTCACATCGCCGTTCTTGATCCCCAGCGCCGCGGGGAGCAGCTCTACCAGGCGGGTGTCCATACAGGTCAAAATGGCGATCTTCTTATCGGGGTATTTGCTGGTGGCGAATTTTTTATACTCCCCGTTTTTGACGAACTCCCGGTTATATGTCAGCATCTGGTCGATCATGCCCATCTTCCTTTCCCGTTTTTAACTCTATGATACCGTATCCGGCGGAAAAATTCAACCGATCCGCTGTGTTTTCCCGCCGGATGTGCTACAATACCCTCATCAACATCGAGGGGGCGCTCTGTATGCGGCTGCTGTGCTTTGGGGACTCCAACACCTATGGATACGATCCCCGTTCTTTTCCGGGGGACCGCTATCCGGCGGACGCCCGCTGGACGGATGTGCTGGCCCGGACCACCGGGTGGGAGGTGGTGAACGCGGGACAGAACGGGCGGGAGATCCCCCGCCGGCCGGCGGAGCTGACACGGGCGGACAGGCTTCTGGCAGGCACCGGTCCGCTGGACCTGCTGGCGGTCATGCTGGGAAGCAACGACCTGCTCCAGAATTCCCGCTTTACCGCCGTGGACGCCGCCGGACGCATGGAAGCGTTTCTGGCCCATCTGCTGGAGGGCTGTGCCCCGCCCCCGCTTCTGCTGATCGCCCCGCCGCCCATGCGGCCCGGCGCATGGGTCACGGAGGAGCGGCTTTTGACCGAGTCCGCCGGGCTGGCGGACTCCTATGAGGCGCTGGCCCGGCGTCTGGGTATCCGGTTTGCCGACGCGGGCCGATGGGGTGTTGAGCTTCTCTTTGACGGCGTTCACTTCTCCGAGGCGGGACACCGGGCTTTCGCGGCGCGGATGCAGGCAGTGCTGGAGGGTATCACAAGCCCAGGACTTTTTTCAAATGCGAGCCGTTAAAGCGGCACGGATCAAAAAGAGCACACTGCCATGGCAGCGCGCTCTTCTGCGTCTGAATGCGTCTGAAAAGATCACGGTTCCTCTCCGCCGATATACGTAAATCGCCGGCAGGTCACGCCGTCCCGGGTGACGGTCTCGTTCCACATGGACGCCGGGCGCACCCAGACGCCCCGCTCCCCGTACAGCGCGCGGTAGACCACCATGGGCTCCAGCGTCTCCGAATGGACGGCAGTATACAGGACCTCATATTCCCCGCCCTTGAAATGGCGGTAGCGGCCCGGGCGGATGTGCTCATGTTCCATGGCCTCTGCCCAAGCCGGCCCGCGCCGGCTCAAATTGGAATTGCTGTACGCCGGCTCATAGGTGGCCTCCCTGCCGAACCACTCCGGCGGCTGAAAGGCGGCGGCCTCCGCCTCCGTGTGGAACTCCACCTCCGCGATCACCAGCGGCGCCAGGGGCGGGGCGAAGATGTCCAGCTCAATGGTGTACCCGGCAAAGGGGATGCAATAGCGGTCCTTGACGATGATCAGGCCGTCCGCCTTGGACAGGAGATGCCGGTATGCCTCCTCCGTCAGAGGGAGTTCATACTCCTCCCGCGCCAGCAGTCCGGCGCCCTTGCAGGTCAGAAAAAAGGCGTCATCACTGCGCCGCACCCGGACCACCGGCGCGGTGCACAGGTATGCCTGCTCCAGGTGCTTTCTGGGAAACCGCTCCAGCTCCTCCGGGAGCCGCTCTACGGTAAATTTTCGCTCAATTTCCATAGTTCCTCCTATTCCCGCACAACATCCACCCGCTCCACTCCATAGTGGCGGAACAGCTCCAATGCCTCCCGGCCGATGCGCTCGCCGGAGACAGCGATGGGGATCGCCGGGGGACAGGATACCGTGGGCGCGCCGCAGACGCGGCCCAGGGTCCGTTCCGCCGGGACCAGCTCATGGGGGACAAACAGCGCCTGCCGGATGGACAGGACCTGCGCTCCCCTGGCAAGGGGCAGGGCGCGAAGCGGCACATGGGGGGCGCGGTTTTCCCCCAGTGCGGTCAGGAGCCGTTCCATGTCCTGGGGGGTGTTTTCCGGCGTCACCATCAGCACCAGGAGGTCCCTGTCCGCGTATTCGCACTCCACGCCGCCCTGCCGCAGGCGGTCCGCCAGCACGGTGCCGCTCTGTCCCGCAGGGGCGGCCAGCGTCAGCCGCATGGGATCTGCCGGCAGCACTTTCCAGCCATTTACGGCAAGCCGCTCCCGGATCTTTGACAGGGCGGCCGACATATTTGACAGGCGGCCCGGATATCCCTCCGCCAGATATTGATTGCACAGGTCCAGAGACGCCAGTGTCAGATAGGAGGGGCTGGTGGAGCCGAACAGGGCCATGGCCATTTTCGCGTTTTCCCGGAAGCCCGCCGGGGCGTTTTTCCCGATATGCAGATAGGCCCCGCCGGTCAGGACCGGCAGCGTCTTGTGGGCGGAGTCACAGCAAATGTCCGCCCCCAGGTCCAGAGGATGGGCCGCGGGACGGAGAAAATGCAGGTAGGCGCCGTGGGCGTTGTCCACCGCCAGCACCGTGCCATGGCGGTGGCAGACCTCCGCCAGAGCGGCGGTATCCACCATGCCGCCCAGATAATCCGGGCTGGTGAGATACACGGCGGCAGGCGGGGCGGGCAGGTCCGCCAGTGTCTTCTCCAGTGACTTCGGAGACACCGGACAGCCGCAGATCGACTGGCTGCCGCCCTCCGGCCACAGCCAGACCACTTCAAAGTCCAGCAGGGCCGCCGCGTAGACAAAGGCCTTGTGGACATTCCGGGCGGCCACGACCACCGGGGCCGCCCCATCGGGGCGGCATGTCAGGGCCAGGTACAGCATGGCCCTGATACACTGGCTGGAACCCTCAGTGGAATAAAGCGTCCGTCCGGAGCCGAACAGCGCTCCGGCATTTGCCTCGCTCCGGGCGATGATGCCCGCCGCCTCATAGAGGGCGTCCGCGCCGGAGACCTCCGTGATATCCAGATGCTCACAGCCTAAGAAACGTTTCCCCTTGTGTCCGGGCATGTGGAGCCGGGTGGCTCCCGCCGCGTCATAGCCCCGCACAAAATCTGCGATGGGCGTGTCCATCAGGCTTCCTCTTCGGCGGCTTCCTCCGCCGCTTTCATCATAATGGCGCACTCGATGCGCTTGCGGAACAGCTCGCAGCCCGCCTCATACACGCCCCGAATGGAGCCGGTGGCGTGGTAGGCGTTGGCGGCACAGCCGCCGGAGCAGTACAGCTTGGCCCAGCAGTCGGCGCACTCCGGCCGGGCGTAGGCGTTGCAGGCGCGGAACTCCTCCCGCAGTTTCGTGTTGGTAACGCCCTGCCAGACGTTGCCCAGCTTATAGGACTCCTCCCCCACGAACTGGTGGCAGGGATACAGGTCGCCCCAGGGGGTGACCGCCATGTACTCCGTGCCGGAGCCGCAGCCGGAGATCCGCTTATAGATGCAGGGACCGCCGGTCAGATCCAGCATATAGTGGTAGAAGGTGATGGGCTTGCCCTCCTTCTCCCGGCGGAGCATGTCCTTTGCCAGGATCTCATACTGCTCCTTGACCACTTCCAGGTCCTCAGGCGTCAGGGCCGCCGGATCGTCGGGGGCGCAGACCACCGGCTCCATGCTCAGCTCGGTGAAGCCCAGGTCCGCCATGTGGAATACGTCGTTGGTGAAGTCGGGGTTGGCATGGGTGAAGGTGCCCCGCATGTAGTAATTCTTGCCGCCCCGGGCCTCCACTAATCTTTGGAACTTGGGCACGATGCGGTCGTAGCTGCCGTTGCCGGCGTAGTCCACCCGCAGGCGGTCGTGGATCTCCTTCCGTCCGTCCAGGGACAGCACCACGTTGCTCATCTCCCGGTTGGCGAAGTCGATGACATCGTCGTCGATCAGCATGCCGTTGGTGGTCAGAGTAAAACGGAAGTGCTTCCCCTTCTCTTTCTCGATGCTCCGGGCATATTCCACCAGCCGCTTTACCACGTCCCAGTTCATCAGCGGCTCGCCGCCGAAGAAGTCCACCTCCAGGTTGGTCCGGGTGCCGGAGTGCTCGATCAGGAAATCCAGGGCCTGCTTGCCCACCTCAAAGCTCATGAGGGCCCGGTCGCCGTGGTACTTACCCTGGCTGGCGAAGCAGTAGGAGCAGTTGAGGTTGCAGGTATGGGCCACGTGGAGGCACAGGGCCTTCACCACGTCGCCGGAGCGTTCCTTAAAGGTTCCCGCCATATCGGCAAAGGTGTCCGGTGTGAACAGCTTTCCCGCGTCCTTCAGGCCCTGCACATCCTCGATGCATGCCCGCAGCTCCTCCGCTGTCACATCGTCCCGGCCCGCGTATTTTTCCAGCATGGCGGCCACAATCTCCTCCGGCGTGTGACCCTCGAACATGGCGATGACATCATAGGCCACCTCGTCCACCACATGGATGGCGCCGGAACAGGTATCCAGCACGATGTTGTAGCCGTTCAGCTGATACTGATGTACCATAGTCAATGAATTCCTTTCCTCTCACATAAAAAGTGCCGCCCATACAGGCGGCAGCTTTTTGATCGCGGTTTGCTTACTTATCAGCGTTCTCGCACTTTTGGTTGGCAACGCCGCAGCTGGTCTTGCAGGCAGACTGGCAGGAGGTCTGGCACTCGCCGCAGCCGCCCTTCTTTGCGCTCTCGCACAGAGAACGAGTCTCAAGAGTCTTGATTCTCTTCATCATACATCTCTCCCTGTTGGATTTTGTTTTCCGGCAGCTGTCCCGCAAAACGTGGAAAGCTGCCTCATTGTCGGTTGCATTATACCATCTTTCCATAATATTGTCAATAAAATCATCAGCTCCGCGCCCTGTCGTGTGTAGGATTGTCAAACATATTGGACAGCAAGCTCTATGGGAGATAACCAGTCGAGGGGCCTCATGGGGAAGTTGTTGGAGCGGCGGTTGTGAAGGGCGAGCTGCTTTTCAAAATCCTGCAAAGAGGAGAAGGTGTGGCAAGAGCAGAAGCGTTTCTGGTCTTCTCTGTGGCTGCGCTCCACCTTGCCGTTGTGCCTGGGTGTGTATGGACGGATGAGTTTATGCCGGACACCCCGCGGCACAGCGGCAAGCAATTCTATAAATCGGCAAGCCGCACAAAGCATTGGGTTTTAACTAAAACGGTCAAAATTCAGTGCTTTTTATGCGTTTATATGGTCCGAAAAAGTGCGCTGGCGAAATAAAAATGGAATCCGGATATCGCAGTTTCTATCATATCCGTCTTGAATATCTCTTCATGAGAGTCTGCTGATCCTTGCTGATCTATGCCCTTGGTATCCACCGTTTGAAACGCCGCAGGCAGCTATATTCGAACTCAGTTTTCCCAAGAAAGCAGATGTCTCTTTCGGAATATGTAATAGAGGATCCCAACCGTGTCAGCCATAGCCCAACCAATAGGCACCGACCACCAGATGCCGATCACACCGATCATCGGAACAGCCGACAGCACATAGGCCAGGGTTACACGTATCCCCAGAGAAATGGCGGTGAGGACCACGGACATGCCCGGCTTTCCCAGCGCCCGATACAGGCCGTACAGCAGGAAGAGGCAGCCGATCCCGCAGTAAAACATTCCTTCGATGCGCAGGTAGCGGACGCCCTCCAGGATGATCCCGGTCTCGCTTTCTCCCACAAACAGCACCATCAGCGGATGGGCAAAAAAACACACCAGCGCGGATACCGCCGCACAAAACAGCATGGACGCACCCACCGCGCCCTTCAGGCCGGCACGGATGCGCGATTCCTTCTGCGCCCCGTAATTCTGAGCGATGAAGGTGGAAAAGGCATTGCCAAAATCCTGCACAGGCATATAGGCGAAGGCGTCGATCTTCACTGCCGCCGCGAAAGCCGCCATGACCGTGGAACCGAAGCTGTTGACCAGCCCCTGCACCATGAGGATGCCAAGATTCATGACAGACTGCTGAACACAGGTCAGAATGGAAAAACCGGCGATCTCCCGGACGCAGTTCCAACGGATGGAGCACCGGCCAGTCCGGAACTGTGGACAGCGGAACCAGGCATACACGGCGATCCCGATACCGGAAATATATTGGGCGATCACCGTGGCCTCCGCCGCCCCTGTCACGCCCCGCTCAAAGCCCAAAACAAACCACAGGTCCAGTGCGATATTCAGCACGGCGGAGACAGCCAGAAATACGAGCGGCACCACGGAATTGCCCAACGCGCGCAGAAGCGATGCGAAATAATTGTACAGAAAGGTGGCGATAATGCCGCAGAAGATGACGGACAGGTATTCCCGCATGAGTCCCCACACCTCTGCCGGCACCCGTAGAAAACGCCGGAGAAAGTCCAGCCCGGCAAAGGCAGCACCGCTCAGCAGGAGGGCCGCAAATGCGATCAGCACGAAGGATGCGCATACCGCTTCCCGCAGGCCGGCTTCATCCCGCTGCCCAAATCGAATGGAAAACAGCGCACCGCTGCCCATGCAAAGTCCCAGCAGAATGGAGGTCAAAAAGGTCATCAGCGTGAAGGATGAGCCAACCGCTGCCAGAGCGTTCTTTCCTAAGAACTGCCCAACGATCAATGTGTCCGCGATGTTATAGCATTGCTGCAGCAGGTTTCCCAGAATCATGGGGACCGCGAAAAGCAGCATGGAACGCATGACCGGTCCTTGAGTCAGATCTCCATTCATCCCAAGTCCTCCAAAAAGAAAGATTTATCTTACGTTTCGTAATTATTATAGTAATTCTCTTTTCTAAAGTCAATCTTTCATTTACATTTCGTGTAATAGCTGATATGATAAGGCTGAAATCATGCACGAAAGAAGGTGCTCCTATATGTTTTTGGAAGGCTTGGATGCGTTGGACCGGAAAATCATCCAGCTGCTGATCAAAAACGCCCGTATCTCCTATTCGGACATCGGGCAGGAGGTGGGGATCTCCCGGGTGGCGGTAAAAGCACGTATCCAAGCTTTGGAGCAGCGGGGCATTATCGAGGAATATACCACCATCATCAACCCCCAGAAGATCAGCGGTGCAGTGTCCTGCTATTTTGAGATCGAGACTCTGCCGGACACGCTGTCTGAAGTGACGGAGACATTAAAGCAGAACGAGGTCATTACGCAGGTCTACCGGGTGACAGGAAAAAACAAACTCCATGTTCACGCAGTGGCTGCCTCCAGCGAAGAAATGGAAAACCTGGTCCGAGAAGTCATCGACCCGCTGCCCGGCGTGGTCAGCTGCGGGTGCAACATTATTCTGTCCCGGATCAAAGATATCAAGGGGCTGCGCCTCTGAACAGTATGTTTTGCGCAATCTTCTGCTATAACTGCGCCTCCTTATGCGAAAGGAAGCGGGTGCCCTTCTCTGAATGTGCAAAAAAAGCCAAGCCATTGCGCTTCCGATCTTCTCATAAACTTCGGCTTCCGTATGTCTGAGTGTTATGTTATAATAGATTTGATATAACATTTTGTATCGCTGATTTTCTTGACTCAGAATGGGATCCTAAAATAATCGGCGATATATCAGGTGGAAATCGGTTTTTGAAAGGAGTGCAAAATGGGGCAGTTATCCAATATTAAGAATCAGGCGCTTACCGAGCGGATAGAAGAGCGGCTTTTCCAGTATATTCTTGATGAAAAGCTGCCGGTTGGAACCAAACTGCCAAATGAATACCAACTGGCAAATCAGTTTGATGTCAGCCGGGGAACGATCCGCGAAGCAGTGAAACTCTTGGTTTCCCGTGGGATCTTGAATGTTAAGCACGGTTCCGGCACTTATATTGCCTCGACAACACCTCTTCGTGAAGACCTTCTGGGACTGAAGGCAATTGAGGATAAGTTTCAACTGGCGCTGGATCTGACGGACGTGCGGCTGATGCTGGAGCCGGCCATTGCTGAAATGGCCGCCCTCAATCGTACCGACGAGGAGATCGAACTCTTAGTAAAATATTGTGATGCTGTTCGTAAAAAAATCGAAGCCGGGGCGGATTATTTGAATGAGGATGTCATATTCCATTCATATATCGCCAAGTGTTCCCACAATATGGTGGTCGAGCCCCTGATCCCTATTATCGACGCGGCAGTCATCCTGATCGCCAACATAACCCGTAAAGAGCTTCTGGAGGCAACCATCGAGACTCACGACCAGGTGGTGCACTGCATTATCGATCAGGATTCCATGGGCGCGCGGGCCGCTATGTCCATGCATCTGGCCCTGAACCGAAATGTCATCAAGCAGGAATACAAAAAAAACCGAAAACAGCGATCGAGCTAAAACGCTTAGACCGGTCAGCCCCGTCAGGAGCCATTTCAAAACCATTGCCGTTTTGAAATGGCTCCTTTTCTGTTTTGCCTGAGCGGCGCCCTTGTCCGTTCCGGGCACCGGCACCCTTCAGGCGGCTCCGGCACTTTCAAACGTTAAAGTCATCCAACGACTTTTATATTCAAAATCCGAGAAAAGCTGGATTTTAGGCGGTAAATGGCGAAATATCAGCATATTTTTATGCAAAATAACCAGCAGAAACTGGTTTTTCTATTAAAAAGTAGAAATGATTTCGGACAACTTGTAACGCCATTTTTCAAAATTTATAATCAAGCTGTAAACAGGACATGAAGAAAATGTTTCGTATAAATTCATTCTGCCGAAAAAACAAAGCGCCTTTCAATGATGTATACCGGCCGGATCACTTTTGAGAGATCCAGTACGGAGAGGTGCGTCTCAGCAACACAGCGATGTCCGCGGTGCGGAAAAAATAAATCAGGAAAGTGTGGTCATCATGAAAATTACTGCTGTTAACACTTACTATGTCCGGCCCAGATGGGGCTTTGTAGAGATTGAAACCGATGAGGGTTACACCGGTTGGGGAGAAGCTGTACTGGAAGGACACGCTGACGCTGTACTGGCCTGCGTGAACGAGTATAAGCCCTACCTGATCGGCCATGATCCCTCCCGCATTGAGGATCTGAACGCAACGATCGTCCGTGCCGGCTTCTATCGCGGCGGCGGCGTTCTGATGAGCGCGCTGTCCGGCATCGATCAGGCGCTGTGGGATGTCAAGGGCAAGTTCTTCAACGCCCCCGTTTACGAACTGATGGGCGGCAAGTGCCGTGATCGGATCCGTGTTTACTCCTGGATCGGCGGTGACCGTCCCGCTGATACCGGCGCAATGGCCAAGGAGCGCATGGACGCCGGCTTCAGCGCCATCAAAATGAATGCGACTGAAGAGCTGCAGATGATCGACACCTATGAAAAGGTCGATGCCGTTTTGGAGCGTGTGGCCGCCATCCGGGAGGCCTGCGGCAAATACTTCGGCATCGCGATCGACTTCCACGGCCGTGTGCATAAGCCCATGGCAAAGATCCTTGCCAAGAAGCTGGAAGAGTTCGATCCCATGTTCATCGAAGAGCCTGTTCTGTGCGAGAACATGGAGTGTTTCAAGGAGATTGCCGCCTGCTGCAACATTCCCATCGCCACAGGTGAACGTCTTTTCAGCAAGTATGACTTCAAGCGCCTGCTGCAGGCCGGCGGTGTGGACATTATCCAGCCGGATCTGAGCCATGCGGGCGGCATTACAGAGGTCAAGAAGATCGCCTCCATGGCTGAGGCCTATGACGTTGCGCTGGCTCCGCACTGCCCCCTCGGTCCCATCGCGCTCAGCGCCTGCCTGCAGGTGGACGCCACCAGCTACAATGCGGTCATTCAGGAGCAGTCCATCGGCATTCACTACAATGTCGGCAAAGAGGTTCTGGACTATGCCCTCAACCGCGAGGACTTCCGTTTCGAGAACGGCTTTGTGAAGATGCCCACCAAGCCCGGTCTGGGTGTCGAGGTCAACAAGGCGCTGGTGCTGGAGGAAAACGAGCATCCTCACCAGTGGAAGAACCCTGTCTGGCGTCACCCTGACGGTTCTGTGGCTGAGTGGTAATTCCCCTTTTTGATATTTTATTGAGTGCGCTTTGCGCAGAGGCGGATACAAATGATGATTGAAGCGGTCCATCTGACAAAACAATATGGTGCTGCCAAAGCGCTATTCGATGCGAATTTTACGATTGAAAAAGGTGAGATCGTGGGATTTCTCGGCCCCAATGGAGCCGGGAAATCCACCACGATGAATCTGCTGTGCGGTTATCTGACTCCCTCGTGGGGCCAGGTCCGGATCGCCGGTGTCGATATGGCGGAGAACCCTTTGGAAGCCAAGCGGCATATCGGTTATCTGCCGGAGGTCCCTCCTCTGTATATGGACATGACGGTGGCGGAGCAGCTGGAATTCACCTGCGAGCTGCGGGGGCTCCGGATGAAAAAGCCCCAGCTGCGGGCTTACATTGATGATCTCTGCACACGTACCCAGATCCTGGACACCCGGGACCGCCTGATCCGAAACCTGTCCAAGGGCTACCGCCAGCGCGTGGCTGTGACACAGCTGCTGGTCGGTGAGCCGGAGATCCTGATCCTGGACGAGCCGACTGTGGGCCTGGATCCCCGGCAGATCCGGGAATTTCGGGAGCTGCTGAGCGATTTGAGCAAGGAACACACGATCATCCTCTCCTCCCACATTCTCTCGGAGATCAGTTCCGTATGCAGCCGCATCCTTGTGTTCTGTGAGGGAATGCTCATCGCGGACGGTCAGCCTCAACAGCTGCAGGAGCAGCTGTCCGGGTGCCGTGTGCTGGAAGCAGAGATCAGCGGCGATGCCGAAGGGGTAGGTGCACTGCTCCGCGGCATTCCCGAGGTGCTGGCGGTGGAGGAACTGGGGAACGGGGCTTACCGGGTATCGCACCGGGCAGGCACGGATATCCGCGGCGCCCTATACCGGGCGCTGCGTGCCACCGACTATGAACTGCTGATGATGAAGCCGGAGGAAGTCTCGCTTGAGAGCCTGTACCTCCGCATTACCGAAAACGAACAGGAGACAACGGGATCATGAGGGCTGTGTATCGCAAAGAGATGCGTCAGTACTTCCATTCCGTCATCGGATATGTGTTTCTGGCCATCTTTCTCTTTATCAACGCGTTTTACTTCCTGCTTCAGAATCTGTTAACCCGCAGCGGCGACATCACGGACTATTTTCAAGCGACCATCACGCTGGAGATGTTCTTGATGCCCATGCTGACCATGCGGAGCTTTTCAGAGGAGAAAAAGCAGAAGACGGATCTGCTTCTGTATACCATGCCGGTGGACTGCACACATGTGGTGCTGGCAAAATTTCTGGCAGCGGAGAGCATGTTCCTGCTGGGACTTGCGGTAACGCTGGCATTCCCGGTGATCCTGGCGCTGTGCGGCAGCGTGCAGATCTGGATCACGCTGGGCAATTACATTGGCATCATCCTGTTGATGAGCGCCTTCATTGCCATTGGGATCTTCGTTTCCGCTCTGACGGAAAACCAGATCGTCTCAGCGATCATTTCCTATGTTTTGATCTTCGCGCTCTGGTATTCCTACGGCCTTGGCTCGGCGATCCAAGATCCGCTGCTGCTGGCACTTTTTAACAAGCTGTCCCTCATGCAGATGTACTATGAACTGGCCTTGGGCATTCTGAATCCCGCCGGCATTGCTCTGAATCTGGCGATCACCGCCGTTTTCCTGCTTTTGACCACCGCAGCCGTGCGGGGAAAGAGAGGGTGAGCGCCATGGAACATCAGAGAAAAGCCAACCGCGGCGTCATCCCTGTGCAGGTGCAGCGCCAGCGCAGGCGTGAAAGCCGCCTGCGGATCGCATGTCTGCTTCTAACGGCCGCCGTGATCTTCGGCATGTTCAGCGTTGTCAGCGCGGCGACAGACCGTTTTTCCTGGAAGCTGGACCTGACGGAAGACCAGGTATTCCGTCTGACGGACACAACGAAAAATATCCTCGCGGAGCTGGAGGACACGGTAACCTTTACATACTGCAATAACCACTCCGACGCAGACACCAACCTGAAAGAAGTCCTCAGCCGCTACGCTTCCGCATCTCCCCGGATCGATGTGGCGTATGTGGATCTGGACGCCAACCCCGCTCTGGTGGAGACATACAGCCAAAAGGGCATTGAGCTCAGTCCTGACGGGATCTTGGTGACCTGCGGCATTCAGTCCCGCTTTATGCAGTGGAGCGATCTATACGAGATCCGCACCACCTCCGGCGGAGATGGCAGTCAAAGCTATTCCATCACCGGTCTGAAATCGGAGACCATGCTGACCTCCGCCATCGTGGCGGTCAGCGGGCAGGACTGCCCGGGAGTTGCCTTTACCGCCGGCCACTCCGAGGATGACACCGATACCCTGCGGAATCTGGCGGCAAACAGCAATTACGAAGTATCCCAGGTGGTGCTGGGCGTGGACACCATGGATGAAAATGTGGAAGTTGTCGTCATCGCCGGTGCCAAGCGGGATTTCTCCGAGGCGGAGCTGGCAGTTCTGGAAGCATTTATGGACCGGGGCGGCAGCCTGTGCGTATTCCGGGATCCGGAAGTCAACAGTCTGCCGAATCTGGACGGCTATTTGGCTGAATGGGGCATCACGGTCACAGACCAGATCGTTCTGGAACCCCGTCAGCAAATGGACAGTCCGCTGAATATCATCCCCAATTTCGGTGTCAGCATGATCAACGTCTATTTCTCCGAGCATTCCACCTATCTGGTGCTGCCGGAGTGCAGGGCGCTGGAGCTGACCAACGCGAACGCCAGCATTACCAACGCGGTCCTGCGTTCCACTTCGTCTTCCTATGCGAAGGATTTTTCGTCCATGAGCACACTCGCTCAAAGCGCGGAGGATGCCACCGGCCCCTTTACTGTGGCCGCCACCAGTGAGCGCAGCTTTACCAACAGCGCCGGTGAAAATGATACCCAGTACGTCTTTGCCGTTGCTTGTTCCAGCTTTTATCAGGACAGTTATCTGAAAACCGGGAGCCTCGGCAACTCCGATCTGATCCTGCAAGTGCTCTCTTATATGACGGGCAACGAAGTGACACTGAATATCCCAACAAAAAACCTGGCGGCTGACAGCCTGTCTGTTTCCCGGACTGTGATCATGCTGTTCGCGGCGGTCTTTGTGGTGATCCTGCCGCTGGGCCTGCTGCTGACAGGCGTCTGGGTATTCCTGAAGCGGAGGCACTCATGATGAAGGCTACGACGAGAACGCTGCTCTGCCTGAGTGGAGCTTTGGCGGCCTGTATTGCGGTCACGCTGCTGCTGACCTTTTCGGGGCGTGGCGGGACGGAAGCCGATCAGGCTCCCACGTATTACTTCACCAACTACTCCGCGCCGGAGGAGCTGCTGCTGGCCAGTCTGGAAAATGACACCGGCAGCGTGGTGCTCGCGGCGGCCAACGGTGTCTACCGCGCCGCAGGCGATCTCCAGCTGGAAGCCGACAGCGAACAAGTGGAGGCCTTCTTTAACACCGTATACCGTCTGCCCCTGAAGCGCCTGTTGGAGGAGGCGGACGCATCGGATCCGCAGTACGGGCTGACGGAACCCCGGGCGGAGATCCTGCTGCAGGATGTGAGCCAGGACGGTGTCCTCTTCCGCGTTGGCAGCGCCACCCCGGATGGTGAGGGGTATTACGCCTGCCTCAGCGGAGATGCACGGGTATTCGTCATGGACCGCATCTACGCTCAGCAGCTTTTGCGCAATGTGGATCGCTTTTTTGACCTGAGTCTGTATCCCTCTCTGGCCGGGGAAGGCGTGTGCGGTCTGCGCAGCATTGAGGTCCAGAGGAACGGAGTCCCAGTTTACACACTGCGCCTATCCTTCGCCTCACAAGATGGCAGTACAGCCGTATTTTCCATGACGGCGCCCTATTCCCTGACCTTAGGCATCCATCAGGCGAAAAATGAGATCCTGACGCCGCTGCGCGAGCTGAAGGGGACACAGGTCATCGGCCAGCCCGGGGACCTGGAAGCCTACGGCCTGTCAGACCGCGGCAGCTGCTTCATTTTGACCTTTGAGGACGGAAGCACCGCTGCCATTCGCGTGGGAGCGCAGGCGGGGACTGAAACGTATGTCCTGCGTGAAGACACCGGCATGGTGATGCTGGTGCCCACGGCCAATCTCTCCTTCTTCTACGATACCGCATTGCAGGTCGTGGGGCAGAACCTGGTGGATGTGTCCATGGGGAACCTGACGGCCCTGCAGATCGGAGATCATGTGTATCAGATCTCCGGTACGCCTCCCACCCTGAACGTGACGCGGGATGGGACGGAGCAGTCTCTTGAGGAATTCCAGAACGGTGTATACACCGCGCTGAACCGCATTTCCCTTCAGGGTGAATGGGATGGCGCGGAGGCCCATGGGGCGCCTCTGGCGGAGATGGTCATACAGACCAAATACGCCGATGAGACCACACAGACAGCATCCTATGCCTTCTTTGCTCTGGAAAACCGCCTCTGCGGCGTGGCGGTCAACGGAGAACCCGCGTTTCTATGCAGCCAGTCAGCTGTACAGCAGCTGATCGGCGCTGCCGGCTGAGAACAGCCGCTCTTTTGGGGTGATACGCCGCGTCTGCGGCTGTCATAAAAAATATAAAGAAAGGACTGCAAGCAAATCATGAGTGTTCTCAAAAAAATCAACGATGGATTGATGGCATTTATCAAGATCGTTCTGATTGGCGCCGGTACGTTGATGACCGGTCTGGTGATCATGAACGTCATTCTGCGCTATGTCTTCAATTCCGGCCTTTCCTGGTCCGAAGAGGCCTGCCGTTTCCTGTTCATCTGGGTCACATTCCTGGGTGCGATGCTGGCAAACGACACTGCTCTCCACGGTGAGCATATGCGAATGGACTTTGTAGTGGAAATGTTCCGCGGGATCCCCCGCAAGATTGTGGAGGTCGTGGCTCTGCTCCTGGTACTGGTGATGCTCGGCACCCTGTTTTTGGGCGGCATTGAACTGGTGCAGGGCACCTGGCCCATGCTGACTTCCGCGCTCCGCATTCCCAAGGGCGCTGTTTATCTCTGTGCCCCCATCGGCTTTGGTTATATGTTTATCCAGACGCTGGTAAAGCTGGTAAGGATCATTACCATGAGCGGCGATGAACTGGAAAACGCGGGTAAGGAGGCTGAATAAAAATGTTAGCTGTATTTCTGATCGCCTTGTTCGGCCTGGTTATCATCGGCGTTCCCATCGCGTTCTCTCTGGTCGGCACCGGCTTCTTCATGATGCTCACACAGTCTCTGAGCCGTCCCACCGCATGGTCTGTGTTTACTCTGGCTCAAAAGTTTGTCAACGGAACGGACAGCGTGCCTCTGCTGGCGATCCCCTTCTTCATGATCGCAGGCGAGATCATGACCCGCGGCGGCATTTCCCGCCGGATCGTTGATTTTGCCTACTCGGTGCTGGGCCGTTTTAAGGGCGGCCTGGGCTATGTTGGCATCCTGGCATCCATGATCTTCGCAGGCGTGTCCGGTTCCGCGGTGGCGGACACCACCGCGGTCGGCTCCATGATGCTGCCGATCATGGAGGGCGCCGGCTATGATAAGGGCAAGGCCACCGGCATCATCTGCTCCGCCGGCTGCATCGGCCCCATCATTCCCCCTTCCACCCAAATGATCTTCTACGGCGTCTGCGCCGAGGTCTCTGTTTCCGCTCTGTTCCTGGGCGGCATCGTGCCCGGCATTCTGATCGGCATCGGTCTGATGATCGCATGGTTCTTCCATGTCCGCAAGCGCAACTATCCTGTGGGCCCCAAGACCAGCCTGTCCGGCATTTTCGACGCCACCAAGAAAGCTTTCCTGGCGATCTGCCTGCCGGTGTTCATCATCCTCTGCATCACCACTGGTGTAGCCACCGCCACGGAAACTGCCGCTCTGGCCGTGCTGTATGCACTGATCGTCTCCGGCTTTGTGTATCGCGAATTCAAGTTCAAGGAATGGCCGCACCTGATGATCAACGCCATGAAGTCCACCGCTGTCATGATGTTCGTTGTCGGCTCCGCCCAGGTGGCCGCCTACATGGTCACGACCTGCGCCATTCCCCAGCTGCTGGCAAAGGTCATCCTCTCCATGACCAGCAGCCCCGTGACCTTTATGATCCTGGTGAATCTGCTGCTGATCCTGGTCGGCTGTGTGATGGACTCCGGTCCCGCCATTATGATCCTGACTCCGATCCTGCTGCCCATCGCCAAGAACTTTGGCCTGGACCCCGTGTACTTCGGTGTCGTCATGGTCGCCAACCTGTGCATCGGCCTGGCAACGCCCCCTGTCGGCAATGTGCTGTACTGCGGTGTGTCTCTGTCCAAAATCAAGCTGGCCGACCTCATCAAAGCCAGCCTGCCCTTCATCGGCGTTATGTATCTGGTGCTGCTCATCATCACCATGTTCCCCGAGCTGATCCTGTTCGTACCCAATCATCTGGGCTGATTTTTCAAAAATGCGCGGGTTTTCGCTCACCCGTTCATTAATATTTTTACCTAGGAGGAAACACCATGAAAAAGAAGATCCTTGCGCTGCTGCTGGCTTTGGCCATGACAGCATCTCTGGCCGGCTGCGGTCTGGCCGCGACCAAGACACCCGAAAACTCCGACAGCCCCGCCCCCAGCACCACCCCTGCTGACGCCACCGAGGTCGGCCCCTACGGCTCCTCTGCCGAGACGCAGGGCAAGACCAATCCCATCGTTGTGAAGGTCTCCAACGGTGCCGGCGAGACCTCCCCCGGCGTCAAGGCCCAGCTGTCCGTGTTCGCCCCCATGGTCGAGAACAACTCCAATGGCAACATCGGCGTTGAGGTCTACTCCGGCGCCCAGCTGGGTGACGACACCACCGCTACCGAGATGGTCGTCGCCGGTCAGCTCGAGATCAACAACACCTCCACCGCTCCCCTGGTGGGTTATGTGCCTGAGCTGGGCATCTTCGACATCCCCTTCCTGTTCGAGGATGAAGCCGAGGCTGACAAGGTCCTGGCCTCCGAGGTCGGTGACTATCTGAATGCCAAGCTGGCCGACAAGGGCATCATCAACCTGGCCTGGAACGAGAACGGCTTCCGCGAGCTGACCAACAGCAAGCGCGCTGTTGCATCCGTTTCCGACGTTGCCGGCCTGAAGATCCGCACCATGGAAAACAAGTTCCATCAGGAGCTGTGGAACAGCCTGGGCGCTGCTGCCACTCCCATGTCCTCTTCTGAGCTGTACACCGCTCTGGAGCAGGGCACTGTTGACGGCGAGGAGAACCCCATCGCCAACTTTTACAGCTATCAGTTCCAGGAAGTCCAGAAGTACATCACCATTTCCAACCACATTTACAGCCCCTTCCTGTTCGACATGTCCAAGAAGATCTGGGACACCTATGACGCTGACACCCAGGCCATCCTGAGCGAGGCCGCAGCGGCTTTCGGTGAAGAGGAAAAGGCCATCAACCGTCAGGCGGCTGCCGACAACCTGCAGTCCTGCATCGATGATTACGGCATTGAAGTCACCTACCTGACCGACGAGGCCAAGGCTGAGTTCCTGGCCAAGACCGCTCACATTCAGGACATGATCGCAAAGGAGACCGGCTCTGAGATCATGGACCTTCTGAACTCTGTGAAGGGCTGATCCCCGGCGCGGAAGCATCAGCAGTCCGTTACGATTACGCTTGCCCGGCAAAAGCCGGGCAAGCCTTAAAAAGAGTGATTGGATAAGGAGGCATTTCATATGGAGCAGGAAGTCCGTCTGCAAAAAGCAGAGCATCTGTATATGTACAGCTGTTCTCACAATTTCGGCAAGGGCATGAGCCGCGCCTGGGGGATCAACAGCTTTCGTTTGATCGAGAAGGCTATGGACCCGGACGAATCCGCCTACCTGACCTTTATCGGGCTGCATCGGTTTCACAGTATGTCCGCCCACCAGCGGAATTTTGCGTACGCTTTTACCAACAAGCGCATCCTGATGGCCCAGACGCGGTCCTTCTGGCGCACCCGCATGGAAAGCGTACCTCTCAACGCCATTTTAAATCTGTCTTTTGACAATGACGCCTCGATCGGCGTGGTTAAAATTATGCTGGCCAACGACACGATCTGTGTGGGTATGGCCCAGGATAGCGTCGATGCCCTGAGCAAAAAGCTCGCCGAGCTGCTGCCCTTAATCCAGGAGTATGCACATCAACTGTCTGCTGAAGAAAATTGACGCTTTTACCCCCAGCTTCTTTAAATTTAAGAAAACTCCGGCATGGTCGGATTGAATTTGGAAAAATCCCGGGGATCACCCCGGTTATGAAATTGGCATAAGGAGAATGCTTATGGAACGAAGCAAAAAGTTTTTGACTGGTCTCGGTAATCAGTATTATCGCGCCACCTACAAATCAATGGGCTTTACCTCTGACGATCTGACTCGCCCCATCATCGGCATTGCGAACTCCTGGAGTGAGTCTGACCCCGGCCACTTCAACCTGCGTCAGGTCGCGCAGCGTGTCCGTGACGGTATTTACCGTGCTGGCGGCACCCCCGTGGAATTCGGCGTGATCGGCGGCTGCGACGGTATGGCAAACGGCCATGTCGGCATGCACTACATCCTTCCCCACCGGGAGATCATCGCCAACTCCGTGGAAACCATGGCGCAGATCAACCAGTTTGATGGACTGGTCCTGTTAGGCTCCTGCGATAAGATCGTTCCCGGCATGCTGATGGCGGCTGCCCGCCTGGATATCCCCTGCATCCTGCTGCCCGGCGGCCCCATGGAGGGCGGCAAGGTGTTTGACGGCCGCGAGTCCGACCAGACCTCCAGCACCGAAGCCTACGGTATGCTCTCTGCCGGTAAGATCACCGAGGAAGAGTATGTCTCCCTGGAAGATACCGCCTGCCCCGGCTGCGGCTCCTGCTCCTACCTGGGCACCGCCAATACCATGTGCGCTCTGGCCGAGGCTATGGGTATGACGCTCCCCGACGCCAGTCTGGCCCCGGCCACCTCCGCCCGCCGGCTGGCTCTGGCTGAGGAGACCGGCATCAAGATCATGGAGCTGGTGGAGAAGGAGATCACCGCCCGCAAGATCATCACCACCGGCAGTATCCGCAACGCCATTAAGGCCTGCATGGCCATGAGCGGCTCCACCAATGCGGTCATGCACCTGACCGCGATCGCCCATGAAGCTGAGCTGGATATCGACGTTCTGTCTGAGTTTGACAAGCTCTCCCGCACAACGCCTCAGATCGCCAAAATGAATCCCGCCTGCAGCTTCAACGTCATCGACTTCTTTAAGGATGGCGGCGTGATGCGTATGATGCAGAACATGACCGGCAAGCTTCTCGATTACGATCAGATGACTGTCACCACACGCACCATTGGGGAGAACATTGCGGCCCACAAGTATCTCTATCCCGATACCGGGCGCACCATCCGTACCCTTGACGATCCCTTCGGCTTCACTGGCGGCGTGGCCGTCCTGCGCGGCAACCTGGCTCCCAACACCGGCATCACCAAGCCCGGTGCCTTTGACAAGAGCCTGCACCACTTTGAGGGTGAGGCCATCTGCTTCGATTCTGAGGAAGAAGCCGAGGAGGCCATTCTGGCAGGCAAGGTCCATGAGGGCCACGTGGTGGTCATTCGCTACGAAGGTCCCAAGGGCGGCCCCGGCATGCGCGAGATGTACAAGGCTATGAAGTACCTGTATGGCCGCGGGCTGTCAAAGTCCACCGCTCTGATCACCGACGGCCGCTTCTCCGGCACCAACAACGGCTGTTTTGTCGGCCATATCTCTCCCGAGGCTTCCGAGGGCGGCACCATTGCCCTGGTACACGATGGCGACCGGATCGTCATTGATATTGAGGAGCGCTCTTTGAACGTTCTGGTCAGCGACGAGGAGCTGGCTGCCCGCAGAGCCGCATGGAAGGCTCCCGCTCCCAAGTTTACCCGCGGCTGGCTGAGCCTGTACTGCAAGCTGGCAGGCTCCGGCGCCGAGGGTGCTGTCATGGACATGAAAAAGCTGGAGAGCCTTTGATCTCTTTCCCGAAGCGCGCTCCGCATCCGTGCCGCAGGGGAAAAGAACGCTCTCAGTCCATCCTAAGCGCATGTCACAAGCGTGCGCAGCACACGGGATTTCAAATAAAGCATTTTATTTGAAATCCGTATCAGTTAAAGTCGAGATCCATATTCCCGAAACGGGAAAATACAGGAGGTTATTATGACGATTGCAGAAATCAAGGAACAGGTAGATCAAGAAAAAGTCATTGCCATTGTCCGCGGTGTCAGCACGGAAAAGTGCATGAAGGTCGCAGACGCTCTCTATGAGGGCGGCATCCGCCTGATGGAAGTGCCCTTCAATCCCAAAGACTCCTCTTCCGATGAGGAGACTGCCAATTGCATCGCCGCCATTGCCAAGAAATATGCGGGCAAAATGCTGGTTGGCTCCGGTACGGTCCTGACCGTGAAGCAGGTGGAGCTGACCGCCCAGGCCGGCGGCAGCTATACCATCGCCCCCAACACCAATGCCGATGTGATCCGCCGCACCGTGGAGCTGGGCATGGTCGCCATGCCCGGCGCCATGACGCCCACGGAGATCGAATACGCACATGAGTGCGGTGCGGAGTACGTAAAGCTGTTCCCCGCCGCAAATCTGGGCGTGGACTACATCAAGGCCATCCGTGCTCCTTTGAGCCACATCAAGCTGCTGGCCGTTGGCGGTGTCAGCGAGAAGAACTTTGACGATTTCCTGAAGGTCGGCATGTCCGGCGCGGGTGTCGGCGGGAATCTTGCCAACAAGGCATGGATCGAGGCCGGCGAATATGAGAAGATCACAGACGTGGCGCGGCAGCTGGTGGAGATCGCGCACAACGCGTAAGGTAAGGCAATTTATATGACGCAGTTGAAAAGAAGTAAAAACTTCTTTTCAACTTGTGGGTGGAAACATCTCACCCCACAAGGCCGCAAAGCGGCCTTGCGTCAGACTTCATAGTCCGCACACGGGCGGCGCCCGACAGCGGCTCTGCCGCTGTCAGAAAATCGGTATTTACCGATTTTCAAGTGTGCCGACTATAAAATTTAAAAGGGGAGAATTCCTATGAAAATCGTTACTTTTGGCGAGATCATGATGCGTTTGAATCCCGAAGGGTATCTGCGCTTCGTCCAGTCTGAAAAATTTGAGGCGACCTATGCCGGCGGTGAGGCCAATGTGGCGGTGTCTCTTGCCAACTACGGTATTGACGCCGCGTTCGTCTCCAAGGTCCCCGCCCATGAGATCGGCCAGTGCGCGGTCAATGCGCTGCGCCGCTATGGTGTTGATACCAGCACGATGGTCCGCGGCGGCGACCGCCTGGGCATTTACTTCGTGGAAAAGGGCGCCTCTCAGCGGCCCTCCAAGGTCATCTATGACCGTGCCCACTCCGCCATCGCTATGGCTCAGCCCTCGGATTTCGATTGGAAGAGCATTTTCCAGGGTGTTGATTGGTTCCACTTCACTGGCATCACTCCCGCACTGGGCGGCCGTCTGCCTGAGATCTGCCTGGAGGCCTGCAAGACCGCCAAGGAGATGGGCGTCACCGTCAGCTGCGACCTGAACTTCCGCAAAAAGCTGTGGAGCCAGGAGCAGGCCGGCGAGACCATGGGCAAGCTGATGCCCTATGTGGATGTCTGCATTGCCAACGAAGAGGATGCCAAGGATGTGTTCGGCATCGCGGCCGCTGACACGGATCTGAACACCGGCAAGATCAGCCACGAGGGCTATATCAGCGTGGCTAAGCAGCTGTGCGACCGCTTCCATTTCAAGAAGGTCGCCATCACTCTGCGCGGCAGCCTCTCCGCATCCGTGAATGACTGGGCCGGTATGCTGTACAGCGATGGCAAGGCAGTATTTTCTCCCACCTACCGCATCGACATCGTGGATCGCGTGGGCGGCGGTGACAGCTTCGGCGGCGGTCTGATCTATGCGCTGATGAGCGGCTACGAGGACCAGAAGGCCATTAACTTTGCCATCGCGGCCTCCTGCCTGAAGCATACCATTGAGCATGACTTCAATCTGGTTTCCATTTCTGAGGTGGAAAACCTGGCCGGCGGCAACGCTTCCGGCCGCGTCCAGAGATGATGCGTCCTCTTACGCAGAGGTGTTCTAAATCATTCTGCTGACGCCGATATAGAAGAAAGGAAGAATCAAACAATGGGTAAGAAATACGTTGTCATGGACGGCAATACCGCAGCCGCCCATGTGGCCTACGCCTTCACCGAGGTGGCGGCCATCTATCCCATCACTCCCTCCTCTCCCATGGCGGAGAAGGTGGACGAGTGGTCCGCCAAGGGCCGGAAAAACCTGTTCGGCTCCACCGTGGACGTCATCCAGATGCAGTCCGAGGCCGGCGCCGCCGGCACCTGCCACGGCTCTTTGCAGGCCGGCGCCCTGACCACCACCTTCACCTCCTCCCAGGGCCTGATGCTGATGATCCCCGCCATGTACGCCATGGGCGGCCAGTTCCTGCCCAGTGTCATGCACATCGCCTCCCGCGTGGTGACCTCCAACCACCACTCCATCTTCGGCGACCACACCGACTTCATGACCTGCCGCACCACCGGCTACGCCATGCTGATGTCCTCCTGCCCCCAGGAGGCCATGGACCTGGGCGCTGTGGCCCACCTGTCCGCCATCAGCGGCAAGTACGCCTTCATGCACTGCTTTGACGGCTTCCGCACCTCTCACGAGATGCAGCGCATCGAGGCCCTGGACTACGAGGACCTCCGGCCCCTCATCGACCAGGACGCCCTGAAGGCCTTCCGCCGTCAGTCCCTGAACCCGGAGCACCCCACCAACCGGGGCAATAACGTCAACCCCGACGTGTACTTCCAGTGCAAGGAGGGCGCCAACGAGAAGGCCGCCTCTATTCCCGACACCGTCCAGCACTACATGGACGAGATCAACAAGCTCACCGGCCGGGATTATCAGCTGTTCAACTACTACGGCGCTCCCGACGCGGAGGAGGTCATCGTGGTGATGTGCTCCGCCTCCGAGGCCGTGAAGGAGACCGTGGACTATCTGAATGCCCAGGGCCGCAAGGTCGGATTGGTGCAGATCCACCTGTACCGCCCCTTCTCGGTAAAACACTTCGCCGCCGCCATTCCCGCTACCTGCAAGCGCATCGCCGTGCTGGACCGCTCCAAGGAGACCGGCTCCGTGGGCGAGCCCGTGTACCTGGATGTGGTCACCGCCCTGAACCAGGCGGGCCGCGGCGATATCCGGGTGGTGGGCGGCCGTTACGGCCTCTCCTCCAAGGACACCACTCCCGGCCAGATCATCGCCGTTTACGATAACCTGAAGCAGGAGAACCCCAAAAACAGCTTCACCATCGGCATCAACGACGATGTGACCCACACCTCCCTGGACTACCAGGAAGTGGAGTTCAACCACCCCGGCGAGGTCTCCTGCAAGATCTGGGGCCTGGGCGGTGACGGCACCGTGGGCGCCAATAAGAACGCCATTTCCACCATCGGCCTGGTGGCCGACAAGTATGCCCAGGCGTACTTCTCCTACGACTCCATGAAGTCCGGCGGCCTGACTCAGAGCCACCTGCGCTTCGGCGACCAGCCCATCCGCTCCACCTACCTGGTGTCCTCCGCGGACTTCGTGGCGGTCCATGCCCCCACCTATGTGAGCAAATACGACACCACCGAGGACCTGAAGGACGGCGGCACCTTCCTTTTGAACTGCCCCTGGAGCGTGGAGGAGCTGGAGGACCGCCTCACCGGTAAGATGAAGCGGGACCTGGCCCGGAAGCACGCCAACTTCTACATCATTGACGCAGCCAAGCTGGCCGTTTCCGTGGGCCTGGGCGCCACCCGCACCAACAGCATCCTCCAGGCCGCCTTCTTCGCCCTGACGAAGGTCATCCCCCTGGATATGGCCGTGGAGGACATGAAGAAGAACAACTACAACTCCTACTTCAAGAAGGCCGGCCAGGCCATCGTGGACAAGAACAACGCCGCCGTGGACGCCGGCATCAGCGCCGCCGTGAAGGTGGACATTCCCGCCAGCTGGGCTGACGCGGAGGACACCCCCGTGGCGGAGCCTGTGGGCGCTTCCCAGTTCGTCAAGGACATCGTCATCCCCATGGACCGCCAGCAGGGCGACAAGCTGCCTGTCTCCGTGTTCAAGAAGCACGGCGTGCTGGACGGCACCTGGGAGAACGGCACCTCCGCCTTCTCCAAGCGGGGCGTCGCCATCAAGGTGCCCAAGTGGAATGCGGAGAGCTGCATCCAGTGCAACCGCTGCGCCATGTGCTGCCCCCACGCCGCCATCCGTCCCGTGTTGCTGACGGAGGAGGAGAAGGCCGCCGTGCCCGCTTCCTTCGTCACCGTGCCCGCCAAGGGCCTGGGCAAGGGCGCCCCCGCCTACGCCTTCCGGATGCAGGTCTCTCCCTATGACTGCCTGGGCTGCGGCGTGTGCCTGACCGCCTGCCCCGCCAACCAGAATGAGAAGATGGCCGACGCGCTGGTCATGACTCCCTTCGAGGAGATGAAGCCTGAGCAGGAGAACTTCGACCAGGTGGCTATGGATGACAAGTACCTGAAGAAGGACGTCATCAACAGCAAGACCGTCAAGAACATGCAGTTCGCCAAGCCCTACTTCCAGTTCTCCGCCGCCTGCGCGGGCTGTGCCGAGACCACCTACATCAAGCTGCTCAGCCAGCTGGTGGGTGACCGGATGTATCTGGGCAACGCGGCGGGCTGTTCCTCCGCCATCTCCGGCGGTGCCCCCATCCTGCCTTACTGCAAGGACAGCCAGGGCCGCGGCCCCGCCTGGGAGCACTCCCTGTTCGAGGACAACGCCGAGTTTGTCTACGGCTTCTTCCATGCCCAGGACGCCATCCGCAAGGAGCTGCTGATCCGACTGGAGAGCATCAAGAGCAGCGGCATCGCCGTGGAGGCCATTGATGACTACCTGAACAATTGGGATGACGGTGAGAAATCCCGGGCTGTGTCCGACGCGTTGATCCACGCTCTGGAAGCTGGCGAGCAGACTGAGGACGTCAAGTACATCCTGGAAAACAGGGAGTATCTCGCCAAGAAGTCCGTCTGGGCCATCGGCGGCGACGGCTGGGCCTACGACATCGGCTTTGGCGGCATTGACCACGTGATGGCGCAGAACCGGAACGTGAACCTGCTGGTGCTGGACACCGAGGTGTATTCCAACACCGGCGGACAGTCCTCCAAGTCCACCCCTGCCTCCGCAGTGGCGAAGTTCGCCGCCGGCGGCAAGCAGGTTGCCAAGAAGGACCTGGGCGCCATCCTGATGAGCTACGGCTACGTGTATGTTGCCCAGGTGGCCATGGGCTGGGATCAGGCCCAGACGCTGAAGGCTCTGCGCGAGGCCGAGGAGTACGATGGTCCCGCCATCGTCATCTGCTACTGCCCCTGCCTGGAGCAGCACATCAAGGCCGGCATGGGCTGCTCTCAGGACGAGATGAAGAAGGCTGTGGAATGCGGCTACTGGCACTGCTACCGCTATGATCCCCGTCTGGCAGAGCAGGGTAAGAATCCCTTCCAGCTGGATTCTCCCGAGCCTGATACCGAGAAGCTCATGGACTTCCTGATGGGTGAAAACCGCTTCGCCTCTCTGAAGAACAACTTCCCCGAGAAGGCCGACGCCCTCTACCGCAAGGAGATCGCCGACGTCAAGGCCCGGTATGCCAAGTACAAGAAGATGGCCGAGTAAGTCTGATTTGCTTCAAAATTCTTCGTTGATATCATCTACGCCCCCGTCAGAGCACATTCTGGCGGGGGCGCAGCATAGTCCCGCAGTCTGGAATTTCGTCCGTAAACTTCAGAAAATAAGAACCTGTATTCACAACCGGGGAATGCCGGATGGACGAGGATTTTTCTTGTCAGACAAGGAGATTTTCCGCAGCCATACTGACGTATGGCAAGGAAAAGCGACGCAGTACGGCGGGAAAAAGGCCGCTCAGACGGCGTTCAACGGTTGTGAACAGGTTCTAAAATCCGCCTTGGGCGAGTAGCCGGATAACTGAGGGAAAGCTCCCATTTACCGGGAAGATTGTGGGGCGGGAACATCGTTGCCGATGTTCCCGCCCTTTGTGTTGCTTCTGTTTTACGCTGCGCTTTTCCTGCCGTGCTTTCCGCCCGGTAAACGCCCGATGCCCTTCCCTGCCCTCAAAAGATATCTGTATCTTTGGGGGCGCGGGATACGGGCCAGGGCCTCCACTTCATGATCCAAAGAAAGGGGACGCAAGCCGCTTCCCAAGGCCCGCGTCCCCTTTCGGTCGATCTTTATTTGTCGTGACAGCCGCCGCAACATCCGCCGCATCCGCCGCAGTTGCCGGAGCAGTGTCCGCCCGCCTTGTGGGCCTTCCACAACGACCGGGCAGCCAGGGCCACCACGGTGACCAGAGCGGCTGTGACGATCACATATCCCAAATATCCGGGCATCTCCATGTCCTCCTCTTCTCTTATTTTGCCGCGGCAGCGGCCACGGATGTCAGATGGCGGGGATCGCTCTCAGACTGGCAGCTCTTGCGGAACAGCAGGTAGATGATACCGGCCAGCAGGACCACCGCCGCGATGGTGCCGATGCCGAAGCCCGTCTCGCCTGTGACAAGGCCGCCCAGCTGGAACACGATCATGGAGACCACATAGGCAAAGCCGCACATGTATCCGATGGCGCCCAGCGTCCATCTGGCGTTGTTCATCTCCCGCTTGATGGCACCCATGGCGGCGAAGCAGGGGGCGCACAGCAGGTTGAAGATCATGAAGCTGTAAGCGGACATGGCGCCGAAGTCCGCGCCGATGGCGGCGTAGATGGCACTGGCGTCCTCCAGCAGGTCCGCCTCGCCGGCATAGTGGTACGCAACGCCGAAGAAGTTGACGACCTCTTCCTTGGCAATGAGGCCGGTGAATGTGGCGGTGGTGGCTTTCCAAGCCATATCGCCGACCCAGCCCAGAGGCGCGAAGATCCAGGCAATGGCGCCGCCGATCATAGCCAGCAGAGAGTCATTGTTGTCCTCCACCGCCTGCCACACGCCGTCCACAAAACCGTAACCCATGAGGAACCACAGGATGATGGAGCTCAGCAAAATGATGGTCCCAGCCCGCTTGATGAAGGACCAGCCCCGCTCCCAGGTCGCCCGCAGGACGTTTCCGGCGGAGGGCAGGTGATAGGTGGGCAGCTCCATGACGAAAGGAGCTGGCTCACCGGCAAACATCTTGAACTTCTTCAGCATGACACCGGAGATGATCACCGCGGCAATGCCGATGAAGAACGCGGAGGCGGCGACCCAGGGAGAGTTGCCGAACAGCGCACCGGCAAACAGGCCGATGATGGGCATTTTGGCGCCGCAGGGGATGAAGCCGGTGGTCATAATGGTCATTTTCCGGTCCCGGTCCTGCTCAATGGTGCGGGAGGCCATGATGCCGGGCACCCCGCAGCCGGTAGCCACCAGCATGGGTATGAAGCTCTTGCCGGAGAGGCCGAATCGCCGGAAGATCCGGTCCATGATAAAGGCCACACGAGCCATGTAGCCCACATCCTCCAGAATCGCCAGCAGCAGAAACAGCACCAACATCTGGGGCACGAAGCCCAGCACGGCGCCCACGCCGGCCACGATGCCGTCCATGATCAGACCATACAGCCAGCCGGAGACACCCAGCGCGGTCAGGATCCCGTCAAAGAATCCGGGGATGATCTCGCCGAACAGCGTGTCATTGGCCCAGTCCGTGCCGAATGTGCCGATGCCGATGCCGCCGTCCGCCACAGAGGTGCCCATGGCGATGGCGTAGATCAGGACCATGACCGCCGCGAAGATGGGCAGGGCCAGGATGCGGTTGGTGACGATCTGGTCGATCTTGTCGGAGGTGGACAGGCTGTGCTTGGCGGCTTTCTTCTTGACCGCCTTTGTCACCACACTGTTGATGTACGCATAGCGCTGGTTGGTGATGATGCTCTCCGCGTCGTCATCCAGCTCAGCCTCGCAGTCGGCGATATGCTCCTCCAAGTGGGCGGCCAGATCGCCGGACAGCTTCAGCTCCTCCAGCACCTTTTCGTCCCGCTCGAAGACCTTGATGGCGTACCAGCGGAGATACTGGCCGTCCACCATGCCCTGGATGGATTCTTCGATATGGGCCAGCGCATGCTCCACACTTCCAGTGAAGACGTGAGGCAGCTCGCCGGACCTCTGGGCTTTCGCCATAGCCATGGCCTTTTCAGCGGCCTCCATGCCGCCCTCGCCCTTCAGGGCGCTCATCTCCACCACCTGACAGCCCAGGGCGGCCCCCAGCTTCTGGAGATCGATCTTGTCCCCGTTTCTGCGGACCAGATCGATCATGTTCACCGCCACCACCACGGGCAGTCCCAGCTCAATGAGCTGCGTGGTCAGGTACAGATTGCGCTCGATGTTGGTGCCGTCCACGATGTTCAAAATGGCGTCTGGCTTCTCGTTCACCAGATAACTCCGGGCCACCACCTCCTCCAGGGTGTAGGGAGACAGGGAGTAGATGCCGGGAAGGTCCTGCATGATGACTTCCCTGTGTCCCTTCAGCCTGCCCTCCTTCTTCTCAACGGTGACGCCGGGCCAGTTGCCAACATACTGATTGGAGCCGGTCAGGCTGTTGAACAACGTCGTTTTACCGCAGTTCGGGTTGCCTGCCAATGCGATCTTGATATCCATTACTTTCTCCTCCCATTCAATGTTAGTTATTGCTAACTCATGCTCTTAAAAATAGCGGCCGGAGCCGTTCTGCCTTGCAGCTCACCGCGCCCCCCTGACTCGGCCTTGGTCGAAAGGAGCAGGCCCGACAGCCCCAACAGGATAATGTCTGCCGGCCGCCCTGGGGGTATCCACCAGTCCGCGGACTGGCAGGGGGCAATCGGCAGGTGGAAACCCGCTCCCGCTTTACACCACCTCGATCATCTCGGCGTCGGCCTTCCGCACGGACAGCTCATAGCCCCGTACATTCAGTTCCATGGGGTCGCCCAGCGGAGCGACCTTCCGCACATGGATCTCCACGCCCTTGGTGATACCCATATCCATGATGCGGCGCTTCACGGGTCCCGCCCCGTGGAGTTTGTCCACGGTGACAGTCTCGCCCACTTTTGCGTCCTTCAGTGTTTTCATGCGCTCTCCTCCTCAAAATATCGAAATGGATCAGAATGCTTGCTCTTCAAATCATGATGCGGTTCGCCATGCCTTTGTCTAAGGCGATCCGGCTCTCCTTCACCTGAAGGATCAGATTTCCGGCGATCTCATTGACCACCGTTACGTCACCACCCACCACAAATCCCAGCTCCGCCAGGTGCTGGCGCACCTCGTCCCTGCCGGAGATTTTGCGGATAGTGGCGGTCTCACCGGTCCTTGCCATTGTCAGGGGGATCATCTGCACGCGCCTCCTCCGAAAGGTTAGTTTTCACTAACTATTTTCTCAAAAGCAGGGGTTAGCATTGCCTAACCCTTGAAATTGTCTATGAGTTTAGCATCACTAACCGCAAATGTCAAGGCATTTTTAGAAATTTCTTGCATTTCCGGTTAGTTTGTGTTAACCTTATACAAAACTACCGCCAGCAAGGAGAATCGTTTATGAACATTCACGAATCCGCAGAAGATTATCTGGAGTCCATCCTGATTCTCAAGGAGCGTCTGGGACTGGTGCGCTCCATCGACATCGTGCGGGAGCTGGGACACTCCAAGCCCAGCGTCAGCGTGGCCATGAAGCGCCTGCGGGAAAATGGATATATCGAGATGGACCCGGAGGGATACATCACCCTGCTGCCGCCGGGAGATGAGATCGCCCAGCGCATCTATACCCGCCACCGTCTCCTCTCCCAGTTTTTGGAGCATCTGGGTGTCAGCCATGAGAGCGCCGTGGCCGACGCCTGCAAGATCGAACATGATCTCAGTGTGGAATCTTTCGACAAGCTCGTGGCGTTTGCCAGAGAGCATCACCTGATCGATGAGTCGGAGTGATCCCTCGTAGCACCAGACACCCGCCCGGCATATCGGCATCAAACGGAGCGCCGCATCACGCGGCGCTCCACAGCTTGTCGAAAAAGGCTTTTTCGACAAGCTGCTTGAGATTTCAGAACTTTTAAAAAGTTCTGAAATCTGTTGATTTGAATGGCGCAGGACACCCTTCCTGGGTTTCCCGCGCACACCTTTCCTTCCCATTT
>JAETOQ010000018.1 GCA_021771635.1 Oscillospiraceae bacterium | reverse complement strand
TAGGGGCTGGCAAGGCCGCAGGATGCAGGCGGGCTGCCGCCCGCCAAATCCGAGAACGAAGTCCAGCGCCTATTTAGGCCGCTGGCAGGCGTGTTTCCCCTTGTTAATCGATGGTAGAGTATTCTCATGCTTTCACAGCCGGTTCCATTCCGGCCGCCGTCAGCCGGCGGTCAAAGCCGCCGCCCCGGTAGACGAACACCAGCGTCCGCACCTGTTCGTGTGTCAGGCTGATCACATCTCCATTGCCGGTGGGATCAGAGCCGTCGCCCTGAATGACACCCGCATCCATCAGTCGCTCTATGACAGGCCGGAACTTTTCCGGTACATCCTTCAGCTTCTCATATGTCTTCACTTTGTCCTCCTCATATTCCGGCCTGTATCCGCCCACAGCCAACGCGCCGTTCCGTACCCGTTGCTGGACCTGGCCGCCGTTGGCGTCGTTGTCCGACCCCGTATTGCCCTCGACCGTCACCAGGTCTCCGTTGGCCCGCACCTCTTTGACCAACCCCACATGCTGCGGGCCTCCCTTGCCCTGAAAGCGGAAAAACACCAGATCGCCCGGCTGATAGTTTCCAGACACAAACAGCCCGTGTGCCTTGGCATGATCCATCAACACGCCGCAGCTGGCTGTTTTTCCTCCGCCAAAAAACAATTCCGGCGCTCCCGCCTTCTGAAAAAGCCACCAGATAAACGTCACGCACCACGGATATTGGGCGGTCTCCGTGTCATAAACTTCCCTGCCATAATAAGCCGTGTTATACTTCACCCGGTTGCTTCCGGCTGGAAATTCTCTGACGCCCAGTTCTCCCTGCGCGATCCGCAGCAGCTGTTCACAGGCCGCCATTATCCGCCGCCTTGTCCACCGCGTCCTGCATCTTCTGACTCTGGGTGCCAAAATAAAATGCGATGATGACCGCGTAAATGGTCATAAAATCCTGGGAGATCTTCGCGCGGCATGCCATATAGGCAAATACCCCGGTGAGTACCAGCGTCACAACGGATTTGACGGACACCAGATTGGCCATCCGCCTGATGATAAGTTCTTTCATAACATTCTCCTATAAGTCACTGTCATTGGGACTCCATGCGTTCAGCGCGGCGTCGTAAACGATGCCGCCCCTTGTGTTCTCCCTGCCGCTTTTTCTAAAATAGGCCCCCAGCACATATCCGGCGGCCGCCTGCAGCGCCCCGATCAGCGTGGTCAGATAGGGCAGTGCTCCGCTGAAATTCCGGAGGATAGCAATGCCGCACAACCCCAGAACGATATATGTAGCGCTTCCATCCACCAGCAAAATTCCCATAGCGATGGTCTTGCTCGTGGTCCATTTCTTCCTTCTCATAGCCTTTCGCTTCCACCTACTCCGCCGTCTCACGGTGTGCCTTTTGATTCAAATGCTTATCCAGCCGGTCCAGCGCATCATGGACCGGTCCATCACACCCCTGCTCCGCAAGTCCCTGCAGGCACGCCCGGATGCCATAGCAAAGCAGCGTCTGTTCCTCCTGAATGTCTCGGATGATCTTCCCCTGTTTTTTATCCCGCTCGAAAAACCTGTACAGTGCCAGCAGAGCCGTGCCGATCACAGCCAGGCTGCCCAGCAGCTTGGCGGCATCATGAATGGTTTCGATAGAAATGTACAATATGTCTCTCCTTCGTTCGTCATGATCGTTTTCCGTATCCCTGCCGCTCACCGCATTTGATCACGCATTCATTCCACATCAGCAGGTCCGCCGCGGGTTTCGATCCCGCGGCGGACCTGCTCGCCGTTCAGTGTGTCTGTGCCGGCAGATCATACAGGGACGCAAACGTGTACCCCATATCCTCCCACTTGGTCAGCAGCTCGTCCAGAATATCCGCATTGGTCTTGGACGTGGAGTGCAGCAGGACGATGGCTCCATCGTGGATGCGGGGCAGCAGCTTGGCATAGGCCTGTTCCGCCGTCGGCTGGTCGTCCACGTACCAGTCCACATAGGCCAGGCTCCACAAGATCGTCCGGTATCCCAGCGCCTGCGCCTGCTTCAGATTGTCCTCGCTGTACTTCCCCTGGGGCGGCCGGTAAAATTTCGGCAGTTCCTGCCCCGTCGTCTCCCGGTACAGCGCCGCCAGATCGTCCAGCTCCTTTTGGAACGCCGCCTGTTCCGAGATGGCGGACATGTCCGGGTGGTGGAAGGTGTGGTTTCCCACGATATGCCCCTCCTCCGCCATGCGGCAGATGATGTCCGGCGCTGTCTCGATCATATTGCCCACCACGAAAAAGGCCGCCGGGGCATTGTGCTTTTTCAGCGCGTCCAGGATCTTCTCCGTGTACCCGTTCTCATACCCGCAGTCAAAGGTCAGATAGATCACCTTTTTCGAGGTGTCCCCCAGATAATAGGCGTCATACCGCGCCAGGTCCGAGACGCTGGCGTTGCCCACGGGCGCCTCGCCCTCCGTCTGAAAGGAAAGCCCCCAGTTGTCCACGGACGCGGGCACAGCGGCGTCACCGGCCACCGTCACGAACGCCTCCCTTTGGTCCCACAGGTAAAGATTTCCTGCAATAAACAGGACCAGCGCCAGCACCATGATCATCACCACATACCGGCGGCGGATTTGAAACATATGCAGATACCTCCTATTTCAGCAAAATGCACTGTCTTCATTCTGTGCATCTGCGCACCGATTATGCAGATGCCAAACCGTCAGTCCTCCGGCGGCACCGCCAACTGGAAGCTCTCCCATGTGTGTTCCGCCGCCTCGACAGCCGCCCAGGTGAAGCCCGCCTGCTCGCATTCCTCCCAGGTCAGATAGCGGAAATAGAATTCCACCGCCAGGTGGCAGGGCAGGATATCCAGAATAATCTTCCGGATCTGCTCAAATTCCGCCGGGACACCGGCCACCTCCGGAAAGATCACCCGAAGGTTTCCGCCGCCCATCTCCAGCGCCTTGGCCCGGATCCCGCACCCCCGAATCGTCCGGTTGATCTCCTCAGGTGTCAGGCTGTCTCCATTGATCTGAAGCAACGCCGCGATAGCCGCTCTCCGCTCCTCCGGCGTTACTGCCGCAGGGCGGCGGGCAAACAGCGCCTCCCGGCGGGAAAGTCCCTCATTCTCCGCCGTCGCCGTCAGCGCCTCCCGCTCCACGGTCTCCATGCGCCCACTCACCGTGTCCAGCGCCGCGCCCAGCGCATAGAGTTCCACGCTGTTGATGGTCCCATCTTTCAGGTCATAGATACCCAGCGGCGCCAACAGATCCCGCAGATACTGTTCATACATCCCTTACGCCTCCATCTCCGTCACCGTCAGCGTCCCCAGCATAGGCAGGACCGTATCGTCCCCCGCCAGGTCCGCCGCAGGTGCGGAAAAGTGGTAATTCGCCACATCCTCCAGTGCATAGATCCGGCTGCCCAGCTCCGCCAGCCGCACCGGCTGGCCCAGCAGACGGCCCCCGAAAAAATCTGCGATCACCTGCTCCGCCGCCGTCTTGACCGCGGTGAAGTCCGCACCCTCTCCGGCGGCTACCTCCACCGCCACATCCACCGTCTGGACCGTCGGTGCCTTTACCTGCACATCCACGGCGATCTCCCGCTTCTCCTGCAATTCCGCCTGAAGCTCCGCCAGCAGCTCCGCCGTAGGCTGGCCGCTTTCCCCGGCCACATACACGTCCACCGTGCCGGTCCCCCTGGCCCTGCCGACAGCCCTGGCCGCCGCCACACCGGCATGAGCCATGGCCGTCTGTTCATACCACGCGGCATTGGCCCCGTTGGGAAGCCGCCGGTAGCTCTCCAAAATACGCTGGCGCAGCGCCTCGTCGTCCTCCGCGTCACTGCCGCCGGTAAAGGCTGCGGGATTCGTCACCCCTGTCACCGCGATGGGGCAGGCTGTCAGGATCGCCACCGCTCCCGGCACCGCGTTGCCGCGGCTCCCGCCCTCCAGCGCCTCCGCCGCCGCGTCGGCAGTCAGCGTTTCCGCCTTCAAAACCACTGCCTCCGAGGTGCGGAAGCGCACCCCGTCTGTTGTCATGCACACCGTATCCGCCGGGATCGTGATATCCGCGGAAGGCGCCATTTCCACGAAAAACCGCAGCGTTCCCACAGCCTTGGAGGCCGGTGCCCGATGCAGGCCCCGCATGGCCGCGTGGCGGTCCAGATAGATGCCCTGGGCCGTCTGCGGAAAACTCTGGTCCAGCACCCAGTCCGCCTGGATGCCCAGTGCCTGGATCTGTGCCGCTGCAGCCCACAGGCGTACCGCCATGTCGCAGCTGTCCTCCGGCACGAATCCCGCCCTTGTCCCAAATGTCTCCAGCAATTCCTGATAGATCTCTTCGATGCTCCTCACCGGTCATCACCTCTCATAATTGGATATCCAGTGCCGCCGACAAACGCTCTCCCCCGTAAGACAGCTCCGCCGTCAGCTCCGCCGTACCGTCATCTTTTGCCGTCAGCTCCACAGCCTCCACGCGCAGTCCGCTCTCGTCCGCCAGTGCCTCCGTCACGTATTGCTTCGCGGCGCTCTGACGCTGGGCGGCGGGCACCTGTCCCAGCTGCCACAGCCTGCTGCCCAGCTCCTCCCAAAAGGGAAATCTCCCCCGCCGGGCCGTCAACCTAAACAACACCCGCTGCAAAAGTTCCTCGTTTCCCATCACCCGCCGCAGTCCGCCGGCGCCGTTGGGAACATAATCTCCGTTTTTCAGCTGCAGTTCCATCTCACGCCTCCATCTCACCGCAGGTGCAGGGTTTATAAGGCACTCCGTTGATCGTCAGATAGCCCTCGATGGCGATCTTCGTTCCCCGCAGCTCCACAGTCCCGTCCTTTTTCAAATAGACGGCGTTCTCCCGGGGGCCGTATACCATGACCTCTCCAGGCTTCATCCCTTTGGGTGCAGGCATTTGCTTCATTCCGGCCACGCACTGCTCCTCGCCCCCGGGTCCTCCCTTGATCACCAGCACCGCCGCGCCGTTTTCCGGCAGCCACACATAACCGCCAGGCCCATACACCGGCAGCGCCCGCACTTCGCCCCGGGTCACGACTCCCACGCTGTCCCCGGCGATCGTCGTCATGCCCAGATCCGCATCAGCCGTCGGCATCGCCTGTTTCATCTGTTTGGAAAGCCACATCTCATTTTCTCTCCTTCAACGTCAGTGTCACAACAGCGCCCTGCTTTGCGGAGAACTCGTTTTCAGCCTCCGCCACCCGGAAGGTTCCCGTCAGTCCCATCCGCTCCATGTTCAGCTCCACGATATCCCCCGGGAAGGCCAAGAAGCTCCCCGGCAGGCGCAGCACGATGGACTTCTCCTCCTCTTTCGACCGCTCGATCTGATACTCCCCGGTATACCGCATGGCCGCCCAAGTGCTCTGTCCCGGGGTATAGACCACGCGGCGGCACTGTCCACCGCGGTCGATCATGTCCTGATTCTTCACGTCATAGGACACATTCCGGGTCTTGTCGATGACCAGCACCTCCGTCAGCACACCGTAGTGGTCCTCCCGCAACGTGCAGGACAGCACCGGATCTTCATCCCCGATCATGATCCGCCGCCCGCCGTCCTTTTCCGGTGCCGCCAGCAGCTTTCCATCCCGGCTGAACCGGGGCGAAAAGCCCCCGTAGGTCCGGCAAAAGCCCTCCAGCGCCTTCCACTGGCTGCTTCCTGCCGCAACAGTGTATACGGAGCCGGCCCGCACATCCGCCATTTCTTCACAGGAAATGCCGTAGGGCGTCACGTGGCACCGCACGATCTCCGCCAGCGTTGCGTCCTGATACGTCAGCGGGCGGGATTCATTGTCCAGCAGCCGGGCCGCGTATCCCCGCCCCGTCACAGTGGCCGTCAAGCCTTCCGTTCCCAGGTCTATCGTGTACTCATCCACAATGCCCCGCAGCATCGTCACCCCATCCTCCATGGCCGCGAAGCCCGCCGCCAGATGCAATACCTCCGCCATGCTCTTGTCATACAGGCAGGTGATGGAATAGCTGTCGCAGGGCACTGTTCCCGTATGTGTCACGCTCCAGGACAGAGGCTTCGGCAGATCAAAGACGCGGTGTTCGCTGGTAAAAATACGTCCAGTCATGGAAGTCTCACCCTGTCCCCCGGATAGATCAAATTGGGATTTTTGATCTGTGGATTGGCGGCGATCAACGAAGCCAGCGTCACATCATACTGCTTCGCGATGCCCCACAGGGTATCTCCTTTCCGCACAGTATAGAGCGTCCCCGCGGCCTCCTCCGTGTCAGCTTCCGTCCAGCCGCCTGTCCAGGACGCGGTGCCTCCGTCGTTGCTCTCCGTCAGCCCGCCGCTGTACCCGCTCCAGTCCTCCCAAAAGGTAAAGCTGTACCGCACATAGTCCGGCAGCGGTCTCTCTTCCACCCTCAGCTCCACAAAGTAGACTCGCTCCGACTGCCACACGGGATGCACCAGCAGCCCAGGACCGCCTTCCTGAAACACCTCAGCCAGTTCCCGAAACTGCCGGTAGGCGTTTTCCCCCGCGAAAACGCCCTCTCCCCGCAAGACCCGATAGGTGCAGCCCAGGTCCTGCAGCACACACCGCCCAAAGGGCACCTTGTGTGCCGCCACCTGCCGCCGGTACTCCACGGAATATATCTCCGGGTTGTGTGGCCATGTAAAATTCTTATACCGCATAGGTGTCAGCCGCACATCCGATCTCTCCTCTCAGTACAGGGAAAAGCCGCCGTCATAGCGCCGTGCGTCCCGCTGGAATGTCCGGGACAGTTCCCCGGGGCCCAGCGTTTCCTCAGATCCCGTCCACAGGATCTCCGTCACCGTCCGTTCCATGGCTTCGCCATCCAACGGCACATTTTCCCGCTTTTTCATCTTCTCCGCCAGATCTCCGGTGCCAGCCATCCCGGTCCCTCCGGCGCTCATTTGTCTTTCCTCAAGAAGTCCCTTGATCGGGCCCCCGCCCAGTACCTCCCCATGAAAGGCCTGTTCAGCCCGACGTGCTTCCCCCATCGCATCCCGCCGCAGAGAAGCTGTCCAGTTCAAGTCCGCCCCGTCTCGCGGGCCATGGAACCGTCCGCCGTCCTCCATCTGCCGCCAGAGCTGAGGAACACCGCTATCCTCCGTTTCGCTTCCGGACATCCGCTGTTTCTCCGGGGACGGGTGCCTCCGCTCCTCCGTCCCCATATACTCCTCCGCCGGGGACAGAGGCTCCTGTTCCCCTGTCCCCATACGTTCTTCCACGGGCTCCCGTGTCCGCTCGCCCATCATCAGCAGGGCCAGCGCCAGCCGCTGCCGCGCCAGCTCCTCCCTCACGTAGTCCATGTCCGTCACACTCCCCACAGCGTCTCGAACCGCTCCCGGTCAAAGGCCGGATTCACTGTCTCACGCTGCACCGCCGCAGCGCCGCCCTCTGCCAGGCGCCTCAGCAGCGTCTCCATCTGCCGCCCCGTCAGATCGGCCAGCACCTCCGTCTCTCCGCCGTACACCGGCTCCCCCTGGAAAAAGCAGCAGTCCGCCAGCACGCGGGCATTGCAGAGCAAGGTCCGCTCCAGTCCGTCCTCCGCCGCCTCCCGGCTCTCCCGCCAGAGTTCCAGCAGCCGTCCCGCTGTCATGGGGCGCAGCTCGTCGATGTCTCTCATGCCGTGATCTCGATCCGTTTGGAGGCCACCACCGTGATCTTCTCCGCCACCATGGCGTTCAGCTGCCCCTCCTCGTGGATGGTGCTCCACTCACAGCCGCTGTAAATGATCTTCCGGTCCGGCTTGCAGATGACCAGGGAAAAATCCCGCAGGTCATAAAAGTTGATGCCGTCGGACACCGCGTCGTCCGTCGCGTACAGCCGTGTCAACTCCAGCGTATACTTCTTCTGTCCTTCGATGGTCGCCACCGGCTCGCTCTCACCAAAGGCCTCCACGCTCTGGGAGGACTTGCTCGCCCTTGCGGTGTAGCTCTGCACCACCGCCACCTTTTTGCCGTCCAGCTCCAGATAGATGTCCGCGCTGGTGGGAAATCCCTTCATTTCCATGTACCGTCCTCCTTACACTGTGATGTGGACCGTCAGATAGATCTGATTGAGTCCGTGCGCCACTGCGAAGCCGAACTCCACCAGGCACACCGTGGGATCGTCCGGAGACGCGGTGACGCTCACCTCGCCATAGCTGTCGATGATCTCCGCCGCGATCTTCTTCTCCAGTTCCACAATGACCTGGGAGCGGATGGCGCCCCGGCTGCGGACGGTGTTCTTGGTCCGGGAGAACTTGCTCCGCAGCGCCGACCGCACCGCCGGAATGATATCGTCCACGATCAGGATCGTGGTCAGCTCCCGCCAGGTCGTGTCCGAGGCCCCGTTGGTGGTGGTCCGGGTGGTAATCCCCCGCACCGGGGAGACCACTCCCGCCACACTCTCCAAGGGCGTGACGCCGCCCCGCACCAGCAGGTCGATGTCATTGTCACTGTAATCCACCGCCAGCCCTCCGAGGCCCTTCACCTCCGCGCCGTTCAGCGGCACCGCCGGATCCCGTCCCGATGCAATGACACCTGCCGCCGCGGCCGCGGCAAACACGCCGGGCAGCGTTTCTCCTTCGCCATCCAGTGCGTCAGGTCCCACCAGCACCATGCGCTCGCTATTCAGCGCGGCGGCCCGGCTCACCAGTTCCGCCGCCGTGTCCCCGTCGCCGCCTACCACGGCGATGCGCTCTCTGCGCCCTGCGGAGGCGTCCTCCACAGAGGTCCGCAGAGCCTGCTGGACTGTCTGCTCCGCGCTGTCACAGACCATGATCTGCACATCCTGCCGCCTCAAGACCTCAAACGCCTCCTGATAGTCCGCCAGCCCGCCCGCGTCGGCCACGCGCGCCGCGACTACGGTGGCGGCGCCATTGGCGAACAGCAGCCGCAGGATGGCGCTCATCCCCGGCGTGGTATCCTCGCCAAACGCCGCGACACCGGCGGCATAGCCGGTGATGGTCACCGCCTCTCCCGCAGTCCCCCGCGCCGCCTTGGCTGCCACGCCGATGGTCTTGCCGGCCTGTCCGGCGGACACCACCGCCGACGCGTCGTAGGCCGAGTAGACTCCCGGCCGTTCATGCTTGCTCTCGCTCAATTCGTCATGACTCCTCTCAAAATAAAGTCCAGGAACATTGCTCTGTCCTCCTGTTCCTGTGCTGTAAATACCGCCCGGCACTGAAGGCCGCCCCGCCGCAGAAACATCCCCGTCTCCTTTTCCCAGCAAAGAGCCTCCCAGGTCAATTCACCGGGGCGGATGCCGCTGGGCAGTCCGCCCAGCAGCACTTCCGCCGCTGTCCCGCAGGCTTTTTCACAGTCCGCGGCCCGTTCCGCCCGGACGTCCACGGTGATCACGCACTCCAGCTGTTTTCCATACAGCTCGCGCACCGTTCCCGCCTCCGAGTCATACACCTCGCCCAGGTAATTGCAGAACCCCAGGGCCTTTCCCTCGGCAGCGCCCACGGCAACTGCCGCCACCGCGCCGCTGTACTGCTTTGCCCGGCTGGCGGGAAATGCCGCCAGTGCCGGTACGCCCACGCTGTTCAGTGCGGATATCACCGCGTCCCGCACCTGCATCAGTTCCTTCATTCCGCCGCCTCCTTCTCCCGTTCCAAAGCGGCCCACCAGTGTGTCATCGTCTCCCCGATATAATAGGGCCGGCTGCTCCGCACCCGAAAAGACATGTCCTTCCACCGCACGGTATCTCCCTCGGAGACCGCCGCCTGCCCCAGATACAGCCACAGCCGCTCGTCGATCCACCCGATGGCAGTCATTGTGCCGGGGACCTGCTCCCGCTTTTCCGCCACCGGCTGCAAAAATGCCCGGACAGTTGTCTCTCCCTCCGCCGTTCGGACCACAGTCTCCTGCCCATACCGGGCCAGCACCTCCCGTACCCAGTCCATCATCCCCGCACTCCTTTGAAGCTGAAGTCATCGGACTCCGCATAGGGCGCCATCAGCCGCTCCGCCGCCCGCCGCAGCTCCGCCGCCGATCCGGCGCGCTCCGTGCTCCCTTTTCCTGAAACGGAGATCTCTCCGGCGGTAAAGGCGGAGACGGTGCCTCCGCCCCGTTCCGCCATCAGGTCCGCTGCGGCCGTGAATGCCGCCGCGCAGCGGAAGGCCGTGCCGCATTTCTCCACCGTCACACCGTCGCGCAGCCGGGCGGTCCATCTCTGTTCCGCCGCCGCGCACAGCAGCGCCAGCAGTGTTTCCTCCGCCTCTCCGGCGCCGGACACCGCCTTCGCCAGTTCCAAAATCGTCTCGTTCATATTCGGTCTCCCCACTTATGTTTTTTCCGCGGCAGGGAAAGCTGTCCGCCGTGCGGCTCAGCCAAGTGTCAGGACCTTGGATGCCTCGGGAAACAGCTTGGCAAAGCCGGAGATGGAGGTGATTGCCGCCCGCTCCAGCTGGCGGTCGATCAGCTTGTCATACTCCACCGTGATCTCACTGCCGCAGATCTGTTCCAGCGCGTAGTTTTTGTCCAGGCCGATCAGTGTCTTGGCAGGCATGGCGGACGTGCGCAGGAGCTTTGCGCCCAGAGGCGTGGTCAGTGAGCCGGTGCCCTGGAAGTTCAGTCCAGTCAGCGGATTCTGGAATTCGCTCAGCTTCAGCATCGCCAGCATCATATCGCTGCTCACCAGCATGGTATTCATGGTATAGGGATCAAACTGGCTCCAGAAGTCCAGCAGCGCGCCATAGGACAGCGTTCCCTTTGTGCCGGAGATGGGACTTGTGCCGATGGTAAAGGTCTTCGCGGCGTTTTTGTTGCCGTCGCCGTTCTGCAGGACCTCGATGGCGTCCTGCAGGTGCATCCGGCCGATGTAGGCGCCGATCTGCCGCAGTGTCACGGAAAACAGGTCCAGCCGCTGGAACCGGATGGCCTCGTAGGAGGCCACCAGCATCCTGCCCCGCTTGTGCAGCCGCACCAGGTTCTCCTGGGTGCGGATGGCGGTCTGAGGGATCTCTGCCCCCTCCTCCACACGCTTGAGCGCCTTCTGCTCCTCCGTGGGCACAGAGGCGATGGAGCGGTAATCCATGCCGTCAAAATTTGTTACCGTGGCGGTCACAGCGGGCAGAATGCTCTCCTCCTCCAGTCCCTGGCGCACCACACGGGACACAAACTCAGGGAACAGCACGGCGGAATCCGTGGTGTGGAAAAATTTCTCCACCATATCGCTGCCCGCGCCCTTCACCTTGATGTCAAAGCGCTTCAGCTGGCGCTGGAACGCGTCCATCCCCTCCAGCGGCGTGCCCCGGTAATGCTCACTGGGGTCCAGCTCCTCCAATGTCTGGGAAAAGCTGTGTCCGCTGCGGCCATACATGCCCTTTTCCAGCTTGATGTTCTCAAAATGATAAGCCATATGCTCTCTCCTCCTTATACTAATTTTTCATAAAACGATGCAATCGTTTTATGGGGCCGCAGAATGCGGCCCGGCGGCGCAGCCGCCAAGAATGTTGTCAATACTTTTCTTGGTGCGCCGCAGGTGCGGCGGCGTTTCACGCCGCCATAAAAAGATTTTTAAATCTTTTTATCAAGAAATGGTATTACAGTGCAAAGGTCACAGTCTTGCCGCTGGTGTCCACATCCACCACCAAATGGCTGCGGCCATTGTCATCGTCATCTCCGGCTGTCCGCACGCCGCCCTCGCCGTCGGCCACCAGCGCACACCAGTCCAGGCTGGGCGCGGTGTCACCGGAATAAGACGCGGTCACCATGCCGCCCAGTGCCACCGCGCAAGCCTCGCCGTCTCTGCCCACGGACAGTACCTGGCCGCAGAAGCCGTCCCCTGCGGCGCAGGCGCTCACCTCACCGCTGCCGCTGATCTTGACCATCTCGCCCTCCACTGCCTCCGTGCAGGCGAAAGTAGCGGCCCACTGGCCGATCCCTTCATAAGAAACCTTCATTGTTGTCCTCCTTATCTATCGTTCGTCTCTCAGACGAGGAATACTGTTTCATCGCTTCGCTCCGCCGCCGCGGTTCCGCGCAGCTGCGGCATCACCGGAAAGCGCTTGGCCACTCTGGCCTCATACGCCCGCTTCAGTTCCAGCAGCTCCGGTTCCTCCAGCCGCTCCGCCGCCTTGGCGAACACCTGACCGTCCAGGCCGTCATCCGCCAGCATGGCAAGGCGCACCACCTCCTGCCGCAGTCCCTTCAGATACCTGGCCCCCAGCTCGGCCTGCTTCCGCAGTGTCAGGATGTCGCCCCTCTCCTGTCCGAACCGCTTTTTCAGAACGCCGGCCTCCCGCTGGGCGGGTACCGCCACAAACGACCACTCATAGGCATCCACAGGCTCCCGCAGCTCCGTGAAGCACAGCTTGTCTCCATACATCTGTCCCTTCACGTGCTGGCAGCCGCCGTTCTCCGCGCCGCAGACGGAGCAGACGCTCCGCCCCATGCTGCAGCCCACACTGACCTCTTTTTTGATACCGCCCTCGATCTCCGCGATCAGGTCCGCGTTTTTCTCGGTCCGCAGCAGATACGCCCAGCCTTTCAGCCAGCGGTATTCGTCCCCGGCGGCTGTAACTCTCGCAGGCTCCCGCACCACTTCGGTCCGGTAAATGCGGGCTGTCTGCCCTTCAGCGGACCACTGGTGGTCGAAGATGCCGCTCTTTCCCAGGAACAGTTCTCCCAGCCGTTCCAGTGCGCTGCCGTCAAACCGCTCAAAATCCCGGTCCACCTCGTTGTCGCAGAGCCGCACGCTGAAGGCATACACCTGCTCCGCCGTCAGTTCTCCCTTGGCAAATCGATTGATCTGCCTCAATTCCTCCCGCATGTCCATCCCGCATCCCCCGTTCTCAAATTCTTCGCTGTTCATCATTCCACCTCGGCTCCTCTCCCGGCCGCGGTCTCTTTGCTGATCCGCGGCTGGTCCTTTCAATCATTCTCGATCCGCAGCTTCCGTGCCTGTTCCCCCGTCGGCGTCAAACCCGCTCTGCTCCGTTTCCGCCCTCCGGCGAAAACTCCGCCCGCTCCTTTGCGCCTCCTCTCCTCACGAAAACCGCTTTGCTGGGTTTTCGCAGGGGCTCTTATGTTTCCACCGCGTCGTTTTCGATCCGCAGCTTCCGCGCCTGCTCCCGGTAGAGTTCCGCCTTCGCCTCCTCCACCTCGTCCTGCAGGTTGATGTCATCCCACACCACCTCGAACGCGCAGGGATATCCGTGCATCCGCAGCCACAGCCGGCAGATGCGCTCCGCCGCCGGTGTCAGAGTCCTGCGGATAGCCGTGATCTCTGTGGTGAGCATGTCGGCCTGCTGGGCGCTCATCCGCTCCGTGGAATTCCAGCTCAGTCCCAGCATGAAGGGCGGGATGCCGGTCTTGGCTACGATCTGCTCCAGGATCTGCCGTACCGGCACCTCGCTGTCCAAAATCGGCGCATCCCCGCCGATGACCTGGATGCCCACATCTCCCACAGCCACAAAATCCCGCACGCTGCCGTTTCTGGTGTCCTGCATGGCCCGGGACCACTCCTCCGCCAGCTGGCGGCTCCGCTCCGCCGCCGGGACGCCCTCGCCGCCTCGGCAGGTCACGGCGAATCGCACATTTCCGCACCGCTCCCAGTTGACGCCGATGGTGTGGTAGATCTTCATCAGAATATCCGCCAGAAACGGCAGTGACCGCAGCATCGACACGCCATATGGGCTGTCCACCTCCGGGTTCAGCGGTGTGAACAGCAGCAGCTCCTGATAGGGCAGCGGCTCCATCCGGCCATTCTGATCCAGCCCGCAGATGGTGGATTCCAGCGGGTTTTCCCCCTCTTTGATCTCAATATCCTCCACCCGTCCGCACAGCAGCGCGGCAATATCCCGGCCGCCCTGCGCCGGCACGATCTCCCCAATGGCCCGGCCGCAGGTCAGCAGGGAATCCAGATAGCAGTCCATAAAGGCATTGATGCCAAACTGTCCCCGTCCCACCGGTACAGTGCGCAAAAACTCCCCCAGTGCCCTCTCCGCCGCTTTGTCTCCGCAGACCGCCGTCACGCCGCCGGTCAGACGGATCAGCTTATAGACCGCCGCGTCCACCAGCGGTACTGCCTCCCGTATTGCCCGGTACAGCCGGACCTCTCCGTTTCGCATCGGCACATAGTCATGCAGCGTTCCAAAGGGATGCCGGGTGCCATTGCGCAGCTGCACAGCCGCTGGTGCCGCCGTCCCTGCTCGTTTGAACCATCTCAAAGCCAAGTCTCCTCTCTTTCGTCACCTGTCGCCAGGCCGCTCCACCGCCACCGCCGCGAAGCCGCCGCCTGCGTCTCTCGCCAGGTCCATGGCGAAATACCGCATCTCATCCATGGCATGGTCGTTCTCTTTTCGCGGAGCGTCCCTGCCGCCCCGCTCATCCCAGCAGTAGAGCGCCATCTCCCGCAGGCAGTCCGGGCAATCGCGGCAGATCACGATCTGCCGCCTTTTCAGCAGGTCCGCTGTCACGCGGATGCCGTCCGCCACATCGTTGTCCGCCCGCACGACCTCAAATCCCCGCCGCCGCAGAGCTTCGATGAAACTTGCCGCCGACGGGTCCACGATGACCCGCCGGATCGTCCTTCCCGCCGCCAGCCGCTCCAGGTCAGCCGCATACTCCGCGTCCGTCCGCTGCCTTCCGCTCCTCCTGGAATCATAGTAATATTCCGCCGTCCGGTACCACACACCGTCCTTTTCGCCCCACAGGCCGAAGGACGCTGGATTGGCCGTCCCGTAATCCACGGAGATCCTCCACTCTCTAAATGGCCCCTCCGGTACGTCCGCCGGGTCCCGCTCCTGGTCAAAAAAGTCGTAGATCAGTCCCTGGGCCGCCGTCCACTCTCCCAGCACGAACCGCCGGTAGAACACCCCGGAATAGGCGTTTCGGTATCGCGCCCGGATACGCGGTGAAAGGGCCGGATTGTCCTCCATCGTAAAGTGCAGATACAGCGCCCGCCGCTCCTTTGCCTTCAGGATCCACTCCCTGTAAAACCAGTGCTGCGGGCCCTCCGGGTTGCAGTTGAACCAAAGCCGGCTTCCCGGCACGCTGCACCGTGCCGCCGCCTGCTCCACAAAGGACCGGGGCATCAGCGCCGCCTCATCCAGCAGGATGCCCGCCAGTGTGCACCCCTGGATCAGCGCCGCGCTGGACTCGTCCCGTCCGCCAAACAGCAAAAAGCGGTTCTCCCGCCCCGCGAATCCTACGATCAGCAGGTTTTCGGCCCGCTTCTCCCGGACGGACATCCCCATCCGCCGCAGATAGGGCACCAGCTCCGTCAGCAGGTTCCGCCGTAGCGAGACGATGGTCTTGCCGCACAGGCCAAACTGCCTGCCGTGGAACCGCGCCTGGGCCCACAGGAAAAAGGACACTCCCATGGAAAAGGTCTTTCCGCTGCGGACCGCGCCGTCACAGATAATGGCCTCCCAGTCGTCCCTCTGCCACCAGGACAATACCCGCAGCTGCTTGGGAGAAAACCGTATGATCTCAGCCGTTCTCCCATCCCCCCTCTATCTCGCCGGCGGCCTCCGCCAGCACCCGGTACAAATCCTCCGCGCCGTGCTCCTCTCCGTTCTCCAGCAGGCCGCACAGCGTCTCCAGCGCCCGCACCCGGTCCACCAGCTTGACCTCCACACCGCCCTTGTCTGTCACCTTGAACTCCGCCACGGCGGACAGGTCAAGTCCCTCCGTGTCCGCCTCTCCGGCATGCAGGGCCAGCTTCACCGCGTCGTTGGCCCGTCCAAAGGCCAGCTGCGCCAAACGGCGGATGGCGTCATCCCGCCGTAGCTGCCCCGATGCGGCTGTCCGCATCCCGTCCAGCTTTTCCTGGGTGCTCTTCCTGCCCAAAAGCGCGAATCCGTCTCGGCGGCCGATCTCTGCGGCCGCCCGTTCCGGGTCCATCGTCCGCAGATAGGCCCGGCAAAAGGCCCCGTCATCCGTTTTCTTCTTCACACTCACCCTTCTTCCCGTCAGCATCTCACACCTATGGCCGCCCCCGCCCGAAAGTTGCACCGCGCTGTGCATCTGCGAAAAAAATTTTTCAAACAGGCAAAAAGAAACACCGCGGTCCCCCGCGGTGCTTCTTTTTCTCTCTTTGTTCAAAATATCTGCTGGCGTCTCGTGTCAGGCTGCCGTGCCGCTCTTCCGCTGGCGCAGATGCGCCGCCGCGCCCTCGGCATTGCTCACATTGAAAAAGACCATTCCCAGTGCCTGGTCAACGTTTCCATCGCTCTGCACATCCGTCTTCGGATGGCAGGCCCGCCAGCGAAGCTGCCGGTTGATCTCCTCGAACAGGCAGCTTCCGATCACCAGGCAGTCGTGGTTCGTCTTTCCCTTCACGATCTGGAACTCATCGATCGCAGACAGCTCCATATAATAAAAAGAACGGTCTTTTGTCATCAGGATCACCCTCTGGTTTGTGATCCAGTATTGCTGCCGCAGCACGCTGTTCCGCTCCACGATGGGAGAGACCACCAGCAGCGCCGCCACCAGCAGCACCATGCCCACCATTTTCACGCTCCATTCCGGATTGTTGCTGATGTACAGCATCAGGATTGAAAACGACACCACAACGGTCCCGATCCACTTTCCCAGGATCAACCATTTTGCGTCATTTTCCAAAAGAGGAAAGCTCTCCGTCTTTCCCTGCCAGCAAACCCGCTCTCCGTTCCGCAGGTAAGCCTGAAGTTCTTGTTCCACAGATTGCTTTCTATTCATTTCTACCGACTCCTTTCCATATTCCGGCGTTTCTCCGCCTGCTTTCTATCATATACGAAACCCCCGTTCAGCCGCTGACAAAGCGTTTCCCCGATTTGTTAAGCTCTTGTCAAGTTTTTAGCGGCAATTTAACGAATTGTCTGTTATAATAATGTCTACTGAATAAACCGCTTTGCGGTTTATTCGCGCGGCGGTAGCCGCGCAATCCCATATAAACGGCTCAGAGAGGCCGCTTTTATGGGATCCAGCCATTGTTACAATGCGTATTTCCACTGTGCGCTGCGGCGGTACCGGTGGAAGGTGCAAGGTTTTTAGACAATTCAGCCCAAAAAGCTCGGATCCGGAAAGGAGCCTCTGTTTTGCATGTGAAAAAATCTGTGACTTCCCGGCTGTTCCCATTCTCCTGGCGGGACTCTCTGGTCACCGCCGGCATCATGTTCTGTGCCGTGGAGCTGTGTATCCTGCTGCGCATGGCGGACAGCAGCGATGGGTTCGCCTCTCCTGTTTTTGTGCTGGCGGTGCTGCTGATCTCCCGTCTGACCACAGGCTACCTCTTCGGCCTGATCGCGGCCGTGCTGGGCGTGGTCTGCGTCAATTTCATCTTCACCTACCCTTACTGGGCCTTCAACCTGACCATCTCCGGCTATCCCCTGACCTTCCTCACGTTTCTGATGGTCTCCATCATCACCTCCACGCTGACCACCCAGGCCAAACAGCAGGAACGCCTGCGGGCGGAAAACGAAAAGGAAAAAATGCGGGCCAATCTTCTCCGCTCCGTCTCCCACGACATCCGCACCCCTCTGACCTCCATCGTCGGCTCCACCTCCGCCGTGCTGGACGATTCCTCCCTTTCCGCCGTGGAGCAGCGGGAGCTTTTGGAGACCGTCCGCAGCGAGGCCCAGTGGCTGATCCGTGTCGTGGAAAACCTTCTGTCCATCACCCGCATCGGTGAGGATCAGGCCCACATCGCCAAGGAGCCGGAGGCCGCAGAGGAGGTGCTCAGCGAAGCCGTCCGAAAATTCCGCCGGCGGTTCCCCCAGGTCCGTGTCTCCGTGGCTGTCCCCGAGAACCTGCTGCTGGTCCCCATGGACCCCATCTTGATCGAACAGGTCCTGTCCAACCTGCTGGAAAACGCCGCTGTTCATGGTGTGACCACCACCGAGATCCACCTCACGGTCTATGAAGAAGCCCGCTTCGCCTGCTTCTCCGTGCGGGATAACGGGCAGGGCATTCCTGAAAAAGAGCTGCCCGCCCTGTTTGACGGCACGCTGAAGCATACGGATTCCAGCATTGGCGACGGCAAACGCAATATGGGCCTTGGCCTGTCCGTCTGTCTTGCCATCGTCCGGGCGCACGGCGGCGCTATGGAAGCAAAAAATTTGGAGTGCGGCGCGGAGTTTCTCTTTCGCCTGCCCCTGTCCAAGGAGGCTATCTGATGAATATTCGAGAAAAGATTCTGGTGATTGAGGACGAAAAGCCCATCTCCCGGTTTATCTCGGCCGTCTTGACCAGCAACGGTTACGAGGCCATGCAGGCCCGTTCCGGCAGTGAGGCGCTGTCCATGATCTCCTCCCACTGCCCGGACCTGATCATCCTGGACCTGGGCCTGCCGGACATGGACGGCCTGGAGATCCTCCGTCAGCTTCGGAGCTGGTCCAGTCTGCCGGTGGTGGTCGTCTCCGCCCGTTCCCATGAAAAGGACAAAGTCACCGCTCTGGACCTGGGCGCCGACGACTATCTGACAAAGCCCTTTGGCACAGATGAACTGCTGGCCCGTGTCCGGACCGCGATCCGCCACACCCGCACCGCCAGCGGCAATGATGAGATCGCGCAAAAGGGCACCTATTCCGTGGGCGATCTGGTGATCGACTACAACAGGCACCAGGTCCTTGTCCGGGGTGAAAACGTGAAGCTGACTCTCAGCGAATTCCGTATCGTGGCGCTGCTTGGCAAATATGCCGGCAAGGTCCTGACCTACGACTTCATCATCAAAGAGCTCTGGGGCCCCCGCGCTGGCGGTGACAACCAGATCCTCCGCGTCAATATGGCCAATATCCGGCGCAAGATCGAAAAAAATCCCGCCGAGCCGGAGTATCTCTTCACAGAAGTAGGCGTTGGCTACCGCCTCGCTGAGGATAAATAATTTGTCCCTCTCTGAAAGGACCAGACTGTTCGTCTGGTCCTTTCGCCGCTTTAACGGTTTCTTTGCGAAATTGTATTCTTTTTAATGCAGCCTAAATAGGTTTTACGGATCTTTTAACAGCCGTTCTTCTAAAAATCTGCTATCGTAAATATCGTAGACTGCGGTCTTAGGGTTTCCTCAAATTTACCGGACCGCAAGAGAAAAGGAGAGTGTGTATATGGCAACCTTCATCATCGGCCTCGTGATCCTCTTCGTGGGCGCCGCCGTTTACGGCAAGTTCTGCGAAAAGGTCTTCGGCCCCGACGACCGGGAAACTCCCGCCTACTCCAAGCAGGACGGCGTGGACTACATCCCCATGCCCAAGTGGAAAAACATGCTGATCAACCTGCTGAACATCGCCGGCACCGGCCCCATCTTCGGCCCCATCCAGGGCATTCTGTTCGGGCCTATCGCCTTCATCACCATCCCCATCGGCAATATCATCGGCGGCGCCATGCACGACTATTTCTCAGGCATGATCTGCCTCCGGGACGGCGGCTCCCAGATGTCCAACATGATCCGCAGGTACAGCAACAAGGGCATCTACCGCGTCTACAACGTCTTTGTCTGCCTGCTGCTTCTGCTGGTGGGCGCTGTGTTTATCTACACCCCCGGCGACATCGCCGCCACCGGCATTCTCGGCTTTGACGGCGCCGCCACCTCCGTCTCCACCTGGGTGATCTATGGCGCGATCTTCGCCTACTATCTGATCGCCACCGTATTCCCCATCGACGCCATCATCGGCAAGATCTACCCCATCTTCGGCGCGATCCTGCTGTTCTCCGCCGTGGGTGTGTTCATCGGCATCTTTGTCAAGGGCTATCCCCTGCTGAACCTCTGGGACGACTGGCAGGGCGTTGCCTTCAGCGCCTTCCAGACCGTGGACGGTGCCCAGGTTCCCTTCAGCTACGGTGAGTATTTCGCCAACGGCCACTTCCTCCCCGTGTTCTTCGTCACCGTGGCCTGCGGCATCCTGTCCGGCTTCCACTCCACCCAGACCGCCATCATCTCCCGCACCATCAAGAGCGAAAAGGAAGGCCGCATGACCTTCTACAACATGATGATCCTGGAGGGCTTCATCGCCATGGTCTGGGCCGGCGGCGCCATGGGCGTCTTCAACGCCGGTCTCCAGGCTGCCAACGCCGGCGCCACCAGCACCGTCATCATGATCTGCAAGGACATTCTCGGCCCTGTGGGCGGCATCATCGCCCTGGCCGGCGTGGTGGTCCTGCCCATCACCTCCGGCGACACCGCCCTTCGCGGCCTGCGCCTGACCGTGGCCGAGTCCCTGCACATCGACCAGAGCACCAACGGCAAGCGTCTGGGCCTGTCCGCCGTCATCTTCGCCCTGGTGGCCGGCATCCTGGTATTCGCCAAGTTCAACTCCGACGGCTTCAACATCCTGTGGCGCTACTTCGCCTGGTCCAACCAGACTCTGTCCCTGTTCGCTTTCCTGGCCATCACCATCTGGATGTTCGAGCACGGCAAGGGCAAATACGCCTGGATCCCCCTGACTCCCGGCGCCTTCTACTGCTTCATCTGTGCCACCTACATCGCCAACGCCAAGATCGGCTTCAACATCCCCTGGACCATCGCCTATATCATCGGCGCCGCGGCGGCCGCCGCCTATGTACTGGTCATTCTCTGGTACGGCAAGAGACGTTCCGCCAACCGTCTGGCAAAATAACGCCGCAGATCACGAGGTCCCCTCGTATCTCCCTCTTTTCAAAGCCCCGCCGCGGAATTCCGCGGCGGGGTTTTCTCTCTCACCAGCGGGTGATGACCATCCCGACAATGATCCCCATCACCGCCGCCAAGGCCGGCACCCTGCTCTTCCACAGCAGCACCGCCTCCGGCAGCAATTCTCCGAACACCACATACAGCATGGCCCCCGAGGCAAAGCCCAGCGCTCCCGCCAGTGCCGCGCCTCCCAGCGTCCCCAGGCAATACCCGAGCAGCGCTCCCAATACGGTGGGCGCTCCGGTGACTGCCGCCACGGCTGTCGCCCGCAGCCTGCCCATTCCGCCTGCCGCCAGAGGTCCCGTCACTGCCATTCCCTCCGGAATGTTATGCAGTCCGATCACCGCCGCCAGCACCCACCCGTTTGTTCCGGCGCTGGTGCCGCCGGCAAAAGATGCCCCGATCACCATTCCCTCCGGCACATTGTGCAGCGCGATCGCCGCCGCCATCACCAGCCCCGCCAGAAACAGTCCGCTGTAAGCTCCGCCCCGCTCCCGCTCCAGCAGAGCATTCAGCAGCGCCGTGATGCCATATCCCGCCAGCACCCAGAGCGCCACAGCCGCGATCCCTCCCGCCTCAACCGCCTCCGCCAGCAGGTCGAAGCACACCACGGACACCATCACCCCCGCCGCGAAGCTCAGCAGCAGGCTCACCGCCTGGTTGGAGTCCCTGCGGAGCAGGCAGGCCAGTCCCCCTCCCGCTCCCGTTCCGCCGATGCCCGCTGCCGCGGTGACCAGCAGTACCATCTCCAGATTTCCCATCAAGCTCCCTCCTGAAACATCACGAGCAGGAAGCTGATTCTCTCAGCCTCCTGCTCGATTTTCATCCGATTTCTTCTGTTTTCTTTTTCCGGCGTCCTGAAGGCCCATATCACTTTATTCTTTCCATCACCGATTCAGAACGTCCCCGCGTTTTCCCCGTCTCAGCCCCTTGCGGCCTCCTTCAGGTCCCGGACATATTCCTGTACATACCGCATAAAATTCCGAGTCACCGGCGAGGCGGTCTTTATCTGGGGCACGCCCATGCCCAATATGCGCTCCTGGGGCGGGTCCATGGGCCGTACCACAGCCTGATGCCTGTAATTCTGCAGCAGCAGTTCCGACAGGATAGACACCCCCAGTCCCTCCGTCACCATGTTGATGATCGCGTAATCGCTGCAAGCGGAGAAGGAAATATGAGGCCAGCGGGGCAGCTTGTCCAGAATGAACCGCACCTCGCCGTCGTAATCCGGCATGGGCATGATGAATTCCTCCTTCAAAAATGCCTCCAGCGGAATGGCCTCCTCCGCCGCCAGGGGGTGGTTGGGCGGCACCAGTGCCAGCATCCGGTCCCGGCACAGCGGGATCCATTCAAAGCCCTTTTTCTCGCCCCCCGCATAGATGCACAGCTCCGCCTGCCGGTTCTCCATGATCTCCTCAATGGCGCCGGACCCCATCTCGGTGATCTGGATTTCCACCCGGGGATAGTCCTTCTGAAAGTTCCGGATGATCCCCGGCAGCCAGTACGTGGCCACGCTGGGATAGGCCGCGATGCGGATGCGTCCCGTATCGGCGCCTTTGATCTTGGCGATGTGCTGTTCCAGGGACTCACTGGTGTTCAGCAGCTGGCGAATGATGGGCAGCAGCAGCTCGCCCTCATGATTGGGCAGAATGCCCGACGGGGTGCGCACCATCAGCGGAAATCCCACCTCTTCCTCCAGCGACTGCATCATATGGCTGATGCCGGACTGCGTGTATCCCAGTTCCTCCGCCGCCTTGGAAAGGCTCCCCAGCTCCACGGCCCGCACATATGCCTCATACTTTCGGATGTTCATGGCTTCCTCCCTATCCGTCCATTCTATCTGGCTCTATGGTATCCCACGGGATTCCAAAAGGCAAGGGGATTTTCTGTTTGTCAAACGCCTCTGTGTTCTTCTAATTCCCCCATCTCCCACATACATATTTTCTGTGAGGTGATGTCCAATATGACGATCCATGTGGTCCAGTCCGGCGAATCCACCGGCTCCATCGCGGCGTATTATGGCGTGGACCCCGCCCGTCTCGCCGCCGACAATTCCGTCCCCGCCAGCGGCGCTCTGGCTGTGGGACAAACTCTGGTGGTCCGCTTTCCCCGCCAGATCCACGCCGTCCGTCCCGGCGAAACACTGTCTTCCATCGCCGCGGCCTACGGTGTCACGGTCCGCCAGCTCTGGCGGAACAACTGGTCCCTGGGCGGAATGGAGCGTCTGGTGCCCGGCCAGACGCTGGTGATCTCCTACTTTGAGGAAAAGCTGGGAGCCGCCTCCTTCAACGGCTACGCCTATCCCTACATCGACGATGCCCTGCTGGCGTCTCAGCTCCCCTACCTGACCTATATGGCCCCCTTTACCTACGGCATCACTGCCTCCGGCGGCCTGCTCCCCCTGGAGGACGACGCCCTCCTGGCCTCCGCTCGGCGCCGGGGCACCCGCCCGGTGATGCACCTGTCCACGCTGACGGAATCCGGTCAGTTCGACACCCAGCGGGCCGAGCTGGTCCTGACGGATTTCAGCGTGCAGGACCAACTGGTCGCGGAGGTCCTGCAGACCGTCCGCGCCAAGGGCTATGCCGGTCTGGACGTGGACTTTGAATACCTCCCCGGACAGCTGGCCCAGGCGTACGCCGCGTTTTTAGGCCGTCTTCAACGCCTGCTCCATGCCCAGGGCCTGTTCATCTGGGCCGCCCTGGCTCCCAAGACCTCCGCAGCCCAGCGGGGTCTTCTGTACGAGGGCCATGATTACGCCGCTGTCAGCGCCGCCGTGGACGCGGTCCTTCTCATGACATATGAGTGGGGCTATACCGCAGGGCCGCCCATGGCTGTCGCGCCCCTGCCCAATGTCCGGGCGGTGCTGGACTATGCGGTCACAGAGATCCCTCCATCGAAAATTTTTCTCGGCGTTCCCAATTACGGCTACGACTGGCCTCTGCCCTTTGTTCAGGGCGTCACCCGCGCCCAGTCCATCTCCAATCAGCGGGCCATTGAGCTGGCTGTGGAACACGATATCGCCATCCAGTACGACGAGACGGCCCAGTCCCCCTTCTTCCACTACACCGACGCCTCCGGCACGGTCCACGAGGTCTGGTTCGAGGACGCCCGCAGCATGTCCGCCAAGCTGTCCCTGGTAGCCGAATACGGTTTCCAGGGCGCCGGGTTCTGGAATCTGATGCGTCCCTTCTCCCAGACCTGGCTGGTGCTGGACGCCCTGTACGATATCGACGGCCTCTGAAATTTTTCGTGGGTTTTCCCCCGCTCCGTTGTATGGTATAGTAAATACGGAAAGGGGGATCAACTCATGAACAAGCTCTACCGGGCGCTTGCCGTCCTCTTGGCGGTGCTGACGCTTCTGGGTGCCTGGCTGTTATACAAGGGCGACTTCTGGACGCTCCGCACGGAGGAACAGAAGGTCAACGCCATCGTCTCCTACGCCTCCAGCGATCCGGAGGACCCCAGCCCCCACCGGGCGGTGCTCCATCCCGTGCTCCAATTTGACGAGACGTTCCAAAACAGCCGCATTCTGGTGTTTACGGACCGCGATATTCCTGGGCTCCTGGGCTTCGTCCGCTTCCGCCGGGGCGTCCTGGGCGGCTGGCAGCCCCTCAGTGCCTTCTATAAAGCGACTCCAGTGATGATCCAGAGCACCACGATCCCTGACCAAGATCTTCGGGTGGTCTATGGCGTGGACTGTCCTGAGAATATCGCCAGCTATAAAGTCCAGGCCAATCTGAACAACGACGCCACCCTCATGGCCGAGGGAGCGATCAACACCCCCACCTTTTTCCATGTCCATGAGACGGACCGGGACTATTTCCCGGATATCCATCTTTACGACGCCGATGGAAGCGAACTGGATTCCTGGGACTATCTAGCTTCCGACGACTCCATCCCCTCCCCCGGCATCGGCTCCGCGGAAATCAACCTGGTCTACGTGTTCTGCGCCCTTCTTTTGGGCATCGGCTGGCTGATCGTCAAATACTTCTGGGATGCCGGTGCGCCCCCCAAGTCAAAACCTTACGAGGCCTGGCGTTGATCAACGCCAGGCCTCGTAAGGTTTTAGCTTTCCATTCTGCTCAGGAACTCTGGAACTTCGAATTTATTTCCTGTTGCACTGAGTTTGACAATCCACTATTTCATATATAATGTTGCCGTATCGCAAATTTACAGAGATTTGATCAAACCGTTCGTTTCCAGCTTTTCCTGCGAAATTTGTTTCACGTATTATCCCGGCTGATAGGCTCCCGAAAGATGAGCCTCTTCAGAGCCTTGCCGTTGAAAGGAATCAGGGGATAGAGATACCCCTTGCCCACCATGGGCTTGGTGGTGGCCAGCAGAACCAGGATGCCCAGCACCCCCAGTACGAACCCCCACACGTCGAACACCGCCGTCACCAGCAGCAGCGCCACCCGCAGCAGCTTGAACGCGTAGCCCATCTCATAGCTGGGCTGGGCAAAGCCCGCCACGGACACGAAGGCCATATACACCAGCACCTCCGGCCCCAGCCAGCCCGCCTGGACGGCGAAATCACCCAGGATCAGGGCGCCCAGCATGGAGAAGGAGTTGGACAGGGAGTCCGGCGTGTTCAGGGACGCCAGCTTCAGTACATCGATCAAAAACTCCACCACCAGCAGCTGGGACAGCAGACCCAGGGATGCCGGCTCCGGCGATGACAGGAATTCCAGCCACTCCGGCAGCCGCCCCGGTTCGCTGACCATCAGATACCAGGCCGGGGTAATGAACAGGGAGATGAGAAAGACGATGATCCGCAGCAGCCGCAGATAGGTGCCGATGAGGGGTGGGAAGTAAAACTCGTTGGCCTCCTGGGTAAAGTCGAAGAAAGTGGTGGGCAGGATCATCACTGAGGGGGAGTTGTCCACCATCAGGACGATATTGCCCTCCATGATGCTGGCAGCGGCGCTGTCGGGCCGCTCGGTGTAGCGCACCTTGGGAAAGGGGTTGTACCACTGCTTGGGCCGGATGGTCTCCGCCACACTCTCCTGGGACATGGAGAGGGACTTGACGTCGATGCTGTCCAGCTTGCTGCGGATCTGCGCCAGCAGCGTCTGGTCCACCCTGTCGTCTAGATAACACAGCACCGCGTCGGTGCGGGAGCGGGTGCCCACCTTGTGGCCCTCCATGGTCAGATGGGGGTCCCGGATGCGGCGGCGCAGCAGGGCCATGTTGGGCACCACCGCCTCGATAAAGCCGTCGTGGGAGCCTCGGAGGACCTTGCCGTCCAGCGGCTCCCCCACGCCGCGGCTGGGGTAGTCCTTGCAGTCCATCAGCGCACCGCCGGAGAGGCCCTCCATCAGCAGCAGGCTCTTGCCCAGCAGCACCGAGGTCACGATATCATCTATATCAAAGCTGACGTTGGTCTCCGAAAAGGTGATGAAACGGTCGGCAAAGGCCTGCATCTCCGTCAGGTGCTCCATGTCCGCCGCTCCCAAAGACAGCCAGAAAGCTCCCATCCGCTCCAGTGTCTCGTCCTTGCCGTATCCGTCGATGACCCACAGCCTGGCCCGCTTCCCGCCGATGACATAATCCCGGCTGACGATATCACAGCTGCGGTCCACCCCCAGCACCTCGTCGAACAGGCGCACGTTGTCCTGGTAGTTATTTGCAAGTCTCTCCATGCTCCACCTCCGTCAATGGACCTAGTATGTGCCGGAATTTGGTGGATATTCCCATACAAAACGGCATATTTCCGTCAGATATTTCAATTTGTTGTCGTTTCCTGCGGGCTTCGTGATTTTATATTGCAAAGCTTGAAAAGATTGGATAGACTGGAGCCAGTTGACACTAATACTATTTCTTGATAAAAAGATTTGAAAATCTTTTTTTGGCGGCGTGAAACGCCGCCGCACCTGCGGCGCGCCAAGAAAAGTATTGACAACATTCTTGGCGGCTGCGCCGCCGGGCCGCATTCTGCGGCCCCATAAAATGATTGCATCGTTTTATGAAGAATTCGTATAAGGAGGATCTTTTCCATGGACTTCATCAAATGCGCCTGCATCGAGACGCTCTATACGGAGCTTCCCTTCCTGGACCGCTTTCAGGCGGCGAAGGCCGACGGCTTCGGCGCCGTGGAATTCTGGAGCTGGACGGACAAGGACCTGGACGGCGTCAAGGCCGCCGCCGAACGCGCCGGCATCGCCATCTCCGGCTTCAACGGGGACGCAGACTTCTCCCTCATCGATCCGGCCCAGAGAGGCGGCTATCTGGCGTTCCTGCGGCGGAGCGCCGACGCGGCCCAGCGGATCGGCGCCCGGTCCGTCACCATCCACTCCAACGCACTGGGAGAGGGCGGCGTGGTGGTGGACCGCTGTGACGATCTGTCCCACACAGTAAAGCTCTGCGCCATGTTCGACACCCTCCATGACTGCGCCGGGATCGCTGAGGAGACCGGCATCCGCATAAACCTGGAGGCCCTGAACACCACCACAGACCACCAGGGAAATTTCCTTGCCACCACCCGGATGGCGGCGGAGCTGACAGCCCTGGTCGGCTCCCCCATGCTGAAGATCCTCTATGACGTCTATCACATGCAGCTCAACGAGGGCAGCCTCTGCGACAACATCCGGGCCTATGGCGCCCAGATCGGCCACGTCCACGTGGCGGACGCGCCGGGCCGCCACGAGCCGGGCACCGGTGAGATCAATTACCGCAGCGTGTACGCCTGCCTGAAGGAGGTGGGCTACCAGGGCCTGATCGGCTACGAGCTGTTCCCCAAAACCACCACCGCCGAGGCTGTCCGGGCCATTATGGCGGACTGACTTCCAAGAAAACAGAGATGCCTGCCGCGAAATCGCGGCAGGCATCTTTCTATGCGTTCTTCTGCTTGTAGTCCTCTCCCCAGGCCCGCATGGCATCTGGCTCTTTATGTCCCGGCGGGTGGGAATGTGACGGTAAAGGTGCTTCCCCTGCCAGGCTCGCTGTCCAGTTCCACCCGGGCGCCCAGATAGGCGGCGCCGTGCTTGACGATGGAAAGGCCCAGCCCCGTTCCCCCGCCGGAGTGGCTCTTGTCCACCCGGTAGAACCGCTCGAACACCCGGTCCTGCGCTTCCTTTGGAATGCCGGCGCCGGTGTCCCGTACCGCGATCCTGGCCCCCTCCGCCGCGGCGGATACCGTGACGGTCACGCTGCCGCCCTGGCGGTTGTAGGCCACCGCATTGTCGCAGAGGTTGTAGACGATCTCCTCGATGATCTGGGGCACGCCCCGCACCAGGGCGCAGTCTCCCTCCAGCGTCATGGACACCTGCTTCTTGTCCGCCGCCGGGGCCAGCTGGTCCAGAACGTCCCCGGCCTGTTGGTACAGGTCCACCGTCTCCCATTGGGCGGCATAGCCGCCCTCGTCCAAGCGGGAGAGCTTGATGATATCGTTCACCAGACCGATCAGCCTCTGGGCCTCCCGGTGGATGTTCCCGGCGAAGTGTTGGATATCCTCCGGCCGCACCATGCCGTTTTCCAGGATCTCCGCCGTGCCCAGGATGGCCGTCAGTGGCGTTTTCAGCTCATGGGACACATTGGCGGTGAACTCCCGCCGCAGGGCCTCCCGCTGTTCCTTTTCCGTCACGTCCAGCACAAGGAGCACCGCGCCGGTGAGGTCCCCGTCCTGCTCCACGGGGCTGGCCAGCACTCGGCGGCAGGTCTCCTCCCGCTCCAGCAGCTCCTCCCAGCGGCGGCCCGCCAGGGCCTCCTCCACACAGCGGCGGAAGCCCGCCTCCCGGTCCAGTGCCAGGACGCTCTCCGCCTCTTTCACAGGCCCCTCCGCGCCCAGGAGCCGCAGGGCGGCGGTGTTGTAGGACAGCACCCGTGTCTCCCGGTCGATGACCAGCAGGCCCTCGCTCATGTTCTCCGTGATGGCGCTGAATTCCTCCCGCTGCCGCCGCAGGTCCTCCACCTGCCGCTGGATGCGGCGGTTCTGGCTGCGGAGCTTTCCCACCAGCGGGGCCAGCTCCTCGTAAGCCGTCTCGCCGGGGGCGTCCGGGTCTATGGCGTTGATGGGCTCCACCAGCCGCCGGGACACCCGCCCCGCCAGCCAGAGGGCCAGACACACCGCCAGCAAAGTCACAAGGGCCACCGGCTGCATGGCCTGAAGCACCAGCGTCCAGACAGAGTACTGGGTGTCCGCCAGCCGCAGGACGGAGCCGTCCGCCAGCCGCAGGGCGTAATACACCGTCTTTTGAGACAGGGTGTCGGAGTATCGGGCGGCGGTCCCATGGCCCAGCAGCAGGGCGTCCCGGATCTCCTCCCGTTCGGCGTGGTTCTCCATGCCGGCGGGGTCCTCCCGGTTGTCGAACAGCACCGTGCCGTCGGCGGCCACCCAGGTGACGCGGCTGTCTCCCGGCAGGCGGCCGGTCAGGTAGTCCATGCCCTGTGTCTCCAGGCCGTGGGCGATGTACGCGGTGCTCCGGGCCAGCTCGGCCGTGATCCGGTCCTGGAAGTAGCCGTACAGCACCCCCATGATCAGCACCAGACTGGTCAGCAGCACCGCCAGGGCCACCGCCAGGATGGCCCGAAAAATATGTCTCTTCATACCGTATCCCGGCTTTCCTGGCTGATTTTGTAGCCGTACCCCCGGACGGTCTCGATGTACGCCCCCGCCTCGCCCAGCTTCTGCCGCAGGGTGCGGACATGGACGTCCACGGTGCGGCTCTCGCCGGTGAAGGCGTAGCCCCACACCTCACTGATGAGCCGCTCCCGGGAGAGGACCTGGCCTCTGTTGTTCAGCAGGAGGCACAGCACCTCAAACTCTTTCTGTGTCAGGGCCACCGCCCTGCCGGCCACCGTCACGGTGTGGCCGCCGGGGTCCACCGCCAAAGCGCCGCAGCGCAGGACCTCCGGCTCCGCCGCCGTCCGCCGCAGCAGCGCCCGGATGCGAGAGAGAAGCTCCAGCATGCCAAAGGGCTTTGCCACATAGTCGTCGGCCCCAGCGTCCAGGCCCAGCACCTTGTCGTACTCCGTGCCCTTGGCCGTCAGCATGATGACGGGCAGCTTTGCCGTGCGGGGCGCGGCCCGGAGCTTTTTCAGAACGGAGACGCCGTCCTCCTCCGGCAGCATGACGTCCAGCAGCACCAGGGCGGGCACGGCCTCCGCCACTGCCGCCCAGAACTCCGAGGGGCGCTCAAAGCCCCGGGCCTCCATACCCTGGCTGCTGAGGGTATAGACGACGAAATCGCGGATGCTGGCATCATCTTCCAATAAGTAGATCATGGAAACCTCCTGATGTATACCGCCCCTCCGGGGAGCGGCGGGTCCCGCCCGCGGGCGCGGTCTCAGATCAGCTGCTGCTCGTTGATCATCAGCTTGAATTGCAGGCCCAGCTTCTCCGCCGCCTTGCGGCAGAGGATCATCCGCTGCATGAAGATCTCAAAGTAGTCCATCACGGAGCCGTACTTGGTGTCCACAAACAGCTTCAGCTTGATCAGAGTGTGCTCTTCGTTGATCTTCAGCTGAGACTTCTTCACCGAGTAATTCACCCGGTCGTGGATATCAAAGCTGGCCATATCCGTGTTCCGCACCCGGCTCCGGCGGACGTCGGACTTATCCGCCAGGATCAGCGCCGCCGCCACGGCATTCACCGGCAGGCCGGTGCCCTCGTCGTGGTTGCCGATGGCGGTGACGATGGTGGCGATCTCCTCCGGATCACAGTCCAGATTGTCCAGGATGCGGAAGGCCATCACCGCCCCGGACTGGGAGTGGTCGATGCGGTTGACCAGATTGCCGATGTCGTGGAGGTAGCCGGCGATCTTCGCCAGCTCCACCGTCCGGGCCGGATAGCCCAGTGTCTCCAGGATATACCCGGCGGTCTCCGCCACCGCCGTCACATGGGCAAAGCTGTGCTCCGTGTATCCCAGGGCGGTCAGGGACTCGTCCGCCCGCTGGATATAGGTGCGGATGGCTCTGTTGTTCTTCACCTCTTCAAAGGTCAGCATACGCGCTTCCTCCTTGCGTCGGAGACGCGGCCCCGCCGCGTCCGTTTAGAGCTTATCCATAAATTATGCGCACATAGCTTGCTTGCATATTTTGCGGCATACTTCGCTGCTTTTTCTTGCCGGGCGCCAGCCCGCCTGTGAAAAACCGCCTCGTCTGACGCAAAATCTGACGGCGCAATCTGCGCACGCCTAATTTACGGATAAGCTCTTAGTTGTTGGACGGGTGCACCCCCGTGATGCTGTACTCCACCCACTCGGCCACGTTGGTGGCATGGTCCCCGATCCGCTCCAGGTACTTTGCCACCATCAGCAGGTCCAGGCTCTGTTCTCCATAGGCCGCGTCGGCGGAGATCAGGGCGATCAGCTCCTTTTTCACCCGCTCAAACAGGGCGTCCACCTGGTCGTCGGCGTCGCAGACCGACCGGGCCAGCGTCAGGTCCCGCTTCACAAAGGAATCCACGCTGTCCGTCACCATGCGGATCACAGACCGAGCCATGTCTCCGATGTGCGGGGCGCGGCTCTCGTCCGGCATCCGCACATGCTCCGTCAGCTCCGCGATGTCCGCCGCCTGGTCGCCGATGCGCTCCAGGTCGGAGATCATCTTCAGGGCCGCGGAGATCTCCCGCAGGTCCCGGGCCACCGGCTGCTGCTGGAGCAGCAGCTTCAAACAGAGGTTCTCCACCTCCCGCTCCGCCTGGTCGATCTCCCGCTCCTTTTCGATGGCGGTCTCCGCCAGGGACGCATCCCCTTTCAGCAGCGCCTCCGCCGCGGCGGAGATGGCGTCCTCGCAGAGGGCGCCCATCTGGATCAGCTCCACATGCAGCCGTTTCAGCTGCTCGTCAAATCGATTGCGCATCTGTTCTCCTCCTTCTCATCCAAACCGTCCGGTGATGTAATCCTCGGTGCGCTTGTCCGATGGATTGGAGAACAGCTTCTCCGTTTTGCCGAACTCCACCAGATCGCCCAGCAGGAAGAAGGCGGTGTTGTCGGAGACGCGGGCGGCCTGCTGCATGTTGTGTGTCACCATGACCACAGTATACTTGTTTTTCAGCTCCGCCGCAAGGTCCTCGATCTTGGAGGTGGAAATGGGGTCCAGGGCGCTGGTGGATTCGTCCATCAGCAGCACCTCCGGCTCCACCGCCAGGGCCCTGGCAATGCACAGCCGCTGCTGCTGGCCGCCGGAGAGGCCCAGGGCGCTCTTTTTCAGGCGGTCCTTCACCTCATCCCAGATGGCGGCGGCCCGGAGGGAGTTCTCCACGATCTCGTCCAGCTGCACCTTGGAGCGCACACCGTGGGTCCGGGGGCCGTAGGCCACGTTGTCATAGATGCTCATGGGGAATGGGTTGGCCTTCTGGAACACCATGCCGATCTGCCTGCGCAGCCAGGTGGGGTCCACGCCGCCGTCATAGATATTCTGTCCCCGGTAATCCACCTCCCCGGTGATCTTCACGATGGGGATCAGGTCGTTCATGCGGTTCAGCGTCCGCAGAAAGGTGGACTTGCCGCAGCCGGAGGGGCCGATAAAGGCCGTGATCTCGTGCTCCGGGATGTCGATGCTCACATCGTGGAGGGCATGGTTCTGCCCGTACCAGAGGTTCAGTCCTTTTGCCTGTAAAATCGTTGCCATAGGAGCCTCCGTTATTGTTTCAGTTTCCTGCCCGCCGTGTTGGCGGCCAGGTTGATGAGGAATGTCAGCACCATCAGGATAGCGGCGATGGCAAAGGCCACGCCGGTCTCTCCCCGCTCGTTGGCGTAGACGTACAGGGCCACGCTCAGCGTGGCGGAGGAGGATTTCAGGGCGGTGACGAAGCCGTTGAGCACCAGGCCAAGGCCCGCGGTGAACAGCAGCGCCGCGCTCTCGCCCACGATGCGGCCCACCGCCAGGATGCAGCCGGTGACGATGCCGTCCACAGCGTTGGGCAGCACCACGGTGCGGACCATGTGCCACTTCCCCGCCCCCAGGCCCAGAGCGCCCTCCCGATAGGACTGGGGCACGGTCTTGAGGCTCTCCTGGGTGGTGCGGACGATGGTGGGCAGGATCATGACCACCAGCGTCAGTCCGCCCGCCAGAATACCGGCCTGGAGCTTCATCTTCTGAACGAAGAACAGCATGCCCACCAGGCCGAAGATGATGGAGGGGATGCCCGTCAGCGTCTCGGTGGCGAATTCAATGATGGAGATCAGCCTGCGGCCCTCAGCGTACTCTGTCAGGTAGATGGCGGCGCCCACGCCCAGGGGCAGGACGATGACCATGGCCACCAGAATGATATAGAGGGTATTGAGGATGTTGGGCAGGATGCCGATGGTGTCCTTGATATAGCTGGTCTGGGTGGTGAGCAGCTCCCAGGTGATGCTGCCCAGTCCCCGGTAGAAGATATAGCCGATCAGGAACGCCAGCAGCGCGCAGGTCAGTCCCGCGCAGAGCCACAGGAGGGCCCGCAGGCCCCTGTCATAGACCCGGCGGCCGGTGGAAAGTCTCTGGTCCACGGTTCAGTCCTCCTTTTTGTTCTTGATGAACACGTTCAGCAGCACGTTGATGAGCATGATGAACAGGAACAGCACCAGCCCGATGGAGTACAGGGCGTTGCGCTGCAGGCTGCCCACGGAGGCATAGGACATCTCCGAGGCAATGGCGGTGGTGAGAAAGCGGACGGAGGTGAACAGCCCCGGCATGTTGGCCACGTTGCCGGAGACCATGATGATCGCCATGGCCTCCCCGATGGCCCGGCCCACGCCCAGCACCACCGCCGTGGCCACGCCGCTGCCGGCGGCGGGCAGGGACACCCGGAAATAAGTCTCGATCTCCGTAGCTCCCAGGGCCAGGGACGCCTCCTCATACTCCCGGGGCACCGCCCGGAGGGCCGTCTCCGACACGTTGATGATGGATGGCAGGATCATGATGGCCAGCACCACGATGGCCGCCAGCAGGCAGGCGCCGGAGGAGAGGCCGAACAGGTCCCGGATGGCCGGCACCAGCACGATCATGCCCACCAGGCCGTACACCACGGAGGGAATGCCCGCCAGCAGCTCCACGGCGGTGCGGATGACCTTGGCGGCCCTGGGCGGCGCCACCTTTGCCAGGAAAATGGCGGTCATCAGCCCCACGGGCACACCGATGAGGACGGCCCCGGCGGTGCCGTAGACAGAGGTGAGGATAAAGGGCAGGATGCCGTAGGACGGCTCCGCCGTGGTGGCGGTGGGGGCCCAGACCTGCCCGAACAGGAAGTCCGCCAGGCCGATCTCCCGGATGGCGGGCAGGCCGGAGACGATCAGATAGATGCTGATAAACAGCACGAAGGCCACCGCCACTCCGCCGCACAGCAGAAACAGGACGTGGAAAAACAGCTCCATGGCCTCCCGGCCGCTCCGGCGCTTCATGGAGGGACCGTGCCCGGTGCTGCTGTTGAGCCGTCTGCTCCCTGCGGCTCCGGCCCCCGTGATGATCTCGTATTCCATAGGAATGTTCTCCTTTTCCAAAGGGTTTTTCCCCTCTCCGCGGGAACAGCCTCCACCCGCCTATCTGTGGGTGGAGGCGCTCCCAGTGGGAGATCAGCGTTCTCTTACTTTGCCACGGGCACGGCGCCGGCGGCGGTGATCAGGTCATTGGCCGCGGCGGAGGTGGCGAAGTCGAACCAGGCCTGGGCCTGAGTGCTCAGAGCCGTGCCGTCCTTGGTGACCAGGACGAAGGGCCGCTGAATGGCATAGCTGCCGTCCAGAACCGTCTCCTCGGTGCAGGCCACGCCGTCCACGGTGACGGCCTTGACGGTGGCCTTGCCCTCCACGGAGGACAGGGAGGCATAGCCGATGGCGTTGGGGTTGCCCGCCACAGCCTCGATCACGGCGCCGGTGGAGGTCAGCTCCTGATCCAGCTTGCAGGCATCGGTGGTGCCGGTGATGGACTCAAAGCCGTCCCGGGTGCCGGAGCCGGCCTCACGGCCGATGCAGGAGATGGTGCCGCTCTGCCCGCCCACCTGGCTCCAGTCGGTGATCTCGCCGGAGAAGATCTGGGCGATCTGCTCCACGGTCAGGTCCTCCACACCGTTGGCGGGATTGACGATGACAGCGATGCCGTCCAGGGCCACGGTGGTGCCCGTCAGGCCGGCGGCGGTCTCCTCGTCCTTCAGGGCGCGGGAGCTGAGGCCGATGTCGGCGCTGCCGTTGGAGGCGGCCTCGATGCCCGCGCCGGAGCCGGTGGGATCATAGGTGACGCTCACGCCGCTGTTGTCGGCCATGAACTGCTCGTTCAGCGCGCCCACCACCTTCTCCATGGAGGTGGAGCCGTTCAGAGACACGCTGCCGCTGAGCTGTATCCCGGCGGGAGCATCGCCTTCAGCGGGCGTACTGTCGCCGCCGGAGGACTGCCCGCCGCAGCCGGCCAGCAGGGACATTGCCAAAGTCAGAGTCAGCAAAAGTGCAACTACCTTTTTCATCTTCATAATCTCCTTTTGATATGTCTTGCCTGGTTTTCCGAAGGTACGGACATAGTATAAACAGCTCCACGTAAAATCCGTCACCACCGCTTTGTAAAGTCTGTGTTAAACCGGCGGCTCCGTTCACCGAGGGTAGTCTCTCCCAAAACGCGCAAAAAAGTCCGGGGCCGCTGTCAGCGTGAACCGCCCCAGATTGTGCGGGCAGGACAAAAAAGAGGCTCTATGGTTGTATCGTGTAACCCAATTTTTGATCGCCCCAAAGTAGTCCGCCATCTCTTGCCGAGTCTTTCCTGCTTTTCGCATCTCTACCATCGATTGACAAGGGGAAATACGGTTTTTCGGGGCTAAAACAAATGCTGGCGGCGTTGTCCTCGTTGCCGGGCGACAGCCCGGCGGCCTCGTCCGCCTTGCCAGCCCCCGTT
>JAETOQ010000017.1 GCA_021771635.1 Oscillospiraceae bacterium | reverse complement strand
GATGCCATGTTCATAACAGATACGATTGACCCGGCGAAGTAAAAAGCCCCGGAAGCCCTTGGTATCATGGGTTTCCGGGGTTTTTCACTGTTCGGCATCAGAGTATAAAAATCGGTGCTCAATGCCGTTTTTGAAGAGGATGGAGACGACTCGACCGTTTTTTATACAAAAGTTTTGTACGACTGAGTTGATGAAATCCTTGAGGATTCGGGAGTCGATTTTCTTGATGAATTTCTCGTAGTCGATGTACCGTTTCTCGTTGAGCTTCTGTGCCACGAGGAAGTAGGACGCCTTCGCCATGAACTCCTCGTCGGAGAGAGTCAGGTGTTCCGTGATGGAGTTCTCGACAACATCCAACCTCTCTGTCACGCTGTCCAGCGATGTCATTAGGTCATTCCGTGAGATTACATAGTCGGTCTCTGACATCCCCTCATCAGAATACAGGTACAGGCTTTTCAGGCGGGCCAAGGCCCTCTCAAGGCGCCGCTTCTCAGCCAGCAGGACATCCCGTTCGTCTGTGATGCTGGACGCCTCCGCAGCGGTCAGGGCGGCAGACTTGTACTCCAGCCCACCGGCCCCGCTCTGGAGATGATTGTAGAGTTCCTCCAGGCCGGGGCGTTCGATGCCCACCACGTCCTTGAACGTGTCGCCCCGAAGCAGCTTCTTCTGGAGTGTCTCTATGCTGGTGCTCCTGCCGAAGCTGTTGCTGGCCCGGATGATGTTGGCTATGTAGTTCATTGCGAACGGGCCTATGGTGATGTCTGAAACGAATTTGTTGTTGCAGTCATTGAAGCGCCGGCGGCGGGTGCAGCCGTACTTGGATGGAGCCCAGCCCCCGTCTCGTTCCCGATCCGTGGAGGCCGTCATGCCGCTCCCGCACACCCCGCAGCGGAGAAGGCCAGCGAAGATGTGAACGTCCTTCCTGTTGTATGTGGTGGTTCCGTTTGACTGAGAACGTTGGTTCGCCTGGAGGATGACCTCCACCCGCTTCTGCCTTGCTTTGTCCACGATGGCCGGGTGGTGGTCTTCGATGACGACCCACTCGTCCTCGTCCCGGACATAGGATGGGGAGTGGCTGCCACCGTCTGCCTCACATCGGTAGTTGTAGCGGTAGACACCGGCATAGAACGGGCTGACCAGCATCTTCCTGGTGGTTGTCGGATTCCAGGGCTTGCCAGACCTCGCTCGGTAGCCGTGCTCGTTCAGGTACTTCGCCACGGTGGTCAGGGACTTCTCACTCTCGTATAGGTCGTAGATCATGTTGATGACCTTGGCCTCGTCCTCGTTGATGGTGAACTCGCCAGTGTCCTTGTCGTAGTCATAGCCGTATGGGATTTTGCCGCCGTTCCAGTTGCCGCCATTGGCCCTGGACACCATTACGGCGCTGACACGCTCACTGGTCATTTTCCGCTCCAGCTCGGCGAAGACAAGGATGATCCGCAGCATCGCCTCACCGATTGCCGTGGAGGTATCGAACTGTTCGTTCTTGGAGATGAAGGTGACACCCAGGTTCTTGAGCTCCTGGTACATGGCCGTGAAGTCCAGCAGGTTCCGGCTGATCCGGTCGATTTTCCAGACCAGAACGTGTGTGAACTCACCGTTGCGGACACGGGCTATCATTTGCTGGTAGGCCGGTCTGTCGGTGTTCTTCGCCGAGAAGCCGGCGTCCTCGAACACCTCGTAGGAGCTGATGTTCAGGGCATACTTGGCGTAGTTGATGAGCTCCTCGCGCTGTACCGGGAGGCTGGCCCTGTCCGTTTGGTATTGAGTTGACACCCGGATGTAGATTGCCGCCCTTGGCTCTGCCGTTGCTTTGGATACCCGCTTCTTCTGGGCCTTTCGTTTTGGCATGGTGCCACCTCCATATCTCGATCAGACCGTGCCCCTCGGCCCGCTACCGATTGGGAGCTCAATTACCTTGCAGGCCGGACTTAGCCGACCTGCTCGCCTTTCTTCTCCCGTAGGGCCGTGATTGCCGCTTTCTCTGCCGGTTTCATGTATCTGGAGAGGAGCGACCACAGAACGTCCCTGTCCTGCTCTGATGCCCTGGCATAGCAGGATACCAGCGTTGCAACGTCCACTGGAGGGGCAGGAGGCGCCACGGGCTCCGGCACGTCAAAGCCAACCAGCTCGTCGATGGATACATGGAGCGCCTCGGCAAGTTTGACGAGTGTTCTGATGTCCGGCTCCCTGTTTCCTGTTACATATCTGGATATAGATGCACCCGCAATTCCGATAGTTGAGGCCAGCTCCTTCTGCGTGATGCCACGCATATCCATAATTCGGGTAAGCTGGTAAGAAAACGCTTTGTTGTCGTACATAATGATAACCTCCAAGTACAGATAGATAGTATTTTACTACGAAAAGTGAGAGTTTGCAACAGTAATTTTTCCACAATGGTAAAATCAGATTGACAATGGAATACCAAAGTGGTAGGATAGAGATATAACAGGAAAGGAGGCGGCCACATGAATACTCTGGAACTCGAAATCGCTCGTAGGCGCAAAGGAAAGACCAGACGGGACATGGCAAGCGCAATCGGCAAATGCCTTAACGCCTATGCCAAGAAAGAGACCGGCAAGACCCCGTTCACCGACGAGGAGAAGCTGGCACTGGCGGCGGAGCTGGATTTGACGATGGAGCAGTTCAGCATCATTTTTTTTGACGACAAATTACCAAAGCGGTAATCATTCGGAGCAACATTCCATTATGGAAACTTTGCGGATACTGGAACGTCGCCGAACCAAATGGATCTGAACCGCTCCAAGGCTGGCTTCGTTTTCCACTGTGGTAATTATACGACGCCGGCCGTAGCAAGAAAAGAGATTGTCGATGTACGTTTGGCCCCGTAAACGTGCGTCTGAGTACACGAAAACGGGGGTAAAAGTGGCTTTAGGGCAATGTCCCTGTCAGATGGCCGGTAAATGAGAAAGGAGGGGGCGCATGAGCCGTGTAGAAGAACTCAGAAAGATGTTGGCCGAGGAGTACGGAATCCACTCCGATGCCGAGTTGGAAGCAGCTCTGAAGAAGGCCCCCAAGATTGACATATTTGCTATGGCTGGCAGCAGGGATGGCTCTACCGCCAAGGGGCAAGCGAAAGCCTCGTGAACAATGGCGTCAGAAAGGAAGGGATTAGCAGATGTCACCTGGAATGGAAGTCGATAAGTGGATTGCGGTGCATGAGTGGGTCATAGGCCCGAAGCTCCGAAAATTCGCAAAGCTGGCCGGGTGCAACGAAGCCGAGGCACTCGGAATCCTGTCTTACCTCTGGCTGTGGGGTATTGGCGGGAACGCCGATCAGGACGGTCTTCTCTTGGAGGCCGACCTGGAGGACATCAAGTGTACGTTCAAGAGTACCATATCAAAGTGCCTTGACCCTCAGAGAGTGGCCGAGGCACTTGTAGAATCCGGCTGGATCGAGGAGCGGAGTGACGGGTACTACCTCAGCGATTGGGCCGAGTTCCAAGCGTTTTGCGAGGAAAGGTAGGGCGAGATGTATGGACAGATGGATTGCCTTACACGAAGGAGTCGTCGGCCCGAAACTCCGAGACTTCGCAAAGCTGGCCGGGTGCAACGAAGCCGAGGCACTCGGCATTTTGGACTATGTATGGCTGTGGGCCGTGAAGGACAACGCAGACAGCAGCGGCCTCCTGAAGAAAGCTGACCTGAATGACATCGCAGATGTCTTTGCCTTGAAAATTGATAAGAGCCGTGACCCGATGAAGGTAGCACAAGCTCTTGTCGATGCCGGGTGGATTGATGAGATGGATGGACGGTACTACATTCACGATTGGCCCGAGCACCAGGAGCCGTGGGTGCGTTATGTATCGGCAAAGGAAGCGGCAAACGAGAGGAAGAGACGGGAACGCGCCAGGAAAGCCGCCGCAAAGGCGGTTCAGGTCGGAACGCAGGATGACACCCCCAATAAGCTCCCTCCGGCGCCGCCTGGAGACCCGCCCGTTGAGCCGCCCAGGGACGATCCGCCGGGCGAAACGAAGAAGCCCGAGAAACCGAATGGCTCCCAGTACACACCTGCATTTGAACAGTTTTGGGCAGCATATCCTAGGAAAGATGAAAAGGCCAACGCCTACAAGAAGTATAAGGCCCGCCTGAACGACGGGTTCTCCGAGGACGAGCTATTCAGAGCCGCCGTTGCCTATGCGGCACAGTGTAAGAAGCTCCAGACCGAGAAGCATTACATCAAGCTCGGCAAGACGTTCCTTAGTGAAAATACCCCGTTTGTTGACTTTCTCCGGGAAGGAGACGCTCCAGGCTACCGGCCCGCCGGAGGCCCCGCTGGAGAGTATCACTACGACCCTGGGGACACGAGTGGCAGCCTATGAGATACGATTATTTGATTGTTGGTGCTGGCCTCTATGGGGCCACGTTCGCCCAGCAGATGACCGAGGCTGGGCGGAGATGTCTGGTGATAGACCGCCGGGGGCACATCGGCGGCAACGCCTACACCGAGCAAGTGAACGGCGTCACGGTACACAGGTACGGCCCGCACATCTTCCACACGAACGATAGGCAGATATGGAGCTACGTTAGGCGGTTCGTTGAGTTCAACCGCTTCACGAACTCGCCGATGGCGTACTACCAGGGGCGGATGTACTCGCTGCCGTTCAATATGCTGACGTTCAGCCAGATGTGGGGAGTTGTGACCCCGGAGGAGGCCGCGGCGATCCTCCTGAAGCAACGGCGGGAGGTTGGCTGGGAGCCGAGGAACCTGGAGGAGCAGGCAATCTCGCTGGTAGGCCGGGACATCTACGAAAAGCTGGTCAAGGGGTACACAGAGAAGCAATGGGGGCGTCCCTGCCGGGAGCTCCCATGCTCCATCATCAAACGGTTGCCCGTCCGGCTGACCTATGACAGCAACTACTTCGATGCTCTGTACCAGGGAATCCCGTTCGGTGGATACACGAAGCTGGTGGAGAATATGCTCATGGGCGTCGATGTCCGTTTGGGTGTTGACTATCTGGAGCAGAAGGCGGAGCTCGACGCTATGGCCGATAGGATTGTCTACACCGGCCCCATCGACGCCTACTTCGGTTATGCGCTTGGGCCGCTCCAGTATCGCTCTGTTCGGTTTGAGACGGAGACTCTGGATACCCCGAACTACCAGGGGAACGCCGTCGTCAACTACACCGGGAGAGACATCCCGTGGACTCGCATCATTGAGCACAAGTGGTTCATGTTCGGCATGGACGAGCTTGGCCGGGAGCTGCCAAACACCGTTATCAGCCGGGAGTATAGCCATGAGTGGAGCCCCGGAGAGGAGCCGTACTACCCCATTGGCGATGACGCCAACATGGAGCTGTACCGCAGGTATGCGGAACTGGCCGCATTGGAGAAGAACGTGGCATTCGGCGGCCGACTCGGGAGCTACCGATACTACGACATGGATCAGGTGATCCGGGCCGCATTGGACACCGCCGGAAAGGAATTGGAGGAAGACCGATGAACTTTGGAATGGAAGCGTTCAACGCTATCGCTCGGGCGGCCGCCATTGCCTCACCCGAGCTGCCCGGAGACTACCGGGGAGAGGATGGATTGCTGTACTGCGGGGAGTGTCACACGCCGAAACAGTGTCGTGTCACCCTCATGGGCCAGGAGGACATCGTGAGCTGCCAGTGTAAATGCGCTGTCGAGAAGTACGAGGCTGAACAGCGGCGCCTGAAGAAGCAGGAGGAGATTGGCCGCATCAGCACCCTCCGGGTGCAGGGCATCCAGGACAAGGCCGTCCGGGAGTACACCTTCGCAAAAGCTGAGCAGACCACCGAAATCGTCAGGTGTCAGAAGTACGTCGAACACTGGCCCGAGGTGCTTGAGAACAACAGCGGCCTCCTGTTTTGGGGCGGTGTCGGAAATGGAAAGACCTTCGCCGCCGCCTGCATCGCCAATGCCCTCATTGACCGTGGTGTCCCCGCCCTGGTCACGTCGTTCCCACGCATCCTCAACGGTGGGTGGGACAAGTCTGAGATTATCAGCCAGATGAAGCGGTTCCCGCTCATGGTGATTGATGACCTTGGAGCAGAGAGGCAGAGCGAGTACGCTCAGGAGATTGTATACGCCGTCGTGGACGAGCGGTACAAGACCAGGAAGCCCTTGATAGTGACCACGAACCTCACGCTGGACGAGATGAATGACCCGAAGAGCATGGACTATAAGCGTATATACTCTCGCATCCAGGAGATGTGCGTTCCCGTCTACTTCAAGGGTGGGTCTCGGCGGGTGAAGATTGCAGAGGGCAAAAAGGACGTTGTGCGGGAGATTTTCGGTTGAAAAGTATAGCCGCCCATGCTGGAGCGTATCCGGCATGGGCGGCAGAGAGAGGAGGCGTTTGTTGTTTGGAGATTTACCTTGAAGCGAACAAACGGTACGGAGCTGGCTATCAGATCAGGGTTGATAAGAAAGAAGTAGGTAGTGACCAAAAAGATACCGGAAGTGGTAAGAATGTGGTTAGGAGTGTCCTTGACGAGTCGCCCTACACGCTATATGAGGCTGTCCGCATTGCAGGGAAGGCCCTGGACAAAATCAATGAGCAGACCGGCTCTGAGCACCAGCTCTATGAGGTGTTGTGGCTCACCCAGGATGGCGTCGAGGCTAACGCCCGTAGGGACATCGCCAGCGCCAAGCTGGCAAGGGAGCTCCGCAGCGGCTCCCGGAAGTACATTGAAGTGGCCGACAGGCTGGAAGGAGAAGATGAAGATGGGAAGGAAAGATAGGCTGTACCTCAAGAAAGCCAAAGCCTACAACGCCCTGGCGATAGGATACCTGATTGGTGGAGAGGACGAGCTGGCAAAGAAAGCCGTTGGGACGATGATTGTCTTCAGCAGGCTCCGAGCGAGAATGGCCGTAAACCGGTGTATAGCTGCCGAGGAAGCGTTTGACGCCGCTATGCGCTCAAGCAGGCTGAGGGATCAGGAGGATGACGCCGCTTTCGAGGAAGATCGGAGCCGGATGGAGCAGCTCCGCCTTGAGTATCAGCAGGCCAAGAACGAGCTTGCGAACGTCGGCCATGAGTTGTGCCGTGAACTGCGCTCCTGGGAGATGTGCGGCGCTACTCTCCAGGAGTTGTGTAATCTCTGCAACCGGGACTATGAACAGGTTGTCAAGAAGATGAATCGCAGGGATATTGGAATACCGTTTGATTTGTTTGTTGCCAGTTTGCTACTTGACTACAAGGCCCCGCTTGGAGATGCCGCCTTGAGCATGGATGTGGATGCACCCTTGACCCACGCTATCCTGGAATTTCAGGTTCACGCCCTTCTGGAGATGCCTGGGCTCAATGAAAGAGTCGGCGATGAGATGGTGGAGAAACTGGCTGGATTTGTTGGTAGAGACTCCGAAGCAGAAAAAGAATAGCAGCCCCGCCTCCCGAAAGAGTTGAAGCCGCTACCTGATCGCACCATCATTGTAGCATATTCGCTCGAAAAGTCAAGGAGGTAAAGGGCATGAGCAAAAAGGGCAAGCAGTCAACCACCAGCATCGCCGCCGATCAGCGCCGGGAGATTATCGGGATAGCATCCCAGGTCGCCATAGAGAAGTACCAGAAGGCTGTGGAGAAGCACCGGAAGGAGGCGAAAGACCGGCGGCTCCACAACACAAAGCTCCTGCTTGAGCGGTATCGGGCGTTCGTCGTCCACAGCGAGAGCGCCGTCTACGATGCCGCCCAGGTGGAAGACGATATGGACTTCGATTCGCTGCTGGACTTGATGGATTGTGGGAGCAAGCCGGTGGTAGCCGAGAGCGTCCGGGACAGCGTGGCCCGCACCCGCATCCTCGTCCACCACATTGACTGGATGCTGGGCTACTTCAAAGCCCGCTGTGAGAACTCCAGAAAGCCGGAGGAGGCCCGGAGATACCGGGTCATCGAGAAGATGTACCTCGTCGAAGAGGATCAGCAGATGACCGCCCAGGAAATCGCCGACGAAGAGCACGTTGATGTCAGCACGATTTACAAAGACCAAAGAGCAGCTATCCAGCAGTTGAGCGCCATGATTTTTGGCTACATCGAGTGACTGCGCCAAAAAGTCGCCATTTACAGGCCAGTTACCGATATGGTAAAGTGTAGAGCGAAAAAGAACGCACGGCAGAAACGCCAGTGCGTTCTTTTTGTCTCCTGAATTGTGTGTTTCGTCAATAGTGCTAAATTCGGGGGGGGGGGGGGTAAGCTGTTGTTGTATATTATGACTATTCGATTCTTTGAGGGCTTTGCATAGGTCTTTGACGATTTGTTTGAAGGCTTCCATGTTGGTAGCGTCGAGGAAAGCGTGAATGTCAATGTACTGCGTCCTGGGCGAGTTCCAGGCATAGTCCTTGCCGTCGGCTCCCTTCCGATTTGGTAAGTCCGTCAGGAAGGCCCTGAGCTTGTCCTCGTCCCACTCGCTCCCGAGGGAAGGAAGGACGTAGGGAATGAAGAAGTCAACCTCGCAGAGAAAGCCGACAGACTTCTTCCACCACGAGCTTACCGTAAAGAGCCGTTGGCCGCCCATCCGAACGCCGTAGGACGGGCAGCTCCCACCTCGGCCCGAGTAGCAGGTTAGGCCGAGGCCCTTTGAGAAGCTCCGAATTTCGTCTACGACCGGGGCCACCTCACCGAGACCGTGTTCCCGCAGATAGTCCGTGAAATCTGCATCGCTCCATGTCCGGTAACTTCGCTGGGCCGGCTGGCCCGTCTTTTTGCTGTCGAGGAGGCTGTTGCCTATGACGCTCGACGAGAGAAGAAGGGCGTCAGATGTTTTGTACTGCCTGACCTCGACGCCGTAGACCTCGATCCCGTCCATGTTGCGGTCAAGAAACTCTATGAGTACCCGCAGTGTGTCCGGGATTTTGTCTGCCACAAAGACCAGACGTAGATGCTCGGCCTTCAGGTTAGTTGCCACCTGCCCCCAGAACTCGTCGTTGTCGAACTCGTCGGCGACCTCGCTGGAGTTGTTCTCCATGAATAGCTCCCGCAGCTTGTCCACCTTCCAGGTGCAGGCCCGGCAGGCGTAGTCGCACATCTGCCCGATGACCTCCCGCCTGATCCTGGTGTCGGTGCTCCGCTTGACCTCGACGAGAACCGGCACACCATCCTCACCCACCAGAAGGTGATCCAGGGAATAGGAGTTGGAGCCGTCTTCTGATTCCAGAATCTCCAGTTCCCGCTTAATCAGGAACAGCCTGCAATCGTTGTCGCCCCAAGCCCTTGCCAGTAGATGCGGATTGTCCTCGACGATTTTTTGGAGGTAGCTCTCCGCCTCGTATGATTGTTCGCTCATTTCCAGAGCAGCTCCATTCGACACGAAGAACAGTTTGTTTTCCATAGTATCACCGTCCTTATCAGAATGTAACAGATTATACCAGAAGATACGCCGTAAGGCAATCGAAGATAGCCTAACAGACTATGAAAAGAGGTGCGGCCAATGGAGAAGCGTACAGAGGTATGCAAAATGAGGGCCGGAGACCTGAAGACCGGCTTTGGGAACCCGAGGAAGATCAGCAAGAAGAAGCTGGATGAACTCGCCGACAGCCTTGAAATGCTCGGGGACTTCGGGATTTACCTGATTGATGAGCATGACAACATCATCGGTGGGAATCAAAGGCTCAAGGCTGTTCTGCGAAGGTATGGCCCCGACACCATGCTCGACTGCAAGAGGCTTATCGGCTACACCGAGGCTGAGCTCCGGGCCATCAACATTAAGGACAACACCCACGCAGGCGAGTGGGATTTAGACCTGCTTGCCGACTGGACGGCAGACCTGAACATGAGCTTCGGCATCGACCCCGCTGCCGAGAGCCCGCAGGAGCGGAACATCAAGATGATGGAGCTTATGAGGTACGAGAAGTACGACTATGTGATGATCGTCTGCCGGAACGAAATCGACTACTTGCAGTTGACCAGGGCGCTGGGCATCGACGACGCCAAGGTGCTGGTCGCCAAGAAGAGGAAAATCCGGGCACGGGCCGTCTGGTACGACGACATGAAGGCCCAGATTGTCAAGAAGCCGGAGGACGGCAAGAAGAACTACGACCTGTGATGGAGGGGGTCAGAACATGATGACAGTATTGATTACCGGGTGCAACAACCATTTCCAGGGCATTGAACGGTGCCTGCACGATAACTACGAGCACGAGGAGATACGGACGATTGGGACTGACTGCAACGCCAACCACCTGCTTGGGACTGGCTGCGGGAATACCTTCGTTGTCCCGAGGAGCGACGATCCCGACTACATCCCGGAGATGCTGGCAATCTGCGATGAGATGAACGTGGATGTGATTCTCCCGTTCGTCACGACCGAGCTCCCCATCATGGCCGCCAACGCACACCGCTTCGCCGAAATCGGTACGGCTGTGTCTGTGTCGTCCCCGGAGTCTCTGGCTGTGGCGAACAACAAGATTGCCATGTATGAGCGGTTCGCCAAGTATATGCCCCTCCAGAGAGTGATCTTGGGCGCCGACGGCGTGGATGAGTTCGCTCGGGAGATTGGCTATCCTGACACCCGTTTCTGCTGCAAGCTCCCGGAGAGCTGCGGTGGGAACGGGTTCTCTGTTGTGGACGAGAAGCTGGGCCTGGACATCAGGCTCAGGAACAAGTGCGGCGTGGCCGGGTTCGTCACCTTGGATATGCTGAAGGAGCTGGCCGATAACTACGCCGGCGACATCATCCTGTCTGAGTACATCGCTGGGCACGATTACAGCGTCTGCACCCTCTCGGCCTCCGGCAAGGTTCTCCATAGGTGCGGCTTCGTCGGCCTGGAGATGGACTACGGGAGCGTGATGCTCGGAGAAATCCAGAAGAACGCTACCGCCTACGAGATTGCCGAGACCGTCTGCTCTGAGCTTGGCATCGACGGAAACGCCTGTTTCGACTTCATGCTCGGGAAGGATGGCCGGGTGAAGCTGCTGGAGGTCAACCCCCGGCTGAGTGCTTCACTCCCGTTCGTGGCGGCGGCCGGCCTGAACCTTCCGTATCTGCGGTGCAAGCAGCTCCTCGGCTATGACATCACCGGCTACGACATCAACGTGCGGTATGGTCTGAAGATGAGGAAGTATTATGAGTGCGAGTACGTTTAACATCTACTGTATGTCGTACAAACGCTCCAACGCCATCATGACCAAGCACCTGTTTGAATATTGCACCTATGTCGTCCGGGAGGAGGAAGCCGACCTCTACCGGGCGGCCGGCGTTGACGACATACTGGCGATCCCGAAGGGCGAGGCGTGGAATTTCATGTCCACCCTGTACTGGATAATCAACAACACCCCGGAGGATGTCATTTTCATCGCTGACGATGACATCGAGAAGTTCGTCTACCGAATGGGCGATACGACCTACTTGGAGCTGCCTGATGGAAGCCCCGACGTGGAGAAGATCACGAGCGAGGTTGAGCGGATTGCCCAGCTCCTGTTTGACCTCGACCTCGGGCTGGCCTTCGACCAGCCGACCCTGGCACCGTATGCGTATGACCGGGAGTTCCAGTTCAAGGGGATGCCTGGGCATATCCGCTGGGTGAACAAGAAGAAGCTGAGAGCCACCTACACACGGGGCGAGCTCACTCCGTCCGATGTGGACATGGCTCTGCAAGAACTGATGTATAACCGCATCATCCTCCAGCCGAAGTACCTGTGCGTCAAGGCGTTCATGGACAAGAACGATGGAGCCAAAAACGACCGGCGGGCATTTCTGGAGTTCACGGAGGCTATGCGGAATAAATGGGGGAAGTATTATGTGTATAACAAGAAGCGCAACATCGGCGCCATACGGGTCAAGCGGTGATCCGCACTACCTGTTCGACCGGGATGGGTTCGGTCAGAACATCGACGAGCTGCTGGAGGCGTTCCTGCCGAGGTATGGAAACTTCGCCCTGGCGTACAGCTTCAAGACGAACTACTTGAAGGACGCCTGCGACGCCATCAGGGATCGCTGTTGCTTCGCTGAGGTGGTGTCGCCCCAGGAGTATTCGTATGCCAGCGCCCTCGGTTTCCCGGAAAGCAGGATCGTCTACAATGGCGTCATTCCTGACGACGGCAAGCTGGCCGTCCTCGCAGTCGGTGGGATGGTGAACATCGACAGCCTGGCCGAGTATGAGCGGCTGGCTTGGATGGCGCAGCAGCTTTCCACCCACATCAGCATCGGCATCCGTGTGAACCTCGACGTGCCCTGGGCAACGTCCCGCTTCGGTATCCCGCCGGAGGGGGGCGATTTTGCTGCTATCATGGAGCGCATATCCCAGAACAGTTTCGTGTCGCTCGGCGGCTTCCATAGCCACGTCCACGGCGGCAGGGATGTCCGATGCTGGGTGGAGAGGGCTGAGGCCCTGATAGATCTGGCGAAGCGGTACGGGGCCCGGTACATCGACCTCGGCGGCGGTATGTGGGGGAAAATGCCGGAGGGGCTCAAGGCCCAGTTCAAGAGCCGACCGAACACCTACCAGGAGTACGGGGAGGCGGTCGGCGGCCTTTTTGCCAAGGCGTTCCCGGATGAGAGTGTTAAGCTCATCGTGGAGCCCGGTATCGGCCTTGTAGGCAGCGCCATGGAGTGTGTCAGCCACGTCGTCGGCATCAAAGAGATCAGAGGCAAGCAGTATGTCCAGCTCGACATCAACGGCGCCGCCACGGCCTTCGACTATAACTGCGACGCCAACAGGATACGCAAGCCCTTCCGCATCATACGGACAGGAACCGGCCAGCCGGTCGGCCTGCTTAATGCCGATCTGGTAGGAACCACCTGCACGGAGATTGATGTGCTGGTGAGAGACTACTGCGGAGTGCTGGCCGTTGGCGACACCATCGTGTTTGAAAACATCGGCGCCTACTCTCTCGTGACCTCCCGGCAGTTCATCACCCCGAGGCTCGGCGTGTATGACTCCAGGACGAAAGAGTGCCTGCGGGAGCCGGAATGTTTTGGCGATATGTTCGGAAAATACTTGCAACAAACGTGACGGCGTAATTGACGTATAAGTACCCAAAAAGTTATAATATAGTTAGGAAATCCATGCAATGCCATGAAAAAGGAGGATAAAAAATGGCTGGAAATCCGAGAACTAAAAATGGGTACAGTATGTTCGAGATGTCGTCAATGATCCAGAAAGCGATACGGCGGTGCGACATCCCCCATGCGGCGTATGCGGCGGCCGAGCTGTATCCAGGATACCGAACGCTGCTATGGAATAGGCTCCTGACCGTTTCGGCTGAGGACTGCTACGGCATCATGACCAGGGAGATCATGGCGCTGGCCCAGGCAGATGAACGGCTGAACGGGAAGAAGCCGGCAGACAAGGCCAACATGGTGTTTTTGGCAAAAGCCGTGATTCTGCTGTGTATGGCCCGGAAGAACCGGGACGCCGATTACGTCGCCTGCAACTACCTGTGGGGGAACCGGAGGTTGACCGAGGGAGAGGTCATCGACCTGATCGACAGCTCCGAAGTTGAGCGGCTCATGCGCGAGGAACCGAACTTCCGTGTTCCGGCGTATGTGTTCGATGTCCATACCTACCGGGGAAAGCAGCAGGGTAAGACAAGGCTGGACTTCTTCATTGAGGAGAATGAGGCCCTGGAGCCCCGGCAGATGAGCCTGTTCGACGAGGGCAGCTTCGGCGAGTATTACCAGAGGAGCCACGATGCTGGATTCAGGCTTGCCCCCGCATACGACCAACGGTGGAAAGATTACATGGCCGGGCGGGAGACAGACCCCACGCACAACGGGAAAGACTTCCCCGACCCGGATGATGGGAGTTGAGATGGATGGTGGAAATGGTAGCGGCTGAGCTGCTGCCCCTGACCTCGCTGGACAAGGCTGAGGTGGAGGGGTACTGGAGGGAGTTCACTGAGAACGGCGAAGCTGAGAACGTCCTGTGGGAGCTCGCCACCCTCAGCATCGACGAATACTACGAACGCCAGGAGGCCGACCGGCGGAACCGCCGGTTCGGCTTCCTGGTGGGCGGAGCCCTGGTTGGGATGGTGAGGATCAGCTCCCGCATCAACTACGAGGCGAATGGGAAGGTCGGATACAGCATCCGGCCTTCTTGCCGTAAGAGGCTATATGCCCCGACGCTCCTGCGGCTGGCCGAGGAGTATTGTTGGCTGAACGGTATCGCTCCTGTGACTGCCTGCGTGGATGTGACCAACGAGGCGTCGCTCAAAGTGTTCCGGCTGGCTGGGTTCGTACCGACCGGCCGGGAGTTCGACTGGACGCTCCAGAGGAGAGCGATTGAGCTCAGCTTGCCGGAGCATCTTAACAATTTGTAAACGCAGTATCTTCCGGTTGACGTAAAGTAGCCCTGTGTGCGAGAATAAAGTTACAGAAAACATTAACTTTTCGCAGGAGGGGCATCAAAATGGCAAAAAAGATTGCAGACACCGGAACCAGCAGCCCGGTCAAAAAAACCGACATCGTTCGTGAGGCCGTCGCCGCAGGGAACATGAAAAAGGCGCTGTCCATCGCCAAGGACTTCCGGCTCGGCATCAGCAAAGAGCAGCGGAGCCTGATGGCAAGGGCCTACGAATGTATGGTGCATCCCGCTTTCTATACCTCCATTGGAACCGACCTCTCCCAAGCAATCCAGGAGGGTATTTCCGTTGTCACCGCATTGTACCAATAAACCTACCCCCAAAAGAACATCGACGTTCCTACGGCCTCTCATGGGCAACCATGAGGGGTCGTTTCATGTCCGCAGAAGAGAGGTGGTGATGTGGCGAACCCGAAGGGGAATCCCCAGAACCTCAAACCAGTCCGAACCAAGAAAGAAGCAAAAAAGAGAGGGGCCGCTGGTGGCAAGAAAAGCGGAGAGACCCGCAGGAAGAAAAGGGACGTTCAGCAGGCGATAAAGTGGATGTTTGAGGCCCCAGCAGTTATCCCTCTCGATAACACCCTGAAGAGTGTCGGAGTAGATGAAGAAGACCGGACGAACCTGACCGGCATCATCGTCGGGATGGCGATTCAAGCAGCAAAGGGTGATGCCAGCGCATTTAGAGCCCTCTGTGACTACGGCGGCTTCAACCCGGACAAGAAGCAGAGGGACAAGGAGAGCGAGGCCCGTATCCGCAAGATGGACGAAAGCTCCTATCTGCCCGCAGGCGGATCAGGAGACGACGACATGGATGATGTGGTCGTAGTCCTGCCTGATAATGGGCGTGGAGATGGCCCGGAGCCAGTCATGGAACCGCCTGAAAGCGCCTGGGAGGAGGGCGAAGGCGGCGATGAGTAAGATTATACTCCAGCCACAGCCTGGGCCTCAGACGGCCTTCATGGCGTCCTCCGCAGATGTTGTGATATACGGTGGTGCCGCTGGTGGCGGAAAGACCTACGGCCTGCTTCTGTCGGCCCTTCGGTACAAGAATGTTGACCAGTTCAACTGCACGATATTCCGAAGGACGTACAAGCAGGTGTTTTCTCCTGGCGGCCTGTGGGATGAAGCCACCAAGATGTACGGCGGGATGCGAGGAGCACGGCCGAGGGTGTCAAATGGTGAGTGGGGGTTCAGAGATAAGCGAGGCAGACCCGCCGGCAAGGTGCTGTTCAAGCACATCGGAAGTGACGCAGAGCTGCCCAACTATCAGGGCAGCCAGATTTGCGGCCTGTGCTTCGACGAGCTGACGCACTTCACCGAGCACCAGTTCTTCTATATGCTGTCCCGTAACCGTTCGACCTGTGGCGTCAGGCCATACGTCAAGGCCACCTGCAACCCGGACGCTGATAGCTGGGTGGCGAAGTTCATCGCTTGGTGGATAGATCAGGACACCGGCTACCCCATCCCGGAGCGGAGCGGCAAGATACGTTGGTTCATCCGTCGGGAGGAAGTCGTACACTGGGCCGACACCAAGGAGGAGCTGTGGGAGCAGTTCAACCTGAAGACCCCGGAGGAGCTCAGCGAGCCGAAGTCGGTCACGTTCATCATGTCCTCCATATACGACAACCGAGCCCTGCTGAGAATCGACCCCGGATACCTCACTAACCTGAAGGCGCTGCCCGTCATTGAGCGGGAGCGCCTTTTGCGTGGCAACTGGAAGATCAAGGCCGCTGCTGGCCTGTTCTTCAAGCGCACACAGCTTGGCGACATCCTGGACGCCATTCCGAACGATGTAGTTCGGTGGGTGCGCTGTTGGGACTTGGCCGCTACCGAAAAGACGGAGGGCGGCGATCCTGCCTATACCGCCGGCGTCCTGATTGGGAAGCGCCGGAACGGTCGATACATCGTGGCCGATGTGATAAACAAGCAGATGTCCGCCTCCGATGTCCGAAAGACCATCAAGCTGACGGCCCAGGCAGACCGGGCCACCTATAAGCGTGTGCGTATCCGATTGCCTCAAGACCCAGGACAAGCTGGAAAAGAGCAGGCACAGAGCTACATCAAGTTCCTTGCCGGTTTTGATGTCTGCACGGTCGCCGAGTCCGGCAGCAAGGAGGCCAGGGCAGAGCCTATGGCCGCCCAGTGGCAGGCAGGGAATTTCGACATCCTGGCGGCACCTTGGAATGAAGAATACCTGACCCAGCTTGAGAATTTCCCAGACAGCAAGTTCAAGGACATGGTGGACGCCTCCGCCAATGGCTTCGCAGAGATTGAGGTCAAGAGCGCCTTCGATGTCAGACAGTTGATAACGTAACAAGGGGTGAATGATTTGGACGAAAAGAACGCAGTAGCCACCGGCGGAACCCGGAATGACGGCTACATGAATGTGCTGAACCGCTTCGGCACAGCTCAGGACAACGGTGAAGCCTATCACTTCGCCCCTGAGACGATGGTTGACGATATGACGCTGGCCTCACACTATGAGGGAAATGGCCTGTTCACGAAGATTATCGACATACCGGCTGAGAAGGCGGCTACCAGGGAGTTTGACCTTGGCCTGAGCGACGAGGACGTGAAATCCTTGGTCACTGACGCTCTGGAAGACCTTGACTGGGTGACGACGGCCGCTCAGGCCATCAAGTGGTCAAGGCTGTTCGGCGGCGCCATCGCTGTCATGCTGATTGATGACGGCGGTAGGCTGGAAGACCCGCTGAACTGGAACAGCATTAAGGGCGTTGAGGAGATTGCCCTGTTTGAGCGGGCCGTCGTGGAGCCTGACTACTCTTACCTGTATAGCTACGGGCAGCCCAAGGGGACAAAGCGATTCCGCCCGAAATTCGGCAAGCCGCAGTTCTTCCGTGTGTATAGCCAGTACGGTCACTTCGTCGTCCACGAGAGCCGCTGTCTGGTCTTCAGAAATGGTATCTTGCCCGAGACCACCACCCAGGCCGAGTATCGGTTCTGGGGTATGCCAGAGTACGCACGAATCAAGCGAGCCCTCCGGGAGACCGTTACGAACCATGCGAACGGGACGAAGCTGCTGGAGCGTTCTGTGCAGGGCATCTACAAGATGAACGGCCTGACGAGTACGCTGTCCGTGGAGGGCGGTGATGACGAGGTTCTCAGGCGACTGAAGACCATCGACATGGCCCGTGGTATCCTGAACAGCATCGTCATTGACGGCGATGGGGAGGATTACACCTTCCAGACATTCCAGATGAGCGGCTTCAGCGAGGCCGTGAACGCCTCGTGCAATATGCTGTCCGCTATAACGAGTATCCCGCAGACGATCCTGTTCGGCAGGTCTCCCGCCGGTGAGAACTCCACCGGTGAGTCCGACCTGGAGAACTGGTACAACTACCTGGGGCAGATAAGCGACCTGCAAGTAAAGGGGAACCTGCAAAGGCTCCTCGATATTTTGTTCCGTGGCTGGCTGAACACCAAGCAGCTCCGGGAGGAACCGAAGTACAAGCTGGAGTTTAAGCCGTTCTGGAACCTCAGTGAGATGGAGCAGGCAGACCTCGACCAGAAGAAGGCCAACACCGAGCACATCCGGGCACAGACGGCCCAGATATATTGCGATATGCAGGCCATCGACCCCAGCGAGGTCAGGAGGGGCCTCGCCAAGAGTGAGCAGTTCGACATTGAGGAGCTCATTGACGAGAGCGACATCGGCGGCGACACTATGGCAGACCTGAAGGATGCCCTCGCCGGCCTCAACCTGCCTGAGACAGCCGAAGACGGCGAGGATCAGGAGCAGGCCGGGTCTGTCGGTGTGGTCGTTGTCCATGGAAACCAAGTCCTGTGCGGCATCCGCATGGGCGACACCGGGAGCGGAAAGATATGCGGCCCCGGCGGTCACGTCGAGGACGGAGAGACACCCAGGCAGGCCGCCATCCGGGAGACTATGGAGGAGTTCGGTATCCGGCCGAAGAACCTGACACCGTTTGGGCGTGGGCCGATGGAAGCTGACACCGGCCTTGCCCCACAGCTTTTCCTCTGCGCCGAATACGACGGCGTTCCCCGGTGTACCGACCATGAGATGGAGTGCCCCATGTTCATCCCGATAGATACGCTACTGGAGAACGAAGACGGCCAACTGTTCAAGCCGTTTGCCGACAGCCTTGCCATTCTGAAGGAGCAGCTCGACTCTGGCGACAACACCAGCTAAGCACGGCAACGCCGCCCAAAATTGAAATAAAACAGCAAAGAACCGTGTTTGGCCGTTTCCTCATATAACTCCATCCCCCAGGAGGAACGTCGCTTAAAACGGCTCCCATGCGCCAATAGGAAGGGGGTATTTGATGGACAGCAACGTCCGCCGGGAGGCTGTGCGGGAATACGCCCGGAAGAAGTTCAAGGGCCAGAAGAAGCTGGTCTGCAAGACCCGTATCAGATACCCGGAGGCGGCTGAGCGGGAGTACCAGCGTGTGACCAACGCCTACATGGCCCTTCTGAGCAAAGCGATAAAGGAGCAGCTCGTCCCAGCGATCAGGAAGATTGCCAGGGAGGAGCTGCCGCCCGGCTACTACCGTACCGATTCGCAGGACGGCCTCATGTGGGGGCTGGTCGATGCCTTCGCAAAGTGTAGTGCTGAGCTCGAACAGAGCCTGAACCGCTTCAGCTTGTATAGCCGTATCTCGGAGATGGCCGCCCTCACCGTGAAGCTGAGCATAAAGGAATGGAAGAGGGCGGTCAAGGAGACGGTTGGTATCGACCTGCTGGACGACTACTACGCCGGCCAGTTCTACAAGCTGGCCCTGGAGGTATGGACACGGCAGAACGTAGATCTGATAAAGACCATCCCGAGTGAAAGCCTTGGCCGTATGCGGGACATCGTTCTCGACGGCTATCGGAACGGCAAGACGACGACAAACATCGTCAAGGAGATTCTGAGGGAGTACAGCATGACCCGCCGCCATGCCCAACTCATTGCCCGTGACCAGATTGCCAAGCTGAACGGCGAGATAGCCAAGAAGCAGCAGCAGGACGCAGGCGTGGAGGAGTATGAGTGGTCTGATTCTCGTGATGAACGTGTTCGGACACGGCACCACGATTTGAACGGGAAGCGGTTCCGCTGGGACGACCCGCCAGTAGTAGACGAAAGGACAGGGAGGCGCTGTCACCCCGGCGGAGACTATCAATGCCGCTGCGTGGCCCTCCCGGTATTCGATATTGACACCCTGGATTTGTAGTCCGGGGTGTCAGCCATTTTAAGGAGGTGGTGCGTATGGGCCCCTGAGAACCAGCGCAGAAGAATCACAGGAAGGAGGAGAACGACAAGTTGGAGACCCCAACGCTTAGCAGGGTGATCCGGCTGGACAGCATCAAGCTGGATGACACCTACTACACCGGGGAGGGCTACTTCAGAGACCGCCCCATCGTCACGAGCTGCGGCATCTTTGAGTACCACCTTGCCGACGGTTCCGTCCGCCGGGAGCTCAGGCTGCCGGAGCACGTCTTCGACCCGCAGAGCCTCGCCAGCTACAAGTCCAAGCCCATCATCATCACCCATGATGCTGGGACTATCGACAAGAACAACGTCGAGCGTGAGATTATCGGCACGATTCTCTCCGAGGGCTACAAGGACGGCGAGGACGTGAGGGTTGAAATCGTTATCCACGACACGGACGCCATGAAGAGGTGCGGGCTGCGGGAGCTGTCCCTCGGCTATGAGCTCGACCTCGACGAGACGCCCGGAACCTGGAACGGCGAACCCTATGACGCCATCCAGAAGAACATCCGTGTGAATCACCTTGCCCTGGTCGATAAGGCGAGGGCAGGCGATCAGGCCAGACTGAACACCGACGGTCTGGACAATTTGACAGGAGGTAAGATTCCTATGGCAGAAGCGAAAACCGCTCTGGATGCTGGCGTCGCTGCCAGCATCGCCCGTTTCAAGGCCCGTCGGGCCAAGAGACTGGATGGGGCCGGAGACCCCAACAAGAAGAAGACCCCGGAGGAGCTGGTTCAGATGGTCAAAGACCGTCGTGACCGCCGGGATGCCGCTGGCGATCCCGAGACCACCGAGGCCGCTATGGGCACCATCGCCCAGCAGGACGAAGACCTGGATACCCTGCTGGGTGTCATTGATGTCCTGAACGCCCAGAAGGACTTCGCCGGAGATGGCACCAAGAACAAGGACGGCGAAGGCTGCGACCCTGATCCCGTCGAGCCCAAGGGCGACGGGGAGACCAAGGGTGACGGCGAGGGCACCGGCACGAAGGAGGGCGACGGCACCTGCACCAAGGGCGACGGCGATGGCAAGGAAGAGCCTCCGGCCACCGGTGCTGAGCCCGCCAAGGCCCCCGGCCGGTCTGATGGTGCCGACACTACTGTCCCTGCCGTCAACACCGATTCCGTCGATGCCATCGTGGCCGAGCGCCTGAGCATCTGCCGGGTCGGCGACAAGCTCCACATGGACGGCCTGGATGCCATGTCCACCATTGAGGCGAAGAAGGCCATCATCGCCAAGGTGAACCCCAATGTTCGCCTGGACGGCAAAGAGATCGCCTATATCAACGCCGCCTACGATCTGGCCGTGGAGGCCATCAACAGCCAGAAGAGCACCGACTTCCAGCGCCAGCAGATGATGAGTGGCAAGCCCACCCACACCGACGGCGCTGACGATGTTGACGCCGACGTCGCCCGTCAGCGCATGATTGAGCGGCGCCAGAAGAAGGAGAATGGAGGTACGAAGTAATGAGCGCACAGAACAGCTATCGCTACACCACCCCCCGCAACGCCCCCGGCGGCATCTATGACCTGTCCCCGAGGGCCGTGAACTCCCGTCAGAGCGACGGGGTTCTTCGCTTCGGTATGGGCGTCGTCCAGGGCAGCGCCCCCGGCGCCAATGTGGCCGCCCCCAAGGCCGCCTCTACTGCCGCCAAGTTCGAGGGCGTCGTCCTGAGCTCCCACACCCACGAGATGGACATGGATGGCGTCCTGACCATCAAGGACGGCAAGACCGTCAACGTCATGCGGTATGGCCGTGCCTGGGTTCGTATCGAGAAGGACGCCGAAATCGCCTATGGTGAGGATGTGTACCTTATCACCTCCGGGGACGAGGCCGGCTACTTCACCAACAAGGACAGTGAGGCCACCAAGATCGCCGTGTCCGGCACGTTCATCGGTGCGAGCGGCGTCGATGGCATCGCCCCCGTGGAGCTGTTCAACGGCCCGGCCCCCGCCGACGCCCCCAGCCTCGCCGGCCTGTCCGACGTTGACCTCTCCACTCCGGCTACCAACGGTCAGACGCTGAAGTACAACAGCAGCTCTGAGACTTGGAAGCCTGCGACCTGATTTTTGAAAGTGAGGTAAAACACAATGGCAAAAGGCTACAACACTGACGACTATCGGGCTCTCAGCCAGAGCCAGATTCCCGCAACGGTGGCCGAAACCACCGGAACCCGCTTTGATAGTGCGGAGGACGCCGGCATCTTCTTTGCCCGTGAGCTGAACCACATCAAGGCCCAGACCTATGACCAGGAGTACCCCGAGATGACCGCCCTGGCCCTGTTCCCCATGTCCAGCGAGGTGAACCCCGGCGCTGAGACAGTCACCTACTACTCCTACGATAAGGTCGGCATGGCGAAAATCATCGCCGACTATGCCACCGATCTGCCCCGTGTGGACGTGAAGGGCAAGCCCACCACCGGCAACATCAAGGGGCTCGGCGCCAGCTACGGCTACTCCGTCCAGGAGATGCGGGCCTCCGTCATGGCCGGTAAGGGTCTGGATACCCGGAAGGCCGACTCCGCCCGGTATCAGATCGAGCTGCTGAACAACCGGATCGCCTGGGCTGGCGATAAGGAGAACGGCCTGATGGGCGTTCTGTCCGAGGACAACAGCGTACCTCTGTACGTTATTGCCAAGGGCGCCAAGAACTCTACCAAGTGGGCCGACAAGACCGAGGATGAAATCCTGGCCGACATCAACGGTATGCTGAAGCAGATGGCCCGCACCACCAAGAAGGTGGAGAAGGCCGACACCCTGGCCCTGCCCTCCGAGGCGTACATCGAGCTCCAGGGCCGCCGCATCGAGGGCACGGACACCACCGTCCTGAGCTATATCCAGAAGAACCTGAAGGACATCAAGAACATCGTGGCCTGCCCCGAGCTTGATCCTGACAGCGTGGAGACCAACCCCTACGCCGCTGAGACCAACGGCCAGGGCGTCATGCTGCTGTTCAAAAACGACCCCAAGAAGCTGACCATCGAGAACCCGCTGCCCTTCAAGCAGCATCCCGTCCAGACCAAGGGCCTGGAGATGGAGGTGCCCTGCGAGGCCCGCACCGCTGGCGCCATCATCTACTACCCCATGTCCCTGCTGATTGGCGTCGGCATCTGCTGAGAACCCACACCTGGGGCTCCCGTCATGGGAGCCCCCCAGTTTTGCATTGACGAAAGGAGTACGAGCATGAAAGTTAAGAACATCGGCGGGAAGGTAATCAGCATCGGCACCACCGCCATCCTTCCCGATGAGACCGCCCAGGTGAACGACAGCTACGCTGATAACCCCGCCTTCACCTGTCTGGTGAAGCACGGCAACCTCACCATCGTCAAGGAAACCGCCGGCGGCAAGGGCAAGAAGGGCGGCAAGGCTGACACCACTGACAAGGGCGACGACAGCCAGGGCGACGGCGGCAAGGCTGATTCCGGCAGCAAGGACAACGACGGTGGGCAGGCGTAAGAAGGCCGCCGCACCACCTCCGCACCCCGCCCTGAAGGTGTTCCGTGTCCTCGCCGCTGAGTTCTCTGCTGTGGACGACGGCACCGTGAACGCATGGCTGGAGCTCACGGCTCCGCTGGTCAGCCAAAAGCGGTTCAGGAAGCTGTATGACCAAGCCCTGGCCCTGCTGACCGCCCATCGGATGAAGATGTCCGGTGCCTTCGATGAAACTGACGAGGGGGAGGACGGCGGCGTCCTGGGCAGCGTTGCCACTGGGCTCCGGGTGGCCAGCTATTCGGAGGGCGAAACCTCCATCAGCTTCAACAACAGCGTGTCGATGCTCGAAGACGAAGCGGAACTCACGCTGACGGCCTACGGAACGCAATACCGGACGCTTTTGCGGATGGCTATTGTTCCGATCATGTCGTCTGGGGAGGCGAGGTAATGGGCGGCCATGACAGACTTACGCCAGAGGGGCGTCGCTTCTTTGCTCAGATTGAGCAGTTGAAGAAACTCCAAGTCCAAGTTGGTTTTCAGGCCGGTGCTGCTGCTGACGAGGACGGTGTTGACATCGCCAATATCGCCATGTGGAACGAGCTGGGGACTTCGAGGGCTCCGGCTCGTCCGTTTATGCGGAAAAGCGTGGACGAGAACACCGACAAAATCAAGGCGATGTGTACGAGACAGCTCAAGCGGCTGGCCCAGGGGGCTGACGCCCAAGACATCCTTGAGAAAATCGGTGTCTTCCAGAAGGGCTTGATTCAGCGGAAGATCGTGGACGGCACCTTTGAGCCCAATGCCGCCTCGACCATCCGAAAGAAGGGCTCGTCCAGGCCGCTGATTGACACTGGCCGCATGAGGCAGTCTGTCAACTACATCATTCGCCGGAAGGGGGAGGGCTGAGCATGGGTGTTATCGGAATGTTCCGCAGCCCTCACTGGATCAGACGCTGGGGCGACAGCGGCCGCACCGACTTCAAGACCAAGCTGAATGTCCAGCCGCTCAGCGCCGACGACCTGAAGGCTCTGCCCGAAGGGCTTAGGCAGATAAAGCGGCTGAAAGCATGGGGCTCCGCCAAGCTCACCTCCGGCGACCAGCAGACCGGGCAGCAAGGGGACTGGCTGTACTACGACGGCCGGTGGTACGAGTGCGTGTCCTGTGTCACATGGAACCACACGATTCTGAGCCACTACCGCAGCGAGTTCTGTCTGGTCGATGGATCTGTCGCAAAGAAGAACCTGGAGCCGCCGGTCGAGAACACCCCGGAGGAAGGAGGGGATGCCGGTGACGGGAAGTGAGGCCAAAAAGCACCTGAAGAACATCACGAAGAAGTATTTCGCTGGGGCCACCGTGGACTTCACCAAGCAGAGCAGCAAGGTGAGGGCCAAGGCCCCGTTTGTTCGCCTGACACTCGGAAGCCCCGCACGGGATTCATACCCGACACAGCGAATGGTTGATGACAGGCTGGTCAGCTATTACCAGACCCGGCTGCCCGTCCAGATTGACCTGTTTACCAACGGGGCAGATGGAGAGGCCGGGGATAACGGCTTTGTTGAGACGGAAGACACGTCTGTTGATGACCTGACCGACTTCGTGGACTACCTGGAGTCCTGGTATGTCACAGACTGGTGCCACCGGATAGGGGCCGCCATCATCGTGAACGGTGCCGTCCAGCCCCTCACAGGACTGGTTACTGATACCGATTACGAATACCGGGCTATGGTGGAGATCGTGTTCTGCTACGTCCACAAGGCTGTCGGCTACACCGGCATCCAGGGCGAGGCCAGCATCCAGCACCCCAGCGAAACCGCTCCAGAAAACCCGGAAAAGCCCGGAGAACCAGGGCAACCCGGAGAGCCGAGTGTTACCCCGGCCCCCAAGGGAGACGGCTCAGAACCCGGTTACGTTGTGCCGGATGACACGGAGGAAGGCGTTACAGTCAAGCCCGTGTATGAACCCACCGCAAGCGGCGGAGGCAGCCAAGAGCTGGTGGAGAACACCGAGACTGGCTACTTCGCCAAAGTGAACATTGAGTACAAGAAGGAGGAAGGTAAGCAATGAGCTCTAACCTCGAAAGAATCTGCATCGTTGACATCTCGATTGCAAGCCCCATCTCGAACGATGCCAACTTTGACAACTGCCTCATCATCGGCCCCGCACCTGCCTCTCCGAAGGGAACCATCCCCAAGGTCGGGGTGTTCAATGGCCTGGAGGAGCTGACCGAACTGGGCTTCGTTGCCGTTGGTGCCAACGCTGACCCTATCGGCGTGGCTGCCCGTGTGGCCTTTTCCCAGTCGCCCAAGCCGCATGAGGTGTATGTCACCTGCGTCCCTGCTGGCACCATCGCTGTGGCCGCCGAGAATGGCGAGGACGGCGAGAAAAACGACGCCACGCCCACCACGCCCAGCGTGGCCGACGTTCTGACCGAAGCCCTTGACACCAACGGCTGGTACTGCATCTGCCCGGTCGGTCTGACGAAGGCTCAGGTCAAGGAAGTCATCGAATGGACTGAGACCCAGAACAAGCTGTGCGGCTACATCGACGACGATCCTGACAACCCCATCGTGGAGGCCGGTATCTATATGCGGAGCTACCCGGTGTACCCGAAGGTCACGCCGGAGCAGTCTGACACCGACGTTCCCCTGGAGAACAAGTACGGCATGGCTATCGCTATGGCCGCCAAAGCCATGAACTACCACGCCGGCTCTGAGACCTGGGCGCTGAAGCCCCTGGCAGCCGTTACGCCGTCCAAGCTGAACAGCACCGCCATCAAGAAGATGCAGTCGGCCAACTTCAACTACGTCCTCACGGTGGCATCGAAGAACATCACCCAGGGCGGCAAGACCAACAGCGGCGAGTGGATTGATATTGTCCGTTTCCGTGACTGGCTCCAGAACGATATGCAGGTGCGTGTCGTGAACCTGCTCGTCACCTACAAAGGCAAGGTTCCCTACACCGACGGCGGCATCGCCCTGGTGCAGAACCAGATGATTTCCAGCCTGAAGGACGGCCAGAAGTATGGTGGTATCTCCCCCACCGAGTACGACGAGGACGGGAATGAGATTCCCGGCTTTGTCACCCACGTCCCCCTGGCGGCCAACATCCCGGCCACGAAAAAGGCGTCCCGAGTCCTGGAGGATGTCAGCTTCGAGGCCCGGCTGGCCGGGGCCATCCACATGGTCACGATCAAGGGGACGCTGACCTACGACAACCTGTAAGAAGGAGGATAAGCAGCTATGGCAAACGGCATCATCAAGACCTACGCCGCCAAGGAAGTCACGACCTCCCTGGGGCGGCACATGGCTACCGGCGTTGCTGACGACAGCTTCATTTCCATCGAGGCCGCTGGCGACGGCATCACCTACAAGTACGGCTGCGATGGTGAGATCGCCCGTGCTGTCAGCCCGAACGATACCTACCTCGTCAAGCTGACGGTGCTCCAGACCTCCGACACGAACTCGTTCCTCCAGAACCAGTTCAACATCGACATGGCCTCCGGTGAGGGTATGTTCCCGATCCTGATTAAAGACCTGAGAGGTGGGCTGGTGCTTCAGGCTGACCAAGCCTGGGTGACGAAGCCCGCAACCCGTGTCCGGGGCAAGGAGACCAATAACAACGAGTGGGAGATTCAGACCGGCGTTGCCACGCTGACCGAGTAACCCACACCAGAAAGAAAGGATGAAGCGCAATGAAACAGCAAGAAGCCGTCAGAGAGTCCATCGGTGACTACAATTTCTATATCCGCCCGTTCCCGGCCCTCACGGCCGCCAACATGACCGGCGACCTCGCCGGCCTTGTCACGCCGATGCTGGGTGCGCTGGCCCCCCTGGTTGGCAAGCAGCTCAGCAAGGAGGACGGCAAGGTGATGGATACTGAGGTCGAGGATGTGGCTCCCGCCATTGCGGGGGCCTTTTCCTCGCTCACCGGCGATAAGCTGGAGAACCTCATGAAGAAGCTGTTGGTCAACAGCAAGAATATCTCGTATGAGGGAATCGACGACGAAAAGCCCCAGCTCCTGACCTACGATGCTCTGAACGAGATTTTCTGCGGCAACGTCCAGGATATGTTTGTCCTGGCGTTCAAGGTCATTAAGCTGAACTACTCCGGTTTTTTCGGGAAGCTCACCAGCCGATTTGGCAGCCTCGCAGGGTTGGCGAAGAAGCTGGAGAAGATGGAATCCGAAGGTACGGAGACTTCGACGTAACCCGGTTCACTGACCTTGAGCTGCGGCTGTATAGCCTCATCAACGCTGGCAAGGCGACCATGTGGGAGATGAAGAACGTCTACACACTGGACGAGGCCCTGAAGCTGGACGCCCTGCACCAGATGAACGCTGACATCGAGGCGGCGAAAATCGAGGAAGCGAAAGCAGACGCAGACAGAAGGAGGTGAGAGGTAGAGTATGGCCGGAATAACCATCCGGGACATTGGTATTCTGTTCGGATACGAGGTTGACAAAGCCTCCGAGGACAAGGTTGAGAACAGCGTCAAGGAGCTGAAGAACATGGCGTCCAAGGCGCTGGGCGCTATCGGCCTGACCCTATCCATCGCCGGAATATCATCGGCCATTAAAGACTGCGTTTCCCTGGCCTCCGAAGTGGAGGAAATGGAAAACAAGTTCGATGTTGTGTTTGACAACCTCCGGGACGATGTAGACGCATGGTGCCAGGACTACGCAGACGCCATCGGGCGAAACAAGAACGACATCAAGACCTATCTGGCCGATCAGCAGAATTTGCTGGTCGGCTTTGGCATGACCAGAGAGGCCGGCGCAGAGCTGTCCAAGCAGATGACCACCCTCGCCCTCGACCTCGCATCGTTCGGCAACCTGGATGAGACCTCGGCCGTGAACAACATGACCAAGGCCGTCATGGGCCAGTCTGAGGCGGCGCAGGCCCTCGGCGCTGTTCTGAATGAGAGCACCAGGGCCCAGGCCATGCAGACCCTCGGGCTGTCCGGCACCTATGAAAAGCTGGATCAGCTCACCAAGATGCAGGTCAACTATCAGGCCATCCTAAGTCAAAGCCCGGACGCCATCGGCGACTGCGAACGGAGCCTCGGCTCCTATGAGAGTACCATGCGGCAATTCCAGGCGAGACTGAAAGAGGTTAAGCAAATCATCGGGCAGTTCTTCCTGCCCACGTTCCAAAAGGTGCTGAGCTTTGGCTCCAAGGGCCTGACGCTGTTACGGGATGGCATCCAGAGGTTCAGCGCCTTCGCTGAGAAGATAGGCGGCGCCGAGAGGATACTACGCATACTCGGCGTAACGGCGGCGGCTCTGTTCGGGATAATGAACTTCGGCAAAATAATCTCCGGGCCGACCGCCGTTGTGAAGCTGCTCACCAGCGCCAAGGCTGCCATGCTGGTGGCTGCCGCCGCTGCTCTTGTCCTGGCCCTGATTGTGGAGGACTTCATAGCCTTCATGCAGGGAAAAGACTCCCTGATAGGGAATATCCTCGCAAAGACCGGCGTTGATTGCGACGCCCTCCGAGAACGAATACGAAACGCCTGGAGCACGATCAGGAATGTGTTTGAAACCGCAGCATCCGCCATCAGGAACACGGTCGGCGGCCTGTTCGGCGCTATCAGGCAATTCTGGGAACAGAACGGGGATGCCATCACGCAAGGCGTCTCCAGCGCCGTCACCAGCACCGTAGGCAAGCTCGAACAGTTCTCTAAGTGGCTATCCGAGAACTGGGGGCTGGTTGTGAAGGTGGCCGGAGCGGTCGCTAAGCTCGTCGGCGTGTTCCTCGTTACGAAAGGGGCAACCGAGAAGATCGTCGGCACCGTCAAGAAAGTGAACGATGTTGTCGGCAAAGCAAAGACCGTCCTTGGCCCAGCCACCGAGGCGTTCAAAGGTGCCGGCGGTGGACTGAAGGGCCTCGGTGCCGCATTTAAGGCGCTGGTCAGTCCAGTCGGTGTAGCCGTCATAGCTATCGCCGCCATCGCCGCCGTGCTCTACGACCTGTTCAACTTCATGAGCGGGAAGGATTCCGTCTTCGGCACCGTCCTCGGGAAACTCGGTGTAGACACTGAGGCCGTCCGAGCAAAGATGGTTGCGGTGTGGGGGCAGATCAAGACGTTCCTGCTGGCCGCCTGGAATGTGATAAAATCCGTGGCGACCGACATTTTCGGCGGCTTGCAGAGCTTTTGGGCCAAACACGGTGAGCAGGTGATGACCAGTCTGGTCAACATCTGGAACATCATCAAGGGCGTCCTGTCCGCTGTATGGAACGCCATCAAGGCTGTGGCAACAGTGGTGTTTGGGGCGCTGGCTGCCTTCTGGAACACCTGGGGCGGCACCATAATGGCCTACTTCTCCGGCGTTTGGGAGACCATCAAGGCCGTGTTCAGCACGGTGCTGGATGTGCTGACAGACCTGTTTGCCATCTTCACCGACCTGTTCTCTGGCAACTGGTCGCAGTTGTGGGAGGACGTGAAGGCCCTGTTCTCCGATGTGTGGAACGGTATCCTGAACATCATCGGGACGATCCTGCAATCCATCTGGAGCGTCATTACCAGCGTGTTCTCCACGATTTGGGAGGGCATCAAGACCACCGTGACCGGCATCAAGGACACCATCGTGGAAGGCTTCCAGGCCACCATCGACTGGATCACGTCCCTGCCGGAGCAGGCCCTGCAATGGGGCGCTGACATCATCCAGGGCATTGTGGACGGTATCACTGGTGCGGTTGGTGCTGTCGGCGAGGCCGTCAAGGGCGTGGCCGATAAGATTAAGTCGTTCCTCGGCTTCTCTGAGCCGGAGGACGGCCCGCTGTCCAATTTCCACACCTATATGCCGGATATGATGAACCTGATGGCTCAGGGTATCAGGAAGGGCAAGTCCGTCGTAGGGAACGCCATCAAGGCCCTGACCGGCGATATGTCCGACGATGTGAATGATGTTGACCTCGACCCTGATCCTGACCCGAACGGCGGGAAGCCGAAGCCGAGAGGCGGCATCGGCGGTTTCCGGGATGTGCTGGGCACCGTAGTCGGCGGCATGGACGCCCTTGCGAAATCTGCACGGCCCTCAGTCTCGACCGTGAACGGTGCCACCAACAACAGCTCCGTCAGCAAGAATGTGACCCAGAACGTCGAAATCAATCAGGAGTTCCACGGTGACGCCGCCGCCCAGAAGAATATATCGAAGGCGGCAGACTCCGCAGCAGAAGACACGACCGGCGCCCTCGCAAGGGCGCTGGCCTACGCAGGATAGGCAGGTGATTGAATGGCAGCTAAGCAGCCCGTGAGCATCAACGGCGTCGAGTTTGACGCCATGCTCGGCGAGGACTATTCGCTGGAGGCCAGTTCCCCGGACTACGTTGTGGAGAGCGGCTTCACCATCGGCGATTCCATCATCCTGAGCGCCGAAGTCCTGACTATGACCCTGTTCGTGTCTGACCGCCCGGTCACGTTCAAGAGCCGCTTCGGCGGCGCTGGCCGGGTGGATTCCGTGGTCAAGCAGCTCAAGGAGCTGTACTACTCCAAGCAACTGGTATCGGTCACGACGCCGGACGCCCACTACGACAACATGGCTATCCAGAGCCTGAAGATCAGCCGGACGAACGAATACGGCTACGCCAGGGAAGTGCCCATCACCCTGAAGCATATCCGCACCACGGCGACCCAGACAACCTCCATACCCGCCTCCTACGGCAAGAGCGGAAGCACAAAGGCCGCAGCCGGGACTGCCAGCACAACCGCTGGCGGTTCCGGCAGTTCCGGCGTCTCTGCTGGCTCCGCTGGAGCTGGCGGCTCCTCCGGTTCTGGCGGCGGTTCCTCTGGTGGATCGAATGGCGGCAGCTCTGGCGGCTCGAATGGTTCCGTCCTCTACAATGTGGCGTCAAGTATCGGCCTGATGTAACCCCGGCCTCGCTGCCTACCGGCGGCGGGGCCTACCTGCTGGCGGTGACGGTTCACACGCCGGGCTTTCAATCCTTTCTCCCGGTGGGCCGGTTCGACCCCGGCCACCAGCTACTTTGAATTTGGAGGCTGACGCTATGGGCTATACCATCATCGCCGTCCCCGATTTGAACGACAGCGTTTCCCGTATCGTTCTGAATGGGACGGTGTATCAAATCCGATTTACCTACAATGACACCGAGGGCCGCTGGTACTTTGGCCTGAACGACGCCCAGGGCGTCCCCATCGTCCAGATGGTGAAGATTGTCCCCGGCTTCCCGCTCAACCTGTTCATGGGCCATGACAATATGCCCAGCGGCGTGTTCGGCTGTATGAGCAACCTGGAGGCGGTGGGCAGAGAGGACTTCAAGAACGGCAAAGCGCAGTTCATTTTTGCCCCGGCATGATGCCTGAAAAACCTGTCACCGTGACTGTCACGCTAAATGTCACGTGACAGGTATTATTCGGATATGTTGGTGAAAAGTTAAGCACTCGCATAACTTTTGATGTTCGGTCACGCCTACTGTCACGTGACAGTCACACTCGTTGTCACATGGTCTGTCACACTCGAAAATTGTGACGCATCGCTTTTCTGTTTTTTGGTCTCCACACGAAAACGAACCATTTGTAAAAATATCCGATAAATCAACCTGGTAGTTTACAAAAAACGAGGTGTCACGTGACATTGAGCGTGACAGTCACAGTCAAGTCACGCTCTAATAGTAATAGTAACAGTAACAGTAATAAATATATATATTTAGTGCTCGGTTTTCCAAATTGATTGAAGGGGGCGATGCTCATGGGAAACGAGAACTTCGGACGCTCCTACCGCTTGATGATTGGCCCCGCCGGGGGCAGCGGCTTCGAGACCTCGGAGCTCCACATAGCCTTCTCCCTGGAGAAGACCGACCTCGAAACCTCCAACACGGCCCGTCTGGACATCTGGAACCTGAACGATGAGCACAAGGCCATGCTGAAGATGAAGGACTGCGCCGTTTCCCTCCAGGCCGGATACGGAAGCAGGACGCCGCTGGTCTTCGCCGGCGGCGTCTCGTTCGTGTCCACGAACATGGACGGCACCGATAAGAAGACCACCGTTGAGGTGGAGGACGGCCTGATCGCCACCAAGGACACCTACGTCTCGCTGTCGTATGAGGGCAAGGTCAACGCCAAGACGATCCTGGACGACGTTGCCGGGCAGATGGGCGTGGCTGTGACCTACTCCTACAATGCCGAGTTCTCCGACATCCCGAACGGGTACAGCTTTGTCGGCATGGCAAAGGATGTTCTGAGTGTGATCTGCAAGACCTCGAACCTGACGTGGAGCATCCAGAACGGTGTCATGCAGATTAAGAAGCCGGGGGATGTGATGAGTCAGGAGGTCTTCGTGCTGTCTGAGGAGACCGGCATGATAGGCTACCCCAAGGAAGTCAACGTCACCGCTGACGATGACAGCAAGAAGGATGTGGAAGGCTGGGACGTAGAGTTCCTGATGAATGCCGCCATCGGGGTTGATGACTATGTGTACCTGAAGAGCAAGATCGTGACCGGCTACTTCCGGGTCTACAGCATCAGCATCGAGGGGGACACGGAGGGAACGGCGTGGCAATGCAAGGCGAGGCTGCTCGCAATAAGCTGACAGGAGGGGGAGCCATGGAAATCATGACCATCTGTATCGACAGGATTATCGGAGTCGAAGAGCATAAGCGCACCGTCACCGTCACCATGGACACGCAGACGTATGCCGGCAGGGTAAAGGGAGAGGCTCATACCTTCGTCAAGGATGACTGGCCCAAGATCCGGCAGCGAATGTGCTTCGAGGAAACCCAGTCGCTTGACCGGCGGAGCGCAGAACGCTTCGAGGCCATGTCTGACGATGAGTGGTACAGGCGGAAGTATGAGAAGAAGATCACCGACTTCACGGATGAAGAGATCGCAGCGGAGTTCAACCGCCGCCTTGAGGACGGTGTGTTCCACAGGCTGGGAGTCAAGGTGATGGCTGTCGTTACCGAGCGGAGGTGAGCGGATGAACTCTGAACTTGTCCACCGGATAACGGAGACCGCCCAGAAAGCGGCTGAGAGAATCCACACCGCTATCCCCGCCACCATCGTGTCCTATGACCCGGCCAAGGGGCAGGCCACGGTGAAGCCCACCATGAAGTTTACCACGCAGGGCGGCAACATCATCGACTACCCCCAGGTCAGCGGCGTCCCCGTCGTATTCCAGCAGCACATGGGCCAGAAGGCAACCATCGGATTCCCTGTGAAACCGGGCGATGGCTGCCTTCTCGTCGTTTCCGAGCAGTCGCTCGACTACTGGATGTACGGCCAGGATACTGGCACCAACCTGAAGTTCGACCTGACCAACGCCATTGCAATCCCCGGCCTGTTCTCCAAGGCCAACGCCGTTGTGAAGGAAGCCTGCGAGCAGGACGCCATCATCGTTGATGTCAGTGGAACCCGGCTCACTGTCAAAAGCGATGGTCTTATCCAAGCCGACTGCAAGAAATTTGTTATCAATGCCAGCGAGAGTTTCAAGGTCAATGCCGGCAGGATTGACCTGAACTGAGGAGGCAATCGAATGAAAGTTGTAAAAGAAATCGCCCGACAGATCGAGGCCGCCTGTCTCCGGCACCGCATTAGAACAGATAGGCGGCGTCGTGGGCTCCCCACAGACCTGAAGGCCGTGGTTGCCGAGTACCGCCAGTACCACCCGGAGTATGCTGACAGGCTGGAGCTGTTGCTTTACCCAAGGCCACAGCATGGAGGGAGGGAGCGTCATGCCGGCAGCTACACGGCTGAATGATAACTGCACCGGCCACGATTCCTGCCCGCCTGTTCCGCTGGCTGAGGGGAGCCCGAACGTGTTCACCAACGGTCGGCCCGCCGGTCGTGTCGGAGACCATTATTCCTCGCATGGGTGTGTCGTCCATCCGGGCCACCAGGATGTGATTGCCGCCGGGAGCGGCACCGTTTTCATCAACGGAAAACCGGCGGCCCGTGTCGGCGATTCCGTATCCATAGGCGGCTCTGTCCAGGATGGAAGCGGAAACGTGTTTATCGGAGGATAGCTCAGGAGCGATTTTAAGCGTCCACAGGGCGTTCCCACTCCAACCCAACACCTTACCCATCCCGATACAGTACACCGCCTTCCTGGCTTTATCACGCAATCCTACGCCGATTCTGAAAGGAGGTATCCAATGTGCTTGACATCCTGCTTGACCGTGACGGCGACCTGAAGGTGTCCGAGACCGGGGACATATCCCTGACCGAGAGCGTCCGGCAGGCCATCATCATCCGGCTCCGATGGTTCCTTGGCGAATGGAGGCTCGGCCCCGGTAACGGATTGGACTACTGGGGGACTGTTCTGGTGAAGAACCCGAACCTGGTCAAAATCCGGCAGGCCATCCGTGACGAGATCATGTCGGTCGATGAAGTGACCGCCGTGAACGAGGTGCAGCTCGACCATGATGTGAAGGAGCGGACGCTGACCGTCCGCTTCGAGGCTGTCACGGATGAAGAGACTATTAGAGACGAGGTGAAAATCAATGTCTGAGTATGGCATCACGGAGAGAGGCGTGAACATCAAGCGCCTGGACACTATCATGGATGAAGTCCATACCGGCCTGTCGGACGGCTGGGGCGTCAACACCCGGCTCAATCCTAAGTCCAAGCTGAACGTCCTGGTGACGAACTTCAGTGACAAGATCGCCGAGCTGTGGGAGCTGGGCAAGGGTATCTACGATTCCATGTACCCGTCCTCGGCGGAGGGGATCAGCCTGGACAACGCCTGCCAGTTCGGCGGCACCGTCCGGGAGACCGCTGCCCGCTCCTACTACCCGATACACTGTACCGGCGTTGACGGGACGCCGCTGGACACGTCCACCATCATCGCCTCCGCTACGAACCCGCAGACCAACTTTGTCCTGCTGAACCCCGCCACCATTACCCGGAGTTCATTTAACCGGGCCACGGTCAAGGTCGTTTCCACGGCCTCCACCGCTGCCTACACCGTGTCCATCGACGGCACCCTATTCTCCTATACCCCAAAGAGCACGGACGGCCCCAAGGAAGTCCTGGACGGCCTCAAGACGATCCTGGCCGCCAGTGATGAGTTCACCGCCTCCGTGGACACTGAGAACCTGCTGCTGTCTATCGAGGCCGTAGACGAGACTGCGAGCTATGCCATGATCCTGACGGAGAACCTGACAACGGATACGGTCACGTCCATCATCAACTTCGCCAGCGAGCAGAACGGCGATATTGTTTTGCCCTATGAGGCCATCACGAATATCGTACAGGGCCACGCCGACTTCCAGGGCTGCACGAATCTATGCCCGTACATCGCCGGCCGCCAGGAGGAGACCGACCGGGAGCTCCGCCAGTCCTACGTCGACAAGATTTTCAACCGCTCCTCCCGGATGCTGGAGAGCATCCGCAGCGCCATCCTCCAGAATGTCCAGGGCGTCAAGAGCGTTGCGCCGTATGAGAACGACACCAACGTCACCGATAAGTATGGACGGCCACCGCACAGCGTCGAGATCGTCGTCGACGGGGGAGACGCCAGGGAGATCGCCCAGCAGATCCTCGCCAGGAAGGCAGGGGGTATCAGCACGTTCGGCAGCGAGGAAGTAAGCCTGCCGGGGGAGTACGGGGAGGAAATCACTATCCGCTTCAACCGGCCCACCTACGTCTACACCTGGATGAGGGTTGGCATCACCCAGAGCGGCGTCGAAGATTTGCCCTTGAACTACGCTGACCGCATCAAGGACGCCATCGTAGCCAGGATGGATGAGCTGAACTGCGGGGACGACATCGTACCGCAGAAGTTCCTGGACGCCATTTACGGCTCCTGCCCCGGTATCTCCTACCTCGACATCACCATGTTTGCCAGCACAGACGAGGCGGACACGCCGACGACGGACAGCTACACCCTTCGGAGCAAGACGATCTCCGCTAGAGAGAGAGCCGTGACCTCCGAGACGATGATCGAGGTGGCGCTTGATGGCTGATTTTGATTACCGCCAGTCCATTGAGAAGGACACGCTGGAGCAGTTCCGGGGGCAGCCGAATATCCAGGTGCTCCACGACGTTTTTGCAAAGCAGCTCCAGGACGTGTACGACTTCTTTATGCAGTTGAAGCTGCACAGGTGGATTCACGACGCCACCGGGAAGCAGCTTGATGGTGTTGGGGATATTGTCGTTCTCAGTAGGGCGGAGGCGTCCGAGTACGCAAAGGCTGCCGGCCTGGGGGACGCATCCAACGATGAGGTGTACCGGAAGTACCTGTACTACAAGGTGCTGAAGAACACCAACAACTGCACCTATCCGGAGTTGATTAAGGCGTTCAGAATGTTCTGGGAAAAGCCGCTCTACTACTCGGAAGACCCGGAATACCCGGCGACGATGTTCCTGGACACCGGCGTTTTGTCCCCGGAAGACCATGCCGAGGATCTGTTGAGTTCTCCCATCATCAAGGCTGCCGGTGTCGGTATCCATATCACAGCGACCACCGAATCGCCGCCAGTCGAGTCCGATCTGCATATCACACCCGTCCCAGGCCGGGGTATGGCTATCACGACGCTCCCAGAGCTGGAGCCTGATACGCCTGCCACCGGCCTTTACGTTACCCCCGTCATAGGCCACGGCATGAGTATTACCGTGTTGCCGCCCATTGAGCCAGACCTCGGCGTGGCCGCTGTTGCTGCCCACGCCACCGCCGCCTGCGTCGGCAGCATCATGGAGACCCGGCTCCCGCCCCTGCCTGAGTTTGACACTGTGATTCCTGCGGCTGTGGTCAGCCGCCTTTATGTCGTACCACATGGTTCCATCATGGAGACAAGACTACCTGAATTGAAGGAGGAAAAATTATGAGCCCGATGATTAACGATCCTGTGTTTGGAGACCCCATGAACCCCGAAGGTGGCAACAGCTACGGCGCTACCGTCACGAAGAGAGGACGGGCCCTGATCGCCAAGAT
>JAETOQ010000133.1 GCA_021771635.1 Oscillospiraceae bacterium | reverse complement strand
GCCATCTCAGCGAAGCTCTGGATCTTGGTGTGGGACTGCTCGTTGTTCTGGGTGCTCTGGTCGATCTCCAGGCAGAGGCAGCGCAGGCCGGCCTCTTTGGCGGACTGTGCGATCATGGGATAGTCGTACTCCTCCACATCGCAGAAGCGCATCAGGCACACCACGATCCCCTGGGCCCCCGCGGCCTGCGCCATCTCCACCAGCATGGAGCCCCGTGTGCTCTCCACCTCATGCACCATCGAGCATCCCTTCCGCTCAAACCACTGCCCCGCCAGATCCTCCAGCGCCGTTCCACGCTTCGGGATCGCCGTCCGGTACAGCCGGGACTCCTGCGCCAGATCGTCCCCGACCACCGCAATCCCGCACTCCGTGAACAGCTCCAAAAACTCGTCGGGCTCCGCCGTGATCCCCGTCAGGATCACTTTCTTCCCCTTGTGCTCATACTTCGGCAGCCCCTCCAGAGCCGAGAGGAGCTCCTTTACCTTCTCCGTGTGCTCCCCCTTCTCCATGAACAGCGCGCTCTTGAACACCGCGTGCCGCGCCACCGGCGTGATCACGTCCAGGTGGTCGTTGGCCGCCTTCGCAAACGCCATCATCGTCGCCGAGTGCTCGTTATACACCTCGATGCTCTGCGCCAGAGACTCCTCCGTAATGGTGCATCCCGTCACTTCCTCCAGCTTCTTCGCCGCCGCCCGGTACTCCTCCACCAGGAACGAAAATGCATCGGAGTCCGTCCGGTTCTGCGGGTGGATGAACGACACCAGCGGGATGTCCTTCACGCCGGACCGCCACGCCGCGCTCATGCCGCGGAACGTGTCGCACAGCATCGGCATCACCGCGCACGTCAGGCCCTCGTACACCCCCGTCATCCCGTATTCCATACAGGAGCGCATGATGGAGCAGGTGAAGATCGGGTTATACTTTCCCGCCACAGACGGCGTGATCTGTCCGCCCCACAGGCCCATGGGGATCATACCCCCGGCGTGCACCAACTCCTCCGGCGTGTACACAGGGAAGCAGCCCACGACCTTCTTCCCCGCCGACAGATATTTCTCCATCTGCTTCCGGGGATTCCCGGATACCTCCGCCAGCTCTTCCAGTATCGCCTTGATCTCCGACATTATTCCGCCGCCCCCTTCTTCTTTCTCTCATCCATGATCTCCACCAGGCCCTGGAGGCGGGTCTCGAACTGTGCCTCGGAGAACACCCGCGTATCCGACTGGTCCCCGTCGAAGTTCGCAACCGGCACACCCGCCTGCTCCTCGATCATATCCCGGCCTGTGAAGATGTGGAAGGTCATCAGCTTGCAGCTCCGGTTCACGTGGCAGAGCATCCCGTCACAGCCGAAGTCCTTGATGCTCTGGGCACGCTTGCCCATGATGGAGGGGGTGGACAGGCTGTTGGTGGAGGAGATCTGGTATGCCCGGGCCATGCCATCCAAATCCCCGGGCTCGTACAGCACATCCCACGCAGTGACATACCCGTTCATCACCGCGTTGACATTGTAGTTTTTCAGCGTCTTCAGGTTATAGCCCAGGTTCGGCCAGCAGGCGATGCCCTCCCAGTGGACGCGGTACTTCTCCTCCGCGGGGAAGGTGCTGGTATCGTTGGCGATGTGCTCCAGAACCTCCGCCTTGAGCTGCTCGAAGATGGCCGTGGTGGACTCCTTGCCCCGGCACAGTACCAGGGCCGCCATGTAGTTGAAGAGGTCGAAGCCGCTCATGGGCGCGGGCTTGCGCTGGTTCAGCGCCACGATCTCGTCAAAGAGGTGGCAGTTGATCTGGGAGCGCTTCTGCACCTCCAGGAACTTATCCCAGTCGAACTTCCGCCCCAGGAACTTCTCCATATCCTTGATATAGTTTTCGATCTGGCTGCGTACGTACTTGATCTTGTGGGGGGCCGGGTCCTCCTCATAGTAGTTGAAGAGACAGTCCACAAAGAAGATGGGGATGTTCAGCTTCCGAGCCAGGTTCTCATACCACTTCATCAGCTGGGTGCAGCTGTTGTTGGCCAGCAGCAGGAAGTCCGGCCGGGGCAGCTTGGGCTCATAGTCATAGTTGGGATCGTCGAAGGTATCCGCGATCCCCAGGTTCAGACGGGCATAGGAGCAGATATTGATGGGATAGCCCAGCTCTCCCTCCGAGTGGGAGATGAACTGGTCCCCCATGTGCTTGGCGGATACGGAGGCGCAGTTGTTCTCCGGGTACAGGACCGGTACGCCAAATGTCTCGCAGATCTCCTGGGGGAAGATGGCGGTGGACCAGCCCACCGGCTCTCCACGCTTCTTCGCCGCCCAGGCGTCGGCATAGCACTTCGCCGTCTGCTCGTTCATCATCTGGCGGGACTTGGGCAGCGGCTTCTTCGGCTTCGCCGCCGGCGCGGTGTGTTCTGCCATTTCGATCACTCCTCTTCTTTTTCTTCTTGCTTGCTTCTCACTTGCTCAGGAGACTCGTTTTGCCTCCCGGTATGCCAGAATCGCGGCCCCGATGGCCCCGGCCAGCTGGCAGTCCTCGTGGACCAGAATCTCGCTCTTGAGCTCCCGGCTCAGCGCCCGAACAACTCCGCTGTTCAGCGCCACCCCGCCGCTCATCGCCACATCCTTCACCAGCCCATTCCGGAATACCAGCGCCGCCACTCGCTTTGCCACCGACGCGTGAATCCCCGCCACCAGATCCGGCAGCGGTACATTGTTCGAAAGCTGTGAGATGACCTCCGACTCGGCAAATACCGTGCATGTGTTGCTGATGCTCACTTCCGACCGGGCTTGCGATGACAGCTCCCCCAGCTCCTCCGTCTTCACATCCAGCACACCGGCCATCACGTCCAGAAAGCGGCCGGTCCCTGCCGCGCATTTGTCGTTCATCACGAAGTTATCCAGAAGGCCATCCTCACTCAGGCGGAGTGCCTTTACATCCTGCCCGCCAATGTCGACCACGGTTCGGGCTGTGGGCAGCAGGTAATGGACCCCCGTGGCATGGCACGTGATCTCGCTCTTCTGGCTGTCCGCCGCCTCGAACGTGAACCGTCCATATCCCGTCACCAGGATCCGTTCGATCTCCTCCCGCGTTTTCCCCGCTTTTGTCAGCGCCGCCTCGAACACCGTCCTGGACCCCTGCGTCCCCGTCCCTAACGGTACCACCGCGCGTGCTTTGATCTCCTGTCCATCCTCCATGATGATGCACTTGCACGCCGTTGACCCGATATCTACTCCCATCGTCAACATTCTTCTCTCCGCCTTTCGA
>JAETOQ010000132.1 GCA_021771635.1 Oscillospiraceae bacterium | reverse complement strand
CCTAAAATGGTTTCCGCGTTCTTGTCGTAGATTGCCTTACATTGGGCCAACTGCTGGTAGAACAGCGTCAGGCTCACCTCCCGGGAGCGGATGACCGCCACCAGCTTTTCGAGGTTGGGCACTTGCCCGGTGTTGGCGGCCTCGTCCCACAGCACCCGCACATGATGGGGCAGGCGGCCCCCGTGTACGTTGTCCGCCCTTTCGCACAAGAGGTTGAACATCTGCGAAAACGCCAGAGCTACAATAAAGTTGTAGGTGGTGTCGGTATCGCTGATGATAAAGAACGCCGCCGTCCGTCTGTCCCCCAGCTTGTCAAGCTCCATCTCGTCATAGCTCATAATCTCCCGGAGTTGCGGGATGTCAAATGGGGCCAGCCTTGCGCCACAGCTAATAAGTATGGAGCGGGCAGTCTTGCCGCTGGCCAGCTTGTACTTTTTGTACTGCTTGACCGCGAAACAGTCCGGCTTTCTCTTTTCCAGCCCGGCGAACATATAGTCCACCGCGTTCATAAAATCGTCATCGTCCTCCTTGACCTCCATGCCGGAAATCATGTCTACAAGGGTATTCATGTTTTTATCCGCGTCCGGGCCCTCGAAGATGATATAGGCGATAAGGGCGCAGTATAGGAGCGTTTCTGATTTTGTCCAGAACGGGTCGCCCTCCTTGCCCTCGCCTTTGGTGTTGGCTATTAAGGTATTGACGAATTTCAAAATGTCGGCCTCGTTGCAAGCTGGGGCGTGAGCCAGAACCGGGTCTTGCCGGAGCCGGAGGAACCGACAACACAGCAATTCAGGTTCCGGGCGTTGGCGGGGACGGCGGGCCGGGTGTTGGTGGTGAGAAATTCCGTCCCGGTCAGAATGATGTTGTTCTCAAACCTGGGGTCGGTGAACGGCTTGATGTCTTTTTCCGTTCCCCAGCGGGCCGAACCATACTCTTCATCCCGGCGGTATTTTTGGGCTTTTTTGCTTTTCTGGTAGATAATCAGCCGGATCGCCACGGCCCCCGCGATGCCAGTGAGCCAGTCAAAAGGATTGAGCCCCGGCGCGAAGTCGGCAAAGGCCGGGCCGAGGGCCGCCACCATCCCCACCAGCTTGTGGGCCAAATCCGCCCCCGCCGCCAGACGGTAGGCCGTCCCCACCTTTAGGCAGGCCCACGCGATGAACAGATAGGGGAGGTTCGGCAAAAGGTACTTTTTCAGCTTATCTGTCCTCATGGGCGGCCTCCTTTACGCGGTCTTTCTTTTGGGGCGCGGGCTGGCGCAGTATCTCGGCGGCGGCCCGTCTGAGCTGTTCCCGGATGGGTACGCGGTCAGTCTTTGCCTTATCCAGCACCCGGCGGGAATACTCCCCAAAACAAGCTGTGATTGCATCCGCCTGCCCGGACTTGAAGAACAGCAGATATTTGTCCGGCCCGGTCTTGTAAAAGGCATAATCCACGTTCCACTTCCGGGCCACCCGGTCAAATTCTTTTGGGGCCCCGGTGAGCTCGATACTGTTCGTGGCCGCGCCGTGGGCCATCAGCTTTTTCACGGACTGCCTGCCGTGGGGCGTTTGGTGGGCTCGGCGTTCCTTTTGTATCTTCCGGCCAGCCGCCCGGAGCGCATAGGCCAGCACCCGGGCCGTCAGCTTTCCCGTCCGCATGGATAACGCAATAGTGCGCCGGGAAACATCCTCGTCAATCAATCAGAACCGCCTCCTTTCATGGGGGATAGCCCTCCGGCCTTTGGGACATTTTGTCTCGAAGTCACCGCTCGTCCCGGTTTGTTTCCGGGTGCTTGCGTTCAGCCGCCAGAGAGGAACGGTCAATCACTTCCTTGTAGGCGGCCATCTGCTCCCGGATGGAGAGCCGGGGGAGGGCAAAAACCTTGTGCTCTTTGGGAATATCCTCTATCCCGTGGTAGACTTCCTTAATATCGCCCGTCTGGACGATGTAGCCGCCGGGGGCAAAGTGGCCGCCCTCGTTGATGGATACGTCTCGCCCGTATGCCTCATAGTCAACATAGCCTTTCAGCTCGGCGGGGATTGGCAAGTCCTCCGTATAGTGGCGGCCCAAATCCTCCTCGCTTTCAATCTCCGGGTAAAATTCAAAGCAGTCCAGATTTTCCGCAAGGTTGATGATGTCCGCCACGCTGGAGGTATGCGCCCCCATATGGAGCGCGGCCTCGAATTTTTCAATCTCGCTTTTGGGGAGCTCCGAGAGCAGGCAGGCCAGATGGTTCAGCTCGTCCAGATTTTCATACTCGCCCAGATAGTCATAGAGCCCCAGCACATCGCCGTCAAAGCTGGTGATGAAAAATTCCTCGTAGCGTATGCCGTCCACGCCGATATTCTTTAACAGCGCCTCCACCGCCTGGGGGCTGGTGGGGAATTTCAGCGTTTCCCCCACCAGCTCGCCCTCGTTGTATTTCCCAAGGTTGGTGACGTGCGCCTCGAACAGCCCGGCCATGTCAGCGGCGGCCCTGGCCCTTGACGGTCAAAATGCCCTCAAGGGTGGTGGCGGTGATGCCCAGCCGCTGGGCCACAGCGATGTCGTTCTTCATGGACTCGGTGACGGTATGCCCGCACACCACCAGTACCCGGGAGCGGCGGAGCAGGTCGCGGCCAATGTCGATGCTGCTCTTGTGCTCCTCGGGAACCGCGTCATTGAGGAAAAGGGGCAGGAACAAGGCCGGGCAGATAGGGGCAAAGCCCGCATCGTAGACCGCCCGGCAGTACTGCGCGGCCAGCTCCGCATTTTCCGTGTCGCCGCCATACCAAGCGGCGGTGATGTAAGCAAGGGGTCGTTTCATAGTCGTTTACCTCCGATATTTTAATAGTTGTCGTTCAACCCTATCCCCCCGCCCTTTCCCATTCATGGGAAAGGGGGCGGCTCTGGAGGATATATCCCCCGCCGCGCCGGGAGGGGTGGCACAGCCGGGGCGGGCCGTCAAGGGCAAGCCGCCGCAGGCGGCGGGCGTTCCGCCCCTTGACCGCCCACTCCCGGCTGTGCTCAGTAGCAGGCGGCGACGGGGGATATACCACCAGAGCCCCTCTCTAAAAGAACGCCATGCAAGGCGCGGGGGAGGGGCGCGGGAAAAAGAAAAACCTCGGGACAAAATGTCTCAAGGCTTACTTTTCCCGGTCGGTCTTTTTCTCCGGGGCGGTGCGCTCCGGGGGCTGTTTCTCTTTCCATTCGGCCAGCAGGGACATAATCTGGTCTTTCATTTCCCGGGGCGTGGCGTCCTTGCCGAAATACTTGTTCAATTCAGCGGCGGAAATAATCACTTTGTCTACCTCCTTTTTTTCACGGCTCAAAATGCCGTCAATCACATCGCCGTTCAGTTTCCCGTCCTTATCCAGCTTGCGGAGCTCCTGGGCCTGGGAGAGCGAGGGGGATGCCTGCTCGCCCTCAATGGAAACGGCGATAAACCTCTGGTTTTTGGGCTTGATGAACGAGATTTCCACGGCGGGGGTGAAAGACAGCTTTTTCTCGTTCACCATAGACTGGAGCTCCGGCACAAGCTCGGTCAGCCGGATATACCGCTGTACCTGCTTGTAGTTCATGCCGTTCCGCTCCCCCACGATTTCCGTGGAGCGTTTCCCCACGTCCCCGGCAGCCACGCCCTCCATCTTTGTCCCTTGATGGCTGATGGCCTCCACCTGCATTTTCAGAGACTGGGCCTTTTCCATCGGCAAAATCTTTTCCCGGTGGCGCAGGTTGTCGTCCGTCATCGCAAGGATGGCCTCATCGTCCGTCATGTTGCGGACGATACACGGCATATTTGCAAACCCGGCCAGCTCACTGGCCCTCTGGCGGCGGTGGCCCGCGATGATTTCATAGCCGCCGCCCTCGCGGGGACGCACCAGCGCGGGCTGGTGTACGCCGTTGTCCTTGACGGACTCCACAAGCCCTTTCATTTCCGCATCGTCACGGACACCAAAGGGATGGTCTTTGAACGGGAACAGCTCCGAGAGGTTGAGATAAACAATCTCTTCCTTTTCGGCGCGGGTCGCGTCACGGGGCTGGGGCGGCGCTTCCGGCGCAGG
>JAETOQ010000131.1 GCA_021771635.1 Oscillospiraceae bacterium | reverse complement strand
ACACGTTTCCCGTGTTAGTCACTGGCCTTGGCTCTCAAAGCACGCGCCCTTGTTGACGTCGATCAGTATTTCGTTTTTGCAGACCCGGCAGTAGGCAATCAGCCTGCTGCCCTGGGTGTCTGGCCGGACCTTCATCAGCCGCTTGTTCTTACGGCACCTGGGGCAGGTCAGCCAGCCATCACTTACCGTTATCATTTTACCATGTTTGGACTCGCCTTGCAAGGCTTTCCACTCCTTTTCCCATAAGTTAATATATTCCTCAAGACCGAAAAAATATAAAAAAGGTCATGGCTGCTTCCGCCGGCGCCGGCGTTTGGCCTTGGGTCTGGGGCCGATGGTGGTCTCCCACCCGGCGGCCAGATACTTGATATATCGGTAGTGGCCGTAAGCGGTAGTAACGTCGCCCGTGTCCTCGAAGGTCAGCGACGCACTCTCCGGCACAGACAGCGGCGTATCGTTTGGCACCCGGAAGCACTCACGCTCCGGCTTGCGCAGATTCCGCGAACCGGACCACAACCGCAGCCCCACCTTATCCCGCTGCTCCTTGCAAAAATACCGGGCCAGGGTCTCAAAGTTTTTATCCCGATCAATGCGCAGCTGTTTGAACTCTACACCGCCCTGGCCCCACATCTGACGAATCAAATCGTAGTCCTCGCCGGTGGCGTTGATCAAAGCGTGATGGTGCCAGCGGCCGTCCCCATGTTTGTGCTCGGTGACGTAGAGGTAGCGCAGCTCCTGGTCCTTTTCTTTCCGGGCTTTCCGCAGACGTTTCCAAAAGGCCTGCATGATCTTCCGGGACTCTGCCCGGTTTCGGGGCAGGTGGGCGTCATCGTAGGTAAGGGTCACATACAGGTCCCGGATTCCGAAGTTGGAGGCGATCAGCAGCTCCAGCTTTTGATAGGCGTATTTTAGATTCATTCGCCGCTGGGCCTCTGATGACATTTCCTTTTTCCCGGCCCGGACGCCAACGCTGTCCCTGGGGTTGGGCGCGGGATAGACGCACTCTACTACCAGTGGCCCGGCGACGATGATCTTTTTGAACTTTGCCATGAGGTCTGCCTCCTGTTATCCAACAGACCGTAGCCCTCATGGCCTTCGTCCTCTAACCTTGTATTTTCATCTGCTCCGGCAGCGTTTCCTCCACGGAAACCACCCGGATATTACCGTACGGCTCTGCGGCCATTGACACGGACTCTTTGACGCCAATCACACAGCCCGGCGGGGCGTCCACCTCAAGCACGATCCGAATCATTGCTTTTGACCTCCAGCGCATCCAGCGCTTTGCCAATCTTTTCCCACTCGGCTATATCCATCTTGGGCGCGTCTCCCGTAATAATCATCCGCAGTGTCTCGGCGGACAGACGGTCCGCCTTGAAATGGGCCGTTTTTTCTGCTATCTTCTCTAAACACCCAAGGCCATTTTCCTTTCGATAATCACTCAGCCGCTGAAGAATTGCACGTTTTACCGTCGCATCGCCCTGAATTAAAGATGGAGGACCAGAATTCGTTACAAAAGCCTCCTGTTTTTCTGTTGCCTCAACCTCCACATCTCCAAGCGGGGGCAGCTCCATCACCTCGCAGGTGTCGTCCATCCCCAGAATCAGGACGCCAAGCCTCACGCTTTCCAGGATATCATCCCGCATTTCTTTGTAATCGACCCCCTCCAGAGAGGCCACCCGGACCAGTAAAATGTTGTTTGCCGCCTGCATGTTCAGTCCTCCTTGTACTCAAATCTTTTTCTCAGCCAATCTTTCCATGGTGTACCATCTTTCTTCCGCGGCTCCTCCAGGGTCAGAGGATTGTTGGGCTGCGTTAGATTCCGGAGATCATCCAAGGTCACCCGCTCGGTGCCGTCCTCAGCAAACAGGATGTCCTCATACGTCTTCAGACGGCCTCGCAGGTGGCAGGCCTGGACGGCGAAGCAGTAGGCCAGCCCAATGGGACAATCCGGGAGGTCCATCATGCAGTCGCAGATTGCCTCGTCGATCTCCTCGGGCGTCTCCGCGGAGACCTCCCCACAGCCGTGCAGGATGCACTGGGCCTTAGCCCACTGGGTGAGAGGGACAGCTCCCCCACCGCCGTCATGCCTGATGTGTGCCCAGCCGTCCTTGCCGAATACCAGATTGAGCATGGTCTCAAAATTCCCATCCGGGGTGTCAGTTGTCAGTCGTTTCATGCAGGTCCTCCTTAAACATTCCCGCTACTCCCAGCATCGTCTTCCCTTCAGCTATATAGCTGAGTAGCAGTATCTTCTCTCTGGTAAGCCCCTCCTTGATGGGCTGCCCGCAGCACGGGCAGGGGTCGCCGGGTTTCAGTATCCGCATTGTCATTCCTCCTTTGTGCCCAAGTCGGGCACATTTTATTTAGGTGACCTTTGTGTCCAACTTGGGCACATTTTTCACTCCACCGGCGGCAAGCGCATCCAGCGGACAGCTTCCATGTCGATTCTCGCGCCTACGTCCCCCGAATTAACACGGAAAGTAAAGTGACCGTCAACATAAAAACAATTTTGACGGACAACGGTTCCATCTCCCAAATCAAAATCAGCTACCACTTCACAATCATCTGCAGGGAAAGTCCCGCCAGGCATCCAGCCGCAAATCATCAGCTGCCCCTCGGCCTGCTCCGGCGGGGCAACCTCGCAGTTCTCGCCGCTGCCGAGCAGAGGAACCTCCAGCCAGTGGGTATATTGCAGACCGGTCAGCTCTTTTCGGCGGTCAGGGGATTGGAATTTGCTGCCGTCCCACACCGCCGGCCGGTACTCCGGGCCGTTGTTGGTCATCTGATATGTGAGGATCGGCTTGCCTGTGGGTGGGGTCATACCCCGGCTCTCCCAGCGGATACGGCGGGCGGGCTCCTCCGGTGTGGCCACCTGGTCCAAAGTCTCTGAAATAGCATCCCAGGAATCCGCTGAAGCGGTTTCCTCCTCAAAAGTTTCCACAGGGTCCTCCGGCTCCCCCTGGGCCGGGGCTGGACGGATGTCCTCAGTCAGTCCCAACAGGAAGTCGGCGGAGCAGTTCAGCAACTGGGTGAGTGCCGTAATGTGGTCATTGTTGCATCTACCAGGTACCAGTCTTGGGCCATGCCATCTCGCCGGGTCACCAAATTCACCTGTGGCCCACTGCCGGATAGTCGACACCAAGAGACCATCGTAATAACTCCAGTTGATCTTGGTATCCTCCGGCACTCCTGCGGCGTCGATGGCTCGAAGCAGCCGCTTGGCATAGCCTTGGGTCTCCTTTTGGTATTTCCGCCCCTGTTTCTCTTGGCGCTTATGCTCTTCCTCTTTTTTCTTGTCGCTTGCCTCCTTACGCTGGGCCTTGGCCTTACTGCACATCCGCTCACAGGGAGAATAACTGGCTTTAGCCTGGTCGCA
>JAETOQ010000130.1 GCA_021771635.1 Oscillospiraceae bacterium | reverse complement strand
GCCGTCTGAATATCAGCGGCCTCTTTCCAAATGCTGATAAGCTCCGGGAGGTTGTAGAACTTGGCAAACCGGGTCTTGGAACGGAATCCCGTTCCCTCCGGCTTCAGCTCCATGGCCGTGACCTTCTCGCCAAAGTCCGCCGCCCAGGAATCAAAGTGGCGGTGACCGTTCCGCTCCAGAGTATCAAACTGGAGGTAGCGCATCATGGTATACAACTCTACCATGGAGTTGCTGATAGGCGTACCCGTGGCAAAGGTGATCCCCCGCCCGCCGGTCAGTTCGTCCATGTAGCGGCATTTGCCGTACATATCGCTGGATTTCTGCGCGTCCGTCTGCGCGATGCCCGCCACACGGCTCATTTTTGTGTGTAAAAAGAGATTCTTAAAGCTGTGCGCCTCATCCACAAACAGCCGGTCAACGCCCAATTCCTCAAATGTCACCACATTGTCCTTTTTCTCCTTCGCCGCCAGTTTTTCCAGCTTGGCCTCAAGGTTTTTCTTGGTTTTCTCCATCTGCTTGACGGTGAAGTGGCTGTCCTCTTCTTCCTTTGCGCTTTCAATCGCGGCTATAATTTCGTCAATCTGATCTTGGATGACAGCCTTCTGCCGCTCCGGGGAGAGGGGGATTTTTTCAAACTGGCTGTGTCCGATAATCACCGCGTCATAGTCGCCGGTGGCAATCCGGGCGCAAAACTTCTTGCGGCGGTGCGGTTCAAAGTCCTTCTTGGTAGCAACCAGCACCTTTGCGCCGGGGTAGAGGCGCAAAAAATCGCCGCCCCACTGCTCCGTCAGGTGGTTGGGGACGACGAATAAGGATTTTTGGCACAGGCCCAGCCTCTTGCTCTCCATGGCGGCGGCGATCATCTCAAAGGTCTTGCCCGCGCCGACACAGTGAGCCAGCAGCGTATTTTTGCCATAGAGGATATGCGCCACAGCGTTGCGCTGGTGGGGCCGCAGGGTAATTTCCGGGGTCATGCCCGCGAAATTGATGTGACTGCCATCGTATTCACGGGGCCGGATATTGTTGAATTTGTCGTTGTATTTCCGGCACAGGACCTCCCGGCGCTCCGGGTCCTTGAAAATCCACTCCTTGAACTTTTCGCAGATTGCCTCCTGCTTCTGCTGGGCGATAGCGGTTTCTTTTTCATTGAGAACACGGGTTTCCTGGCCGTCTACCCATTTTGTATCAAATACCCGCACATCCCGCTGGTTCAGCGCGGCCTCAAAGATTTCGTAGGCGTTGATACGCTTGGTGCCGTAGGTGGTGTGGACGCGGACGTTATCCTTACTGTCGGCGCTTTTGTTCTGTACCCGCCACTCGCCGGAGGAATCGGAGTACATCAGCTTGATCTTGTCGTTCCGCAGCCTTTCCGGGGTCTGGCACAGTTCGTACATGAACTGCTGGTAGTATTCGGGGGCGATCCAGGACGCGCCCACGCGGACGCTGATCTCCGAGGCGGTCAAGTCCTTGGGCTGTACCTGCTCCAGCTTCTCCGCATTGACGGCGAACTCCGGGTACTGTTCAGCGGCGGCACGGGCTTGTGCGAGTTTCCGGCGCACATCGCCGGAGAGGTATTCATCCGCCGCCTGCCAGCCACGCAGGGCGCTTTCAGCATCTCCTTCCAAATCGAAGGGGCCGGTGGCAGGGTCCTTGAAGATGATGCCCTTCAAATCCTCTACGATCTGCGGAATTTTCTCAGGTCCCCCCATCAGGCCAGCCATGTACTCCAGATCAACACGGGCTTTCTCCCCGATGGACACCGCCAGGGCCTCCACCGCCGTATCCACGCTGGTAACGGCGTGGCGGTTCTGGATGGTGCGTTTGGTGAACATATCCGCCTTACGCTCCAGCTTACCTTCGTCATTGATAATCTCCAAGGAACACAGCAGCGGATAGGAGGAATCCTGTTCAAACGCCTGCTTGTTGCCCAGGCTGTTCAACAGGCCGTATTTTTTCGTGAAGGCATCGTAAAGGCGGTTGAGATTAGCCTGCTCCGCTTTGACCGCATCATCCCCGGCGTTCTCCATCTGCAAGTCAATGAGCCTCCGGGCGCAGTCCCGAATATCCATCATGCCCTTGGCGCGTTCAGTGGGGGTTTTGCCCAGCTCTGCCGGTTTCATGCGGGAATTTTCGCGGAAGTACAGCTTTCCATCCACCAGGGCATAGCTGAAATTGCGGACGGAGGGGTCTGCGGGAATGGATTCGAGTTCTTTGCCGTTCTCCTGCTCCGCTTCGATCTCCAGCAGATCCCGGTCTGGCGGGGCAAGGTTTTGAATCGCCCCGGCAAGCTGCTGGGAGAGGTCCGCTCCCTCCAAGGGCGCAACGGTGTAGTCCTGCCTGCCGTACTGCGTACTTTCAGACGTAGGCTGGCCCAGCACCATCTCAGGGTGTTCCAGGAAATAGCTGTTGATCTTAAAGCCATCCTCGTTTTCCCCCACCTGCACCCATCCGGGCTGTTCAATAGCGGGGCGGTCCCGCTTTTGCAGGAAAATAATATCCGATACCACTTCGGTCCCGGCATTGGCCTTGAAAGCGTTGTTGGGCAGACGGATCGCTCCCAGCAGATCAGCCCGCTCCGCCAGATACTTCCGCACGGTGGAATCCTTGGCGTCCATGGTGTAGCGGCTGGTGACAAAGGCCACAATGCCGCCCGGACGCACCTGATCCAGCGCCTTAGCGAAGAAATAGTTGTGGATGTTGAAGCCCAGCTTGTTATAGGCGGGGTCATTGACATGGTACTGACCGAAGGGTACGTTGCCCACGGCCAGATCATAGAAGTCCTTCCGGTCCGTCTTTTCAAAGCCAGCGAGGGTAATATCCGCTTTCTGATAGAGCTGTCTGGCAATGCGCCCGGTCAGATCATCCAGTTCCACACCGTAGAGCTTTGCCGCCGACAGATTATCCGGCAGGAGGCCGAAGAAGTTGCCGATGCCCATGGACGGCTCCAGCACGGTCCCCGGCTGGAAGTTCATATTCTCCACCGCCTGATACATGGCCTTGATGACGGTGGGGCTGGTGTAGTGGGCGTTGAGGACCGTACTGCGGGCGGAATCGTATTCTTCCGGGGTCAGCAGCTCCTTCAGCTCGGCATACTCCTTCGTCCACTTGGTGTCCTTCTGGTCAAACGCCCCGGCGATGCCGCCCCAGCCCACATAGCGGGAGAGAATTTCCTGTTCCTCCGGGGTGGCGAGACGGCCCTCCGCCTCGATCTGTTTCAAGGTGCGGATGGCCGTCACATTGTACTGATATTTTGCTTTTTCGCCGCCAGCACCCAGGTTATCATCAGTGATCTGAAAATTATGCCGCTCCTGGCGGGGCTGGCGGGGAGCTGGGGCCGGGATGATCTGCCCGCCGTCAATCTCTACCTGTTCCGGCTCCGGCGAGGGTGTGGGAACCGGAACCTCCGGTTCTTTGCGGGCATCTGCGGCCTGGGCCTCCGCCACTTGGCGGCGAACATAGGCTGCGGGCCGCACGATGAACATGGGAGGCCCGCCCTTTGCGTCCAAATCCAGCAGCATGACATTCCACGCTGTCGATCTTCATGCGGTGGCCGTCAATGGTCAACACCGTGCCAATGGGAATTTCGTCAGCGGTTTCCTGCCGTTGGAGCTGCGCCGCCATCTCTGCCGCAATGTATTCCTCGGTGTTCTGGACTTCCTCCACAAACTCCCGCACAAAGGAAATCGGCTCCGAGCGGAAAATGGGGAACCAGCCCTTCATATCCAGGTCCCGCAGGCTGACCGTCCCCGCCTGGAAGTCCACGCTGTCGATTTTCATGCGCCGCCCGTCCATGGTCAGCTCCATGCCCAGGGGGATGTAGTCTGCCGCGTCCCGCTCCTTGACGATCTCATAGGGAGCGTCCGGGCCTCGTTCCGGGTCAGGCCGCGCGATCACTACGCTCTGTCCATGCTCCAGCAGATCCTTCAGCGCGGACGGCCAACCCAGGGAGGTCCCGGTGACGAAAGTGCTGCCCAGGCCGGGAATATCCCGTACCAGCAGTTTTGCCCCCATAGCGGGGGCTGCTGCTTCGGCGTCTTTTCCATAGAACAGCGTATACTCTCCCACCTGGACGCCGATGAGCTTATCCGGGTGCTGGGCTTTCAGATTCAGATATTCGTCAACATTGGGCGTGAGATCAGGTTCAGCGGGGGCGGCATCGGCCCTTTCTACCTGCTCCAGCATACCCGCGCCGGAGTGTTCCGGCACCGTCTCCGGCGCGGGGGGTATCTCCGCACCGGCCTCCGGTTGTTCCAGCTCCGAATGGTCCGCAGCGGGGGCCTCCCGCGTCCACTCCGGAGCGACCGGGCTGTTGGCGTACCGTTCCGGCGCGAGGCGCGGGTCTGTGACCACATCCTGATAGTGGCGCTCCATAAGGTCCTCCACCAGCCACTCGCGGAACATGGGGAGGGAGTGAAACGCCGCTATAATGTCGGGGTAGCCTTGCGCCGCCTCCATAAGCTGGGGCATTTCGGCGTTCAGAGCGTCCGCCGCGCCATCATAGTCAAGGTCGCGGTCACGCAGATGCGGGTAAATACTGCTGTTCCTGATTGCCCGGTCCAGTATCTTCAAGGCTGTTTCGTAGAGTGTGGCCGGGGTGACTACCCACGCCGCAGAAGAAGGTTCCGCCCGTCCGGTGATCCGGTGAATATCCGCCAGATAATTCTCCGCGCTGCCTCGCTCCACAAATTG
>JAETOQ010000129.1 GCA_021771635.1 Oscillospiraceae bacterium | reverse complement strand
GCGTGGGCGAGGACAAGATGCGGGAAGTGGACGCCGCGCTGAACGTCAGCGTGGGTCTTGCGGAAACATACCGTTGAAATACCGATCATACATAACGGAGATCGAACGTCTTCGCTGTTTTCATTTTCAATCCATTGGGGCCGCTCATGGTTTCCAATGGGCGGCCCTCATGCAAAGGAGGGCGCAAATACCATGACCACAAAGGAACTGCGGGACAACGTCACGTTTCTTTCCGCTCTGCGGATGCTGGAGCGTATGACAGAGCGGAATCTCCTGACTCCGGCGGAGGCAGAACGGGCCAGGGACGAGCTGAAACGGCGGTTTCGGCCCACCCTGATCACCGCCTGAAACCGCCATCTAATATGCTTGGTTTGACCGGCTGTTTTTGGTTGGTATTGGTGAATAGCTGTTTCAAAAAACTTGTGATATTGTGTGTCGCGGAAGGAGGAACCAGTGAAACTGGTGACGGAAATACTGGGAGCGCCGCAGCGCGAGACAGTAAAAGGAGGTCAAAAAAGATATGGCACAGACAAACACAGCAGCCGCAAGGCGTCCGAGGATCATCGTCATCGACGCCAGGAAACCGGAAACAGCAAAGCTCCGGGTGGCGGCATACGCCAGAGTCAGCAGCGACTCGGCGGATCAGCTCAACTCCTACATGGCCCAGGTGGACTTCTATACCAAATTCATCTCCTCCAGGGAGGACTGGGAGCTGGTGGACATCTACGCCGACGAGGGCCTGTCCGGTCTGGAATCCCGCAAGCGGGAGGAGTTCAACCGCATGATCGCGGACTGCCGGGATGGGAAGATCGACCGGGTGCTGGTCAAATCCACCTCCCGCTTCGCCCGGAATACCACAGACTACATCCGGTATGTGCGGGAACTGCTCCGGCTGGGTATCTCCATCTGCTTCGAGAAGGAGAACATCGACACCGGGAAGATGACCACCGAGCAGATTGCCCAGATCTACGGCGCATTCTCCCAGATGGAGTCCACCAACCACTCCAACAATATGCGGGTCAGTGTCCGGATGCGGATGGAAAAGGGAATCTTCGTTTCTCCCTCCACTCCCTACGGTTACCGGCTGACGGGGCGGGAACTGGAGACCATTCCCGAGGAGGCGGAGATTGTCCGGTACATCTACAGCGCCTACCTTAAAGGCCAGGGGACGGCGGATATCGCCCATGAGCTGAATGAGCTGGGCGCCATCCGGGGCCATGGCCGGGAGCGTTGGTACCCCGGCACGATACAGTACATCCTGACCAACGTCTCCTACACCGGCGATATGCTCTGGCAAAAGAGCTTCGCCACCGACACCATCCCCTTCCGGCAGGTGCCGAACCGGGGGCAGAAGCCCAAATACTTTGCCGAGAACTGCCACGCGCCTATCGTGTCCCGAGAGGACTTCCAAAAGGTACAAAACCTGATGGCCCTTCGCCGGGCGCAGTTCGCCGGGGATGCTCCCGCTCCGGAGGCGTCAGTCTACAGCAAGCGCATCGTCTGCGGGGACTGCGGCTCCATCTGCCGCAGGAAGGTCACCAACAGCAAGACCTACTGGGTCTGCAACCGCCATGACGCCGCCAAGTCCAGCTGCCCCGTCCCACAGGTGCCGGAGGCGGAGATCACAGCGGCCCTGCTTCGGCTCTACCACAAGCTGAAGGAGGATGACGGCAAAATCCTGATCGCCGTTCTGGAACAGCTCCGGGAGCTGCGGGAACGGGAGCTGCGTACCAATCGAAAAATCAGCGACATCGTCAAGGAAATCGCCCATCTGTCTGAGCAGAATCTCGTACTGGTTCGACTGAAGTCGAAAGGGTACGTTGATCCTGCTCTTTATTTATCCCAGCAGGGCGAGATTGAGCAGAAGCTGAGGACGTTGAGACGGCTGCGCCGGCGCATCCTGGACTCCGCCAGTGAGGATGCCCAGATCCGGGACACCGAGATCATGCTGGACTGCCTGGAGGAAGGCCCTCAGTGGCTGGAAGGCCCCAGCGCCGAGCTGCTCGAGTCGCTGGTCCGGCGGATCGTGATCGTATCAGCGGACACCCTGAAATTCACCCTGCTCAATGGTCTGGAGCTGACAGAGCACATCGGAAAGGCGGTGCGGTAATGGCATGGCAGAGAAAAACACCCTTCGGCTATATGGTACAGGGCGGCGAGACAGTCCCCTGCCCTGCGGAGGCTGACGCGGTTCAGGGCATCTTCGCCCGCTACCTGGCGGGGGCCTCTTACGGCAGGATCGCGGAGGAGATGAGCAGAGGGAATATCCCCTACCATCAGCACACCAGACAGTGGAACAAGCACATGGTCAAGCGGATTCTGGAGAATGAAAAGTACCTGGGGACAGGCGGCTACCCCCGGCTGGTCAGCGATGAGGACTTCCTCGCCGTCCAGCTCCAGAGAGAGGACAAGACCGATTACGCCCCCTGCCCCGCCGGACTGGGGCCAATCCGGGAAAAGGCGGTATGCGCGGTGTGCGGCAGCAGGATCACACGGGATACCAAGGCAAACGGACGTCCCCGATGGGTTTGTTCAAGTGCGGACTGCGGGGCTGTAGTTTATATCGACGACGGTGCTCTCCACAAACAGGTCAATCAGGCGCTTCTCCGGCTGGCAGACGCTCCCAATCTGCTGACGCAGCCTCCCACCCCGGAGGCTGCCCCCTCCACAGATGCCCTGCGTATTCAGAATGAGCTGAATGTATGCTTCAACCGCTCGGACATCAACCACGACTATATGAAGACACTGATCTTCGCCGCCGCTGCCGAGCAGTACGCTGTCCTGCCAGATCTCACACCGGCCCACGACATTGAAATGCTCCGGGACTGTGACCGCGGCAAAATCGACCTGATCATCACCAAATCCGTGTCCCGCTTCGGACGCAACACCCTGGACGGCCTGGATACCGTCCGGAAGCTGAAGCGGAAAGGCATCGGCGTCTACTTTGAGAAGGAGAATGTAAATACTCTCTACATGGACAACGAGATGATCCTCACCTTTATGATGAGCCAGGCCCAGGCAGAGAGTGAGTCCCTCGCTACCAGCGTCCAATGGGGCCACCGGAAGAATTTCAGGGACGGGAAGGTTTACTACCACTACGCCAGCTTCCTCGGCTACCGCAAGGGGCCGGACGGCCTACCGGAGATCGACCCCGATGAGGCGGCTATCGTCCGCAGAATCTTCTCCCGGTACCTGCTGGGCCAGAGCGTCCGCCAGATCTGCCGGGATCTGATGGCGGACGGCGTCAAGACCGCACAGGGAAGTGATTCCTGGTACGACAGCGTGGTGCGGAAGATGCTGCAAAATGAGAAGTACATTGGCGATGCCCTGCTCCAGAAGACCTACATGGCGGACCTCTTTACCCACGAACAGAGAAAGAACATGGGGGAGCTTCCCCAATACTACGTCCACGAGTGCCACCCCGCCATCATCGACCGGGACACCTTCCAGCGGGTACAGGAGGAACTGGCCCGGTGCTCAAGTCTGCGAAAGACCTCCTCCAAGACCAAGACGGAGCTGGGCAAATACTGCGGTAAATACGTTCTCAGCGAGCTGCTGGTCTGCGGCGAGTGCGGCAGTCCCTACCGCCGGGTGGTGTGGAGCCGGCCCGAGGGCAAGCGGATCGTCTGGCGGTGCATCAACCGGCTGGAGCATGGGAAGAAAAT
>JAETOQ010000016.1 GCA_021771635.1 Oscillospiraceae bacterium | reverse complement strand
GGCTGCTTGTAAGAATATGCGGTCGGCAGACCGTTTCACCGCGCCTTGAGGCGCGGCCAATATCACGCCCTTATAGGGCGAGTGCAGGCCACCCGTTATACGGGTGGTCCTGACTTCCCCGCATGCTTTGGGACCGGCGATTCCTGCAGCTCAGACCGCAATTTTTCCAGTGCCCGCTTTTCAATGCGGGATACATAGCTCCGGGAGATGCCGAAGGAGGACGCGATCTCCCGCTGTGTCAGGGGAATGGTGCCGCCCAAACCATAGCGCAGGCGGATGATCTCCGCCTCTCGGGAAGTCAGCTTTTCCCGAACCAGCTTGTGCAGGCGCAGGGCGCTGTCACGGTCATGCAGGTCTTCCAGCATGGTGTCATCCACACCAATCACATCGATCAGCTGCAAGGCGTTGCCCTCCTTATCCATTTCAATGGAGTCGGAGAGGGAGACCTCGCTCTGCACCTTTTTTTGACTGCGGAAGTACATCAGGATTTCGTTCTCAATGCAGCGGGCGGCATAGGTGGCCAGTCTGGCGCCCTTTGACGGGTCAAAGCTGGAGATGCCCTTGATCAGGCCAATCGTGCCAATGGAGATCAGGTCCTCCTGGTCAGCGTTTTGGGTGTAATATTTTTTGATAATGTGCGCCACCAGGCGGAGGTTCCGCTCAATGAGCACGTTCCGGGCCTCTGGATCGCCCTGGGCATATCGCTGGAGCCATTCCCGTTCCTCAGCGGCGGAAAGCGGCTTTGGGAAGGAGCCTCCGCCGGACAGGCGTAGGGAAAACAGCAGTGTGTTGGCAAACAATAGCAGTGCGGCAGACAACATATGAATACCCCCTCTATGGTTCATATGCCGGACAGGGAAGTCCCCATTCCTGCTTTCATGGGCAGAACAGGGGGGGGACGCTGTCTGTCAAAGCGCGTAAAAAACAGGCGTGCGGCGGATCGCCTTTATATGGTATACTGATATCCAGAAAACATGTGAGGAGGTGGGATCGTGTCCTGGTTTGTCTATATGCTCCGCTGCGGAGACGGGTCGCTGTACACCGGCTGTACCGACGATGTAGTCCGGCGGCTGGCGGTCCACCAAGGCGGAAAGGGGGCCAAATACACCCGGAGCCGTCTCCCGGTAGCGCTGGCCTATCAGGAGGAACTGCCGGATAAGTCCTCCGCCCTGCGGCGGGAGGCGGCGATCAAACGCCTGACAAGGCAGCAGAAGATGGCGCTCATCGCGGAAAAGGAGCGGGCAGTACAGCGGTAACAAAAAAGAACGTCCGAGGACGTTCTTTTTTATTGGCTCAAGACTCCTGCAGACAAATCCTGCAGCTGGTCAGGTTATAAAAAGGCTCGGCCATGGTCGGCGTAAGACCTTCCAACACATCGGTCTGCATCAGTACAGAGGTGGACTTGAAGCATACCGGCAGGATCGGCGCCTGGGCTTTCAGATAGGCGCACAGGGACTTCGCGGCGGCAGCGCGGTCGCTGGAGGCGGCAAAAGCGGTCATGAGCTGTTCCGCCTGCGGGTCCGACCAGCCGCCGTAATTCAATGCGCCGCCGGCGGCAAGAAGGGCGGACAGATCCCAGTCGGCGCTGAGCTTTACTTCGCCGTAATAGAGATCGAAGTTACCGGCGGCCAGGGCGGCGGTATATTCCTCCCAGGGAAGGGCACGGACCGTCACCGGGATGCCGCTCTCGGTGAAGGCATCTGCCAGATAAGCTGCCACAGAGACCTTAAAGGTATTTTCAGAATTGACCAGCAGTGTCAGGGAGCGGCCTGAGACATATCCGCTTTCCGCCAGCGCGGCGGAAAAGGCGTCCCGGGAATAGCGCACTTCCAGATCGCCGGGATACAAAGAGGATACGGGCGAGATCGGAAATTGAGCGGCTGCCCCGTGGCCGGAGAGAAAGGCGCCCACCACATAAGTGCGGTTGATTCCCTGGGACAGGACCTGGCGGAAGGCCGCGCTGTCCAGAGGCTCGCGCGTCACATTGCAGCCCACATACTGCAGGATCGTGGTATCCACATCCTGATACACGATATTTCCCGTGGCGGAAATGGGGGAGGTGCCGGTCAGGTCCGCAGTGACCAGCTGAACATCATGAGAGGTGAAGCGGTAGAGCATGGTGTCCAGATCGGCGGCCTCCACCAGGGCGATGCGGTCCGTCGGCTGGTTGCGGCCCTGCCACCAGGACTGGTTGGCTACCAGGTAAGTCCCGCTTTCTCCGGCGGAGAAAAGATAGGGCCCCGTGCCCGTGGGAGCGTCGGCATGCTCGCTGCCGGCCTTTATGATGGGGACATCCAGCAGGGCCGGGAGGGCACTGTTGGGAGCGCTCAGAGAGATGACGACCACCCGGTCCCCGGAGGCGGAGACGGAGGAGATGCCCGCCAGCCGGACGCGGTAGCGCTCCGAATTTCTGGCGCGGTCCAGGGTGGCCTTGACATCGGCGGCGGTGAGGGGCGTGCCGTCGGAGAAGGTGACACCGGACCGGAGAGTGAATTCATAGCGGGAGGCGGTGTCGTCACAGGTGTAGCCGGTGCACAGCCAGGCCTCTGGCTCCAGACTGGTATTCAGGCGGAACAGGCCTTCATACAGCAGGGAGGCCACGACCTGCTGCATTCCGTCCGGACAGGTGACGGGATCCAGAGACTGACCCGGCGCATAGGGCAGGGAAAAAATCTCCGGCAGGATCACGTGGGTCTCCGTGCCCTCCTGCTCCGCCCCCCCTGGCTGCGGCAGGAGCTCTTCAGGCTCCGCTGGGGTCTCCTGCCAGCAGCCCGTCAGCAGAGCCGGGATCAGGAGCGCCGCGCAGAGACAGCTTATCAGGCGTTTTTTCATAGAATGCCTCCTTTGCAGAGGAAATCAGGTGCGGACGATCACAGCACCCTGAACGCCCCGGGCCTCGCCCATCTTCCGGTGGGACCAGAAGAGGCCGGGACGGCAGGCGGTGCAGAGCCCGCAGGTGTCGATGTGGTCGGGCGTCAGCCCAGCACGGAGCAGCCATTGGCGGTTCAGCCCCGCCAGGTCCACGTGCCACTTGGCGCCGCGAAGCTCCAAATAGGGCTCCGCATCCACGCCCAGGGCATCGCGCATGGCGGCGGGGACATCCCCGTCCGTCTCAAAGCAGCACGGGCCGATGCAGGGGCCGATAGCAGCCAGAATGTTTTCCGGCTTTGCACCGTATTCAGCCGCCATGGCCGCCACGGTTTTTTCAACAATGCCTCCCGCGCAGCCCCGCCACCCGGCGTGGACCGCACCTACGGCCCCGGTCACCGGGTCGTGGAGAAGCAGGATGCCGCAGTCGGCGGAAAAGACGAACAGGGGGAGGTCCGGCTCGTGGGTGATGAGCGCGTCGGCGGTGTAGTCCCGCTCCCGCCAGAGTCCCTTTCCGGCGTCACCGGCGGTGACCACGCGGACCGTGGTCTCATGGACCTGCTTGGCAAGGACCGCCCGCTTCTCGTCCGCCCCGATCACGCCGCAAAAGCGGCGGTAATTTTCCCGCAGGGCGTCCTGAGCATCACCGCAGCCTGTCCGCAGGTTCAGGGAATCCCAGGGCGGCGCGGACACGCCGCCTTTCCGGGTGGAAAAGCCGTGGCGGACGCCCGCCAACAGGGGAGAGGTCAGCCAGAGCAGGCCGGTTTCTTCATGGGTCTCAAAGGGCATAGGGACCTCCGTTCAGTCTTGTTTTTCCACAACTTCATGGTGGTGATAGCCGTGGCGGGCATACACAAAGCCGCCGGCGCAGAGGAACACGCCCACCGCCAGCAGCAGGACGCCCCATCCGCCTAAGACAGCACCGATAAGGCACAGGAGGCCTCCGGCCAACAGCCAGAAGATGCCATACAGGATCTCCTTGGCGTCCTGCAGCAGTGCCAGGCAGCCGTCGTTTTCATCGCGCATAAACAGATCCTCGCTTTCATAGAAATATGCCCCTGCCCTCCGGCAGGAGAACAGGGGGCGGATCTATTGCTGGGACGGATTGCCGCGAAGCGGCAGCAAGGTTTAATTCTGGTGGTATTCTTTACAGGTGCACTTCTTCCACTTCAACCCGCTGCCGCAGGGGCAGGGATCATTGCGGCCGATTTTGTTGACCTTGACGGGCTGCTTCTTCGGCGCGGTGCCGTCGCCGCCCACGTTTTCCACCATGCCCTTGGCTACCCGCTCCCGCTTGACCTCCTCGTCCTTCTTCAGCCGGACGGAGTACAGGCGGCGGACGGTCTCGTCCTGGATAGCGGAGACCATCTCCTCGAACATATTCAGGGACTCCCGCTTGTAGACATCCACGGGATCGTTGTTGCCGTACGCCTGGAGACGGATGCCCTGCTTCAGGTCATCCATGGCGTCGATGTGGTCCATCCAATACTCGTCCACCACCCGGAGCATGATGACCCGCTCCAGCTCCCGCATGATGGGGGCGGTGATCTCCGCCTCCTTGGCCTCGTAGGTCTTTTCAGCGGCCTCGATGAACAGGTCCGTCAGCTCCTCCTGGCTCTTGGAGGGGATCTCACCGGCGGGGATGCAGACGGCGCTGGGCAGGAAGTAGGTGCCCTCCAGGCCCCGCATCATCTCCCGGTAGCCGGCGGCGTCCAGCGACTGGTTTTCACCAAAGGCCAGGGAGACGTGGTTGGCGATGGAGGTGTGCATCATGTTCAGCACGGTCTCCTTGATATCCATGCCGTCCAGCACCTGGCGGCGCTGGGCGTAGATGATCTCCCGCTGCTTGTTCATCACGTCGTCGTATTCCAGCACGGATTTACGGGACTGGAAGTTCCGGGACTCCACGGTGGTCTGGGCGTTTTCGATGGCCTTTGTCAGCATCTTATTCTCGATGGGCGTGTCCTCGTCCAGATCGAACCGCTCCATCATGTTGGTGATGCGGTCGCCGCCGAAGAGGCGCATCAGGTCATCCTCCAGGGAGATATAGAACCGGGTCTCGCCGGGGTCGCCCTGACGGCCGGCACGGCCGCGGAGCTGGTTGTCGATGCGGCGGGACTCATGGCGCTCGGTGCCAATGATGAAGAGGCCGCCCGCCGCCCGGACCTTCTCCGCCTCCTGGGCGATCTCCGCCTTGTGCTGGGCCATCTTCTCGGCGAACAGCTTCCGGGCGTCCAGGATCTCCTGATTGTCGGTGTCGGCGTAGCCGGTGGCGTCCACAATCACTTCCTCGGAGTATCCGGCCTTCACCAGGTCGGCCTTTGCCAGGTATTCGGCGTTGCCGCCCAGCATGATATCGGTGCCGCGGCCCGCCATGTTGGTGGCCACGGTGACGGCGCCGAACTTGCCCGCCTGGGCCACGATCTCCGCTTCCTTCTCATGGTTCTTGGCGTTGAGCAGATTGTGCTGGATGCCCTCCCGGACCAGCAGCTTGCTCAAAAGCTCGTTCTTCTCAATGGACACGGTGCCCACCAGGACCGGCTGGCCCTTTTCGTGGCACTCTTTGACCTGCTGGATGACGGCCCGGAACTTGCCCGCCTCGGTCTTGTACACCACGTCGTGGTGGTCGTCGCGCTGGTTGGGGCGGTTGGTGGGGATCTCCACAATGTCCAGGTTGTAGATGGTGCCGAACTCCTCCTGCTCGGTCATGGCGGTGCCGGTCATGCCGGACAGCTTGTCGTACAGGCGGAAGTAATTCTGGAAGGTGATGGTAGCCAGGGTCTTGTTCTCGCTGTTGACGCTGACGTGCTCCTTGGCCTCGATGGCCTGGTGCAGGCCGTTGGAGTACCGGCGGCCGAACATGAGACGGCCGGTGAACTCGTCCACGATGATGACCTCGCCGTCCTTCACCACGTAGTCGATGTCCCGCTTCATGGTGCCGTGGGCCTTGATGGCCTGGTTGATGTGGTGGTTCAGCGTGGCGTTGGAGGGATCGGACAGGTTCTCCACATGGAAAAACTCCTCCGCCTTGGCGATGCCCCTGGCGGTGAGGGTGGCGGTTTTGGCCTTTTCGTCCACCACGTAGTCGGCGTCGATGCTGGTGTCCTCTTCCTCCTTGTTGTCCATCTCCACCACCACCTGCTTCTTCAGGCGGGAGACGAACATCTCCGCCATGTCATAGAGCTGGGTGGATTTTTCCCCCTGGCCGGAGATGATGAGGGGGGTGCGGGCCTCGTCGATGAGGATGGAGTCCACCTCGTCCACGATGGCAAAGGCGTGGCCCCGCTGCACCAGCTCGGAGGAGTAGATGCACATATTGTCCCGCAGGTAGTCGAAGCCCATCTCGTTGTTGGTGCCGTAGGTGATGTCGGCGGCGTAGGCGGCCTGGCGCTGCTGGGCGTTCAGGCCGTGGACGATCAGGCCCACCTTCAGCCCCAGGAAGCGGTGGACCTTGCCCATCCACTCGGAGTCACGCTTGGCAAGGTAGTCGTTGACGGTGACAATGTGGACGCCGCGGCCCGTCAGGGCGTTCAAATAGGCGGGGAGGGTGGCAACCAGCGTCTTGCCCTCGCCGGTCTTCATCTCGGCGATGCGGCCCTGGTGCAGCACGATGCCGCCCACCAGCTGCACCCGGTAGGGGCGCATGCCCAGCACACGGTCGGCGGCCTCCCGCACGGTGGCGAAGGCCTCCGGCAGGATATCGTCCAGCGTCTCGCCGTTTTGGAGACGCTCCTTGAACTCCGCTGTCTTGGCCTGGAGCTGGGCGTCGGTCATGGCCTTGTACTCGTCGGCCATGGCCTCGATCCTGTCCACGATGGGATAGATGGATTTCAGCTCCCGGGAGCTGTAATCGCCAAACAGTTTTTTCATCAGACCCATGATCTATAAAACATCCTTTCCGATCCTGCTTTCATTGTAGAGAAAGGGGAATTATATAAAAATAGAGTATCCATAATAAAGCCATGATAGCATACCACAAATAGCGCCGAAATGCAAAGAAAATCCGGACTTTACCAAAAAAGTTTACAATCCGGAAAAGAAAAAGACCGACCTCACTGGTCGGCCTCCGCGATAAAGGTTTGGTAGGATAACGCCACCGCGTCATCCCAGGCGTTTGCCAGGATCGTCCTGGCGCGTTCCAGCTCCTGCCGGTCCAGGGCGTCGATGGCTCCGCAGACCGCTCGCATCAGAGCGGAAAATTCCTGCTGGTAAAAATCGGACCGAGTGACCTCCATGTAGCACCTCCCAAAATTACTATATAAATAGTAACTATAAATAAGCTAATTGTCAAATGGTTACTATGTAAATAGTATAGAATTGAAAGGCGGTGGAGTAGATGGAGCGTAAAATACTGTCCGCGCGGGACTATGGACACATTAATCTCCGTCTGCGGGAACGCATGGAGGAACTGGGACTGAACCGCAACCAGGTGGCGACAGCCGCGGGGACCCGCTTTGAGGTCATTGACAAATGGTGCAAAGGAAGCGTGGAGCGCATCGACGCGGACATCCTGGCAAGGTTGTGCTACGTGCTGGGATGCAATGTGGAAGATATCGTGACATATGAAAAAGACTGAAGGACGCCGGCGGCGTCCTTCTTGTTGTTTATAGTTCCGTATCCAGCAGCATCCGAATGCGGCTTTCCACCGTACCGTCCCGGAGGGAGGCATCGTACTCCACCCCGGTGATGAGGCTGCCGGGAAGCCTGCGCTGGAGCAGGGAGAACTGGCCCCGGCCATAGATATGCCCGGGCAGACATCCGAAGGGCAGAACGCCCAGTACCTTGCGGTAGCCCGCCCGGACCCAGGCGGCGGTCTCCGCCGCCAGCAGCCAGCCGCTGCCCACGGCGCAGGAGACGGGGGTGAGGCCCTCTGCCAGGGCTTTCATCTCCCGGTAGGGTGGCGGGACCGTAAAATCAGATCCCCGGAGAATGCGGATCATCCGCGCCTGCAGGGCGGCGAACCAGTCCATGGCCGCCCTGCCGCCCAGCTGGAACAGGCGGGAATTTCCGTCCAGATGGGTGTCTAGGTAATAGAGAACGTACCAACTGAGACCGTTGACCGCCATCTCACAGCGGTGTTCCGCCAGGTAGGTCTCCAGATCCCAGTTGCCCAGACGGCAGTATTTGGTGTAGATATCCCCCACCACAGCGATCTTCTGCACCCGCCGCTCCATAGTGGGAACGGCGCGGAAATCCGCGGCGAGCTCCCGGCACCGGCGGAGGACGGACCGGGAGTCCAGCCTCTGGTCCGCCTGCAGATCGGCGGAGAGCCGGTCCGTCCAGCGATGCCAGAGGGCGTCCGTCTCGCCGGGATGGGCCTCGTAAGGGCGCACCTGGTTCCGGGCCAGCAGGAGAGCATCTCCCCAGAGGACGGCGGCCGCGGCCCGGCGGACCATGGCGGGGGTGACAGGCAGGGCGGCGTCCCGCTCGATGCCCCGTACATTCAGGCTGAGCAGCGGCACCTGGGGAAAGCCCTCCCGGTCCAGCACCGGACGCAGCAGCCGGATGAGACAGGACCCCCGGCAGGCGTCCCCCGCCTGGGAGATCAGCACAGCCGTGCGCTCCGGGGCATACCGCCCGGACCGCAGGGCGGCCAGGACCTGCCCGCTGATGAGGACAAAGGGATAGCACAGGTCGTTGTGCATGTGACGCAGGCCCAGGGCCTCCGCCCCCTCGCCGCTGTCCAGCACCACCGCGTGCCAGCGCTCCGATGCAAAGGCCCAGCGCAGCAGGGGCCAGTGGGCGTCGAACAGGGCGGGGATCAGCAGGGTGCGGGGCGTCCCGGCGGTCATGACGGCACCTCCTCCAGCTCCTCGTCCAGCAGCATCCGGACACGGCTCTGGACCGTGCCCTCGCCGGTGCTGGCGTCGTAATCCACGCTGACCAGGCGGGCGTGAGGCAGCTTCCGCTGGAGGGCGGCGTACTGGCCCTTGCCGAAAATATGCCCCGGCAGGCAGGCGAAGGGCTGGACGCACAGGATCTTCCGATAGCCCAGCCTGGCCCAGGCCGCCGCCTCGGCGGTGATGAGCCAGCCGTCCGCCACGGTGACATTCAGGGGAGCAAAGCCCTCCGCCTGACGCTTCAGCTCTCCGAAGGGCGGCAGCGTGATAAAGCCCGCGCCGTGGAGGATGTTCAGCATGTCTTGCTGGACGCCGGCGGTATACCGTCGGACCGCCCGGTAAAAGGCCCGCTGGACGGCGGAGCCTTTCAGGGTGTGGGTGTCCATGTAGTAGAGGGCGTACCAGGTGACGCCGCCCACGCCGATTTGACAGTGCTCCGCCGCCAGATAATCCCGCAGATCCCAATTGCCCAGGCGGCAGTATTTGGTGTAGATCTCGCCCACCACGGCCACCTTTTGGACGGGCCGGGAGGTCTGCTCCACCGCCCGGAAGTCCGCCGCCATCTCCCGGCACCGGGCCAGGATGGCGGTACGGGACAGGCGTTGACCGGACCGCAGGTCCTCTCCCAGAGCTTCCATCCACCGGCGCCAAAGAGCCTCCGCTGTGCCGGGGACGGTCTCGCAGGGCCGCGTCTGGTCCCGGAGGATGGCAAGCGTGTCCCCCCACACGGCTCCGGCCAGGGCACGGCGGACCATCAGGGCCGTGATGGGCAGACCGCTGTCCTGGTCGATGCCCCGGACGTTCAGACTCAGCAGGGCCACGTCCGGATACCCGGCGCGGTCCAGAGCCTTGCGCATCAGCCGGATGCCGCAGGAGCCGCGGCACTCGTCTCCGGCCTGACCGAACAGCACGCCACAGCGGGCGGTGTCGTATTTTCCGGACATCAGCGCCGACAGCACCTGGCCTGCCACCAGAAAGACCGGATAGCACAGCTCGTTGTGGAAATATCGCAGACCCAGGCCGGCCAGGCCCTGGGACTCCTCCAAAAGCACCGGCTCCCAGGCGTCGGAGGCAAAGGCGTATTGCAGCAGGGGAAACCAGTCATCCAGAAGGGACGGGACCAGCAGAGTCCTCGGGGCCATGGCGCTCACCTCTCTTTGCCATAAGCATAGAGGAATTCGGCACGGAAAACAAGAACACAGCGGTTACAAAAGGGAGACAGACCGGCAAAAACAGACATTTCCCCCAAAACGCCGATTGTGCTTTGGGCGGGGATGTGTTACAATGGCAGCAGATCAAATTCAGATAAGGAGGACCCTTATGAAGCTCAGCTTTTTTGGTGCCGACCAATGTGTGACCGGCAGCTGCCACTGTTTGGAAGTGAACGGAAAGCGCATCCTGGTGGACTGCGGCCTGCAGCAGGGACGGGACGAGGTCTCCAACGCCGAGTTCCCCTTCGCGGCCAACACCATCGACTATGTGCTGGTGACCCACGCCCACATCGACCACTCCGGCCGCATCCCCATGCTGGTCAAGCAGGGCTTCCAGGGCCGCATCCTCACCACCCGGCTGACGGCGGAGCTGCTGGATATCATGCTCCAGGACTCCGCCCACATCCAGGAGTCCGACGCAGAGTGGAAAAACCGCAAGGGCGAGCGCTCCGGCGCACCCCATGTGGAGCCGCTCTACACCCTGGAGGACGCCCTGCGGGTGAAGGAGTTCATGACCACCTGCGAATACGGGGAAATCGTGGACCTGTGCCCGGGCGTGGAGGTGGAGTTCGTGGACGCGGGCCACCTGCTGGGCTCCTCCTGCATCGCCATGGAGCTGACGGAGGGGGATGTGAAAAAGCGCATCGTCTTCTCCGGCGACCTGGGCAATGTCAAGCAGCCCATCATCCGGGACCCCGTTCACTTCCGGGGCGCGGACTATGTGGTGATGGAGTCCACCTACGGCGACCGCAACCACACCGAGGTTTGGAGCTATACCGACGACCTGGCCCGGATCATCGACGAGACCATGGCCAAGGGCGGCAATGTTATCATCCCCTCCTTCGCCGTGGGCCGCACGCAGGAGCTGCTGTACTTCATCCGGGAGATCAAGGACGCCCGCCTGGTGAAGTCCAACCCGGATTTCCCGGTGTATATCGACTCGCCTCTGGCGAAGCGGGCCACCACCATCTTTACCGGCGACCTCCGGGGCTATCTGGACGATGACGCCATGAAGCTGGTGAAGGACGGCACCCATATGTTCAACTTCACCAACCTGCGGATGACGGAGACCAGCGAGGAGTCCAAGCTGCTGAACGAGGACCGGACGCCCAAGGTCATCATCTCCGCCTCCGGCATGTGCGACGCGGGCCGCATCCGCCACCATCTGAAGCACAACCTCTGGCGCCCGGAGTGCACAGTGGTGTTCGTGGGCTATCAGGGGGAGGGCACCCTGGGCCGCAGCCTGCTGGAGGGCACCGAGAGCGTCAAGCTCTTCGGCGAGGAGATCGCCGTCCAAGCCAGAATCGTGAATTTCAAGGGACTTTCCTCCCACGCGGACCGGGATCACCTGCTGGGCTGGATCTCCGATTTCCAGAACCCCAAGCCGGAGCACGTGTTCGTGGTCCACGGTGACCGGGAGGTGGCGCCCTTCTTCGCCCAGACGCTGAACAACATGGGCTTTGAGGCCCACGCGCCCCAGTATACGGAGGTCTACGACCTGGCGGAAAACCGGCAGCTGGCCCCGGGCTATCTGCCGGAGCGGAAGGCCAAAGCCGTCGGCGGCGCCAGGACCAGCTCGGCCTACGAGCGGCTGGTGGCCGTGGGCGAGATGCTCATGGCGTCCATCAAGCGCAGCAAGGGACGGGACAACAAGTCTCTGGCCCGGTTCGCCGACCAGCTGCGGCAGCTGCTGGAGAAGTGGGAGGCGTGAGCTATCCCAGTTCCCTTGCCATGGAGAAAGCGGCTTGAAACATGGCCTCCAGCTCCAGGTTCTGTTGTTCCTCCAGAGCGGAACTGTATTCCTTCAACAGCGGCAGAGAATCCGCCGGCAGTGCATGGCGGAGGGCCTGCTCCGACTGGTCGACAAACATTTTCTGCATACGGTATTTTGCCGTATACAGGTTGGAGGAAAACGCGGTCTCCAGTGTGTAGTCATATAAGAGGGACATTGGTTCAGTCATAAAAATACCTCGAAAACACTCGATTTGTACGTGTTTATAATAATACACTCGAATCGTACGTGTCAAGAGATCTGGGAGATTTTATGGTAAAATTTGCGGAAAGACTGCGGGAGTTGCGAAAAGAAAGACATGTGACCCAACAGACCATGGCGGAGTACTTGCATGTAAAACACCGTTCTTATCAAAATTATGAGGGCGGAAGCCGCCGACCGGATTATGAAGGATTGGTTGCTTTGGCGGATTACTTTGATGTGACCACGGATTATCTGCTGGGACGCACGGACGAGCGGTGAGATGTTCCGCCTGCGGGCGGGACGGGAGCCATATCCGGCCACGGGCCGGGGACGGACGCACGGCTTTGCCGTGCTGGGAATGCTTCACCGTCGCGGCGATACGATTCCCGTCCCGCGCCCGTGGCGCGAAATACTCTTTGCGACAGCAAGAATCTATAAAGCTAAAAAGAGGTCCCCATGGAAAAACTGCACCAAAATCAAATCTACACCGGCATCGTGGAGGGCTACTCCAGCGAGGGCCTGGGCATCGTCCGTCTGGACGGCGCCGTGGTGTTCGTCCCCCAGGCTGTCCGGGGCGAGACCATTGACCTGAAGATCACCAAGGTCATGAAGACCTGCGCGGCGGGGGAGATCGTAAAGGTCCATAAAAATTCCCCGGACCGGGCAAAGCCGGAGTGCCCCTATTTCGGAAAATGCGGCGGCTGTGACTTCCAGCACCTGACCTACGCCGAGGAGCTGTGGGCCAAGCGCCAGCGGGTGCGGGACGCCCTGACCCGTTTGGGCGGCACGGACCTGCGGGTGGAGGAGATCATCGGGGCCAAAAATCCGGTTCATTACCGCAACAAGAGCCAGTACCCCGTGGGGGCCGACGGCTCCATCGGCTTCTATCAGGCCCGGAGCCACCGGGTCGTGCCCATTTCCCGCTGCCTGATCCAGTCGGAGGTCTCCGACAGGACGGCAAAGGCCGTGGGGGATTGGATGAAGCGCTATCAGGTCTCCGCCTACGATGAGACAACGGGGAAGGGGCTGGTGCGCCACATCTACGTCCGGGTCAACCGGCAGGGGGAGAGCCTCTGCTGCGTGGTGGCCAACGGCAGGCAGCTTCCCCGGGAGCCGGAGCTGGCGGCGCTGATCATGGCCGCCGCGCCCAAGACCGTGGGCGTGGTGCTGAACACCAACACCCAAAAGGGCAACGTCATCCTGGGGGACAAGTACCGCACCCTCTGGGGCCAGGACTTTCTGATGGACACCCTCTGCGGCCTGACCTTCAAGCTGTCCGTTCCCTCGTTCTACCAGGTGAACCGGGACCAGGCGGAGGTGCTGTACGGCAAGGCACTGGAATTCGCCGCCCTGACCGGGAAGGAGACGGTTTTAGACCTGTACTGCGGCACCGGCACCATCACGCTGTGCCTTGCAAAGCAGGCGGGGCGGGCCATCGGCGCGGAGATCGTGCCTCCGGCCATCGCGGACGCCAGGGAGAACGCCGCCCGAAACGGCATTACGAATGTGGAATTTTTCTGTGGCGACGCGGCGGAGATCGCCGCGAAGCTGGAGGAAGAGGGCCTGCGGCCCGATGTCATCACCGTGGACCCGCCCCGGAAGGGCCTGGCGCCGGAGGTCATCGCCTCCGTGGCGGGCATGGCGCCGGAGCGGGTGGTGTATGTCTCCTGCGACCCCGCCACCCTGGGCCGGGACATCAAGATCTTCAGCGGCTTCGGCTATCAGGCCTTCCGCGCCGCGGCGGTGGACATGTTCCCCGGCACCAGGCACGTGGAGACGGTCTGCCTGCTGTCGCGAGGCACAGCAAAATAGACCGGACTGCGGGAGCTTGAGCATCGGGAGGAGCGCGGAATGAAAGCAGAACATTTGTCAAGGGCGGGGGAGCGCAATGGGATATGATTACAGAATCGGAGACTGCCGGGAGCTTTTCAAGACGGTTCCGGACGGTTCCGTGCGGCTGGTGGTCACATCGCCGCCGTACAACATTGGAAAGCCGTACGGAACATATAAGGACAAGATCGCGCTGAATGACTGGCAGGAGCTTATCAGCGATGTCACAAGGGAGGTCCACAGAATACTGACACCTGACGGGAGCTTTTTCCTGAACCTTTCGCCGGTCCCCCTTGGCGACTCCAGAGAGATCATGCCGCTGCCCTTTTTGGGGTATCAGATATTGAAGGCCAATGGATTCTGCCTGCGGAACATGATCACATGGACGTTCAACAACATGCAGAACTGCACGAACCGCCTGTCAGGACGCTATGAAAATATCCTGTGGGGCGTAAAAGATATCGATCATTACGTTTTCAATCTGGACGAGGTCCGCGTCCCCTATATCTCCAAAAATGATAAGCGGCTAGAGGGTGGAAGCGGCAGGAATCCGACGGACGTGTGGTATTTTGACAGAGTCAATAATATGACAAAGAAAAAGCTGAATCTGTCTCACCCGACGGTGTACCCGCTGCCGATGATCGTAAGGATCATAAAAATGTCCAGCCATCCGGGGGATACCGTTTTGGACCCGTTCGCGGGCAGCGGCACCTCTCTGATAGCGGCAAAGATCCTGGGAAGAAGCGGGATCGGCTTTGAACTGGATGCGAAATATGAGAATGAGTACAAACGGAGAATGGAAACGGAGGGCTTGATCCCTGCCGGTGTATTTGATGAGTTAAAGGACGATAGGGAGAAGTCGGAGGCTTTTCAAAAGGCGTTGTCTGCGGTGCTCATGGATCCGAAAAAGCCGCGGTGACACACGGCAGCGCACGCGAGATACAGAGAAATAGGAGGGAATCATGCTGTACGAGGAATTGCTGGCGGCGTCAAAACCGAGATTCGATGCTTTTTTCTCACGTGTACATACATTTGAAAACCAGTTCACGTGGAACGGCTTTAACGCACAATGCTATAACAGAATGTACACAGACAGCTCTGCTCATGGGATCGCGCCGACATGGAAATTGAAAAGAGAGATCCCGGGATTAAGCGACATGTGCAGGAAATGTGCGGATTACTTTATTCCCGCCAGAAACCAGAGCATCCCTAAGTACGACGTCCTTCTCGGAGAACAGATGGAGGAGGAGCTGATGAAGTTCCTGTCCGGCAAATTGGGCGTAAAAGTTGAACGGGGCGACATAGATAATAAAAGCTATCCGGACTGCGTGATACGAAACAGGGACGGCGGAATCGCGGCCTATTTTGAACTGAAATATCACGCCGCTCCCTTCGTGTGTGCATATAAATTTACAAAGAGAGAGTGCTACGAGGGAAGCGCGACGTTAGATTACGGGAAGATCAAAAAGCAGCTGGAGCTCATAGAAAGGGAGATCCGGGTGCCGGTTTATTACGTGCATTGGATCGATTATCCGTGCTTAAAGGGCATATTTTATGAAAGCGCAGAAATGGTAAAGGCGCACATGGCGCAGCAGCACGCGGAGTTTGAGAGAAAGAAGCGCCAGGGCGATGAGAAGAAATCCCCTGGAGCGAGATATCTGTCGAAGATCTACTCCTATCTATCAGATCTAAACAGCTTTGAAGATATGATAGAGGAGTTTAAGGCCCTGCTGTAAAGGCGGGCGTGGAGAAAGTTGGCGGCAGTTCCTCTCTCGTATGGGCCGTGCGCCCGCTGAAGGACGGGGCATGTGGGCGGATGGCGGAGCTTGGGACAAGATGAATGCCCAATGAAAGGAGATTCTTGGAAATATTCTCCGGACGGGACAGGATTCCCCGCGCTTCCCCATGACAGGTCTGATAAAATAGAGCATCTTTTCAGGGAGGTGCTCACATGGGCCGGAAGTGGCTGCTTTGTATGTGCTCAATGCTGATGCTGACTGGATGCGGACAGGCGAAGACCTATTGGACGGAAGAGGTGCAGGAAGCCCAGGTATCCCTGCGGGACGGAACAGAGGACGGAACGCTGGACCTGGTCCTGCGCTGGGACGGGACGGAGACGGTCCTGCGGACCATGGTCCGGGGAACCGATTTTTCCAGGGCCGGAGACATCAGCGCCCAGCCGTTTACGGATATTCTGTCCAGCGATGGGTTCGTTTTACGTACGGAGTGGCTGAACGGCGCCTTTGACGAGAATGACTACTATGCCCTGGAGGAAAACAGAGCTGTTCAGATCGCTGAGACATACGGCAGCGGCGGGGAGACTCACGACTACTCCGTGGACCTGGATAAAGACGGCGGGAAAGAGCTGGTGAACAACGCGGTGACCGGCGGAGACGGCCATGCGTTCGTGCAGGTCTACCAGCGCCGGCAGGACGGGATCTGGGTGGGGCGAATGGACCTGAAGGACCTGCCGGACCACGACAACTGGGGCGCCAACTCCACCGCTGTGGCCTATGACCCGGAGAGGAACGTGTTCCGGATCAGATACAGCGTCAAAAACCAGACGGAGCCTGGCATCCTGGAGACAACCGGACTGGAACGGATCCAATTCTCGCCCTATGAGGCGGAGCGGTGATGGGGAGATCTTTGACCGATCTGCCGCGGAGCGCATGTTTAGAACCTGTATTCACAACCGTTGAACACCGTCTGAGCGGTCTTTTTCCCGCCATACTGCATCGCTTTCCCTTGCCATACGTCAGTATGGCTGTGGAAAATCTCCTTGTCTGACAAGAAAAATCCTCGTCCATCCGGCATTCCCCGGTTATGAATACAGGTTCTTACAGTTGAAAAACTGTTGTAAAATCATTGGAGACGGTGTATCATATCTCCATAGACAGTGAAAATATCCGAAAACAGGAGGATCTTACGATGAGCAAAACTGCGAGCATGGTCATGAAGATCATTGGCGCCAGTCTGGCGTTTGCGGCCTTTGTCTGCCTGCTGATCGGCGGCTGGCATGATCTGAGCGTGGGCTGCTGCGGCATGAAAAAACGGTTGAGCAAGAGGTTCAGTTCCGAGTACGACGATTACGCTGACGAGGAACTGTACGACTGATCTGGCATAAGGCATGAAAAGCGGGCGGATGGATTCCGCCCGCTTTTTGCGCACCGCGGCCCGCACCGGAAAACGCTGTGAGGCGGGTTTGGGCATAAAAAAATGGCTGGACGCCTCGTCCGGCCACGACAAAAAACACCTTGACACCATAGAAATCCTATGGTAAAATTAATCGCTTATATGATGACGGGGGGATACTCCGCCATTCTTATGAACTATGTACAAGATAGCACATTTCCCATGACAATGCAAGAGCAGGAAGAAAGATTTTTAACAACACTGCCATGTGTGTCAGAATTCCTGCCGCTTTTGGAACAAACAACTTGCCTCCGCCGCCGGACAGGGCGGCAGAGGCAGAAGAAAGGTGAATGAGAAGATGGCCAAAGACAAGTATTACGGAAAGACCCTTCGTAAGAACTTTGCCCGGTATGAGGAAGTTGTCCCCATGCCGAACCTTCTGGAGATCCAGAAGACGTCTTACCAGGAGTTTTTGGACACCGGCCTGCGGGACGTGTTTACCGACGTGGGCGCGATCACGGACTACCAGGGCAACCTGGAGCTGACGTTCATCGACTACAAGATGGACGAGGCACCCAAGTACGACGTGGAGGAGTGCAAGGCCCGTGACGCCACGTACGCCGCCCCCCTGAAGGTGAAGGTCCGCCTGCGCAACAAGGAGACCGAGGAGATCAAGGAGCAGGAGATCTTCATGGGCGACTTCCCCCTGATGACCCACTCCGGCACCTTTGTCATCAACGGCGCGGAGCGCGTGGTGGTGTCCCAGATCGTCCGCTCTCCCGGCGTGTATTACGGCAAGGAGACGGACATCAAGACCGATCTGCCCATTCTGACCTCCACTGTTATCCCGTACCGGGGCGCCTGGCTGGAGTATGAGACCGACTCCAACGAAGTGTTCTGGGTCCGGATCGACAAGAACCGGAAGATCCCCATCACCTGCCTGATCCGCGCCTTGGGCCTGCGGACCGACGCGGAGATCCTGGACCGCTTCGGCGATGATCCCCGGATCGTGGCCACTCTGGAAAAGGACCCCTGCAAGAACTATGAGGACGCCATGCTGGAGATCTACCGCAAGCTGCGTCCCGGCGAGCCCCCCACGGTGGAGGCCGCCGAAACCCTGATGAACAACCTGTTTTTCGACGCCCGGCGCTACGATCTGTCCGTCGTGGGCCGCTACAAGTTCAACAAGAAGCTGTCCCTGTGGCAGCGGGTCACCGGCTATAAGCTGGCCTGCCCCGCGGCGGACCCCGCCACCGGCGAGCTGCTGTTCGACGAGGGCCATGTGCTGACCAAGGCGGACGCCCGCCTGCTGGATACCGTCGGCGTGGCGGAGGTCACCATCGACGTGGAGGGCACGCCGCTGCGGGTCATGTCCAACAAGATGTGCGATCTTGCCCACTATGTGGACTTCGATCCCCTGGCCGAGTGCGGCATCAAGGAGCGGGTCCGCTTTGAGGTGCTCCAGGAGCTGCTGGGCCAGTATTCCGGCGAGGAACTGAAGGAGCAGCTGCGCCTGCACAAGGATGATCTGGTGCCCAAGCACATCATTATTGATGATATCCTGACCTCCATCAACTATATGAACGGTCTGGCCCGGGGCATCTCCGTCAAGGATGACATCGACCACCTGGGCAACCGCCGCCTGCGCTGCGTGGGCGAGCTGCTGCAAAACCAGTTCCGCATCGGCTTTAGCCGTATGGAGCGTGTCATCCGGGAGCGCATGACCATCCAGGACCTGGACATCGTTACCCCCCAGAGCCTCATCAATATCCGGCCTGTCACCGCCGCCATCAAGGAGTTCTTCGGCTCCAGCCCCCTGAGCCAGTTTATGGACCAGACCAACCCCCTGGCGGAGCTGACCCACAAGCGGCGTCTCAGTGCCCTGGGCCCCGGCGGCCTGTCCCGTGAGCGGGCCAACATGGAGGTCCGTGACGTCCATTACAGCCACTATGGCCGCATGTGCCCCATCGAGACCCCCGAAGGTCCCAACATCGGCCTGATCTCCTATCTCGCCACCTATGCCCGCATCAACGAGTACGGTTTCATCGAGGCGCCCTACCGGGCTGTGGACAAGGCCACCGGCAAGGTCGCCAACGAGATCACCTATATGACCGCCGACGAGGAGGACAACTACATCGTCGGCCAGGCCGCCGAGCCTCTGGACGAGAATGGCTGCCTGATCAACGCCCGTATCACCGCCCGGCACCGGGACGAGATCGTGGAAGTGGATAAGGAGCTGGTGGACTATATCGACGTCAGCCCCCGCATGATGGTCTCCATCGCCACCGCCATGATCCCCTTCCTGCCCAACGACGACGCCAACCGCGCCCTGATGGGCGCCAACATGCAGCGCCAGGCCGTGCCTCTGCTGCGGCCTGAGGCGCCCATCGTCGGCACCGGCATGGAGCACAAGATCTGCATCGACTCCGAGATCGTCATTCTGGCCGAGGGCGACGGCGTGGTCACCTCCGTGGACGCCCGCCATGTCACCGTCAAGTACGACAGCGGCGAGACCAAGGAGTATAAGCTGACCAAATATCTGCGCTCCAACCACACCACCTGCATCAACCAGCATCCCATCGTGGATGTGGGCGAGCGGGTCCACGGCAAGCGGTTGAATGAAAACGGCGAGTGGGAGGACCCCACCGTCCTGGCCGACGGCCCCGCTACCGATCAGGGCGAGATCGCCCTGGGCCGCAACATCCTGGTGGGCTTCATGACCTGGGAGGGCTACAACTACGAGGACGCCGTTCTGCTGAACGAGCGCCTGGTCCGGGAGGACCTGTACACCTCCATCCACATCGAGGAATTCGAACTGGACGCCCGTGACACCAAGCTGGGCCCCGAGGAGATCACCCGGGACATCCCCAACGTGGGCGAGGACGCTTTGAAGGACCTGGACGAGAACGGCATCATCCGCGTGGGCGCCGAAGTCAAGTCCGGCGACATTCTGGTGGGCAAGGTCACCCCCAAGGGCGAGACCGACCTCACCGCTGAGGAGCGATTGCTGCGGGCCATCTTCGGCGAGAAGGCCCGGGAGGTCCGTGACACCTCTTTGAAGGTCCCCCACGGCGAGAGCGGCATCGTGCTGGATACCAAGGTCTTTACCCGTGAGAACGGCGATGAGCTGGGCCCCGGCGTGAACATGGTGGTCCGGGTGTATATCGCCCAGCGCCGGAAGATCCAGGTGGGCGACAAGATGGCCGGCCGCCACGGCAACAAGGGCGTTGTCTCCCGTGTTCTGCCCCAGGAGGATATGCCCTTCCTGCCCGACGGCACCCCGCTGGACATCGTGCTGAACCCCCTGGGCGTGCCCTCCCGTATGAACATCGGCCAGGTGCTGGAGGTCCATCTGGGCTATGCCGCCCACGCCCTGGGCTGCAAGGTGGCCACCCCCATCTTCGACGGCGCCCGGGAAGAGGACATCAAGGCCATGCTGGAAGAGGCGGGCCTGGACCCCGAGGGCAAGAGCGTGCTGTACGACGGCCGCACCGGCGAGCCCTTTGACAATAAGGTCACCGTGGGCTATGTGTACTTCCTCAAGCTCCACCACCTGGTGGATGATAAGATCCACGCCCGTTCCACCGGCCCCTACTCCCTGGTCACCCAGCAGCCTCTGGGCGGCAAGGCCCAGTTCGGCGGCCAGCGCTTCGGCGAGATGGAGGTTTGGGCCCTGGAGGCCTACGGCGCCGCCTATACCCTGCAGGAGATCCTGACCGTCAAGTCCGATGATACCACCGGCCGTGTGCGCACTTACGAGGCTATCGTCAAGGGCCACAACGTGCCCCAGCCCGGCGTGCCCGAGTCCTTCAAGGTCCTGGTGAAGGAACTTCAGTCCCTGTGCCTGGATATTCAGATCCTGGACGCCGATGGCAACACCATCGAGCTGAAAGAGGACGAGGACGCCCTGGATACCTTCAACCTGGCCCGTATGGACGCGGAGGACGAGCGCAACCGCGCCTTTGCCGACGAGGCGGAATTCCAGGAGTCTGGTTTTGACATTGAGGACGCTCCGGAGGACGCCGGCGCGGACATTGACGTTGACGGCGACGACGAATGATCCAGAAAGCAAGCCATTCGTCACACTGAATATTCTGGATCATTGAAGGAGGAAATCGCAATATGATGGATAACAATACCGGCAATAACATTGCCTTTGATGCGATCAAGATCGGCATGGCTTCCCCGGATCAGATCCTTGCCTGGTCCTATGGCGAAGTCACCAAGCCTGAGACGATCAACTACCGCACTCTGAAGCCCGAGAAGGACGGCCTGTACTGCGAGCGCATCTTTGGCCCCACCAAAGACTGGGAGTGCCACTGCGGCAAGTACAAGAAGATCCGCTATAAGGGCAAGATCTGCGACCGCTGCGGCGTGGAGGTCACCCGGGCCAAGGTCCGTCGTGAGCGCATGGGCCACATCGTGCTGGCAACTCCCGTCTCTCACATCTGGTATTTCAAGGGCATCCCCTCCCGGATGGGCCTGCTGCTGGACATCAGCCCCCGCATCCTGGAAAAGGTGCTGTACTTTGCCAACTATATCGTCACGGACGCCGGTGAGACGCCCCTGACCAAGAATCAGATCCTCTCCGAGAAGGAGTACCGCGACTACAAGGAGAAGTACGAGGACGATTTCCAGGCCGGCATGGGCGCGGAGGCTGTGAAGAAGCTGCTGCAGGACGTGGACCTGGACGCCCTTTCCAAGCAGCTCCACGCCGAGCTGAAGGACGCCTCCGGCCAGAAGAAGGCCCGGATCGTCAAGCGCCTGGAGGTGGTGGACGCCTTCCGCCTCTCCGGCAACAAGCCCGAGTGGATGATCATCGACGTGCTGCCGGTCATCCCCCCGGACCTGCGGCCCATGGTGCAGCTGGACGGCGGCCGGTTCGCCACGTCCGACCTGAACGACCTGTACCGCCGGGTCATCAACCGCAATAACCGCCTCAAGCGGCTCATCCAGCTCAATGCCCCCGACATCATCGTCCGCAATGAGAAGCGGATGCTGCAGGAGGCCGTGGACGCCCTGATCGACAACGGCCGCCGGGGCCGCGCCGTCACCGGCGCCAACAACCGTGCCCTCAAGTCCCTCAGCGACCTGCTCAAGGGCAAGCAGGGCCGTTTCCGCCAGAACCTGCTGGGCAAGCGCGTGGACTACTCCGGCCGAAGCGTTATCGTCGTCGGCCCCGAGCTGAAGATCTACCAGTGCGGCGTGCCCAAGGAGATGGCCGTGGAGCTGTTCCGCCCCTTCATCATGAAGAAGCTGGTGGAGGACGGCACCGCTAACAACATCAAGTCCGCCAAGAAGATGGTGGATAAGGGCGTCACCGAGGTGTGGGATGCCCTGGATGTCATCATCAAGGACCACCCCGTCATGCTCAACCGCGCTCCCACCCTGCACCGCCTGGGCATTCAGGCCTTCGAGCCGGTGCTGGTGGACGGCCGCGCGCTGAAGCTGCACCCCCTGAACTGCACGGCCTTCAACGCCGACTTCGATGGTGACCAGATGGCCATCCACGTGCCTCTGTCCGCCGAGGCCCAGGCGGAGGCCCGGATCCTGATGCTCTCCGCCAACAACCTGCTCCGTCCCCAGGACGGCGGCCCTGTCACCGTCCCCACACAGGACATGGTGCTTGGTTCCTACTACCTGACCATGGACCGCATGGGCAAGGCGGAGAAGGGCGCCGAAACCATCTGGTGCGAGGACCCCGGCGATACCGGCCTGCCCGCCCAGTCCGTTGTGGACGCGGACGAGTTCCTGGCCGCCAACGAGGCGCTCTCCAAGGAGCAGAAAAAGGCTGTTTACAAGCCTCTCCATGTCTACGCCAATGAGGAAGAGGCCCTGATGGCTTACAACGAGCACGTCATCGGTCCCCACTGCCCCATTCTGGTGCGCCGCCGCCTGACGGTGAACGGCACGGAGTACACCCGCGTGGTGGAGGCCACCCCGGGCCGCATCATCTTCAACCACAACATCCCCCAGGACCTGGACTTTGTGGACCGCACCGATCCCGCCCATGTCTGCGACTATGAGATCACCTTTACCTGCGGCAAGAAGCAGCTGGGCCAGATCGTGGACCGCACCATCAACAAGCACGGCTTCACCATGGCTGCCGAGGTGCTGGATGCCATTAAGGCCACCGGCTACCACAACTCCACTCTGGCCGCCATCACCGTCTCCATCGCGGACATGTCCATCCCTCCCAAGAAGTATGAGATGGTCGCGGCCTCCGAGCAGGCGGTGCTGGATATCGAAAACCAGTATAAGATGGGCTTCATGACCGATCACGAGCGCTATAAGCAGGTGGTCCAGGTCTGGGAGAAGACCACTGAGGACGTCTCCAACGCCCTGCAGCAGAACCTGGACCGCTATAACCCCATCTTTATGATGGCGGACTCCGGCGCCCGTGGTTCCATGAAGCAGATCCGCCAGCTGGCCGGTATGCGCGGCCTGATCGCCAACACCGCCGGCAGGACCATCGAGATCCCCATCAAGGCAAACTACCGGGAAGGCCTGACCGCCCTGGAGTACTTCATCTCCAGCCGCGGCGCCCGTAAGGGCCTGGCCGATACCGCTCTGCGTACCGCTGACTCCGGTTACCTGACCCGCCGCATGGTGGATGTCTCCCAGGACGTCATCATTCGGGAAGAGGACTGCCATGTCACCCACGGCATCAAGGTCTCTGAGATCAGCGAAAACGGCCAGGTGATCGAGAAGTTCTCCGACCGTCTCCGGGGCCGTTTCCTGGTGGGCGACGTTGTGGACGCCGAGACTGGTGAGGTCCTGGTCCCCAACACCAAGATGATGGACGAGAGCGACGCCAAGATCCTGGAGAGCCGCCACTGGGTCCAGCAGAATGTCCGGGAGGGCGACCGCTGCGAGTTTGATCCCGCCAGCGGTGAACACCCCACTGTCATGATCCGCACGGTTCTGACCTGCAAGGCCCACAGCGGCGTGTGTGCCAAGTGCTACGGCATGAACCTGGCCACCCAGCAGCCCGTGGGTCCCGGCGAGGCGGTCGGCATCATCGCCGCCCAGTCTATCGGCGAACCCGGCACCCAGCTGACCATGCGTACGTTCCACACCGGCGGTCTGGCCGGCGGCGATATCACCCAGGGCCTTCCCCGTGTCGAGGAGCTGTTCGAGGCCCGGAAGCCCAAGCGTATGGCCACGCTGTCTGAGATCGGCGGCAAGGTCAAGTTTGAGGAGGCCACCAAGGGCAGCCTGCTGAACATCATCGTCACCGCTGACGACGGCGACACCCGCACCTACGCGGTGCCCCACACCGGACTGCAGGTGAAGGACGGCGATACCATCGAGACCGGCACTCAGCTGACCTACGGCGCCCTGAACCCCCACGACGTGCTCCGCATCCGCGGCGCCGATGCCGTGTATAACTACCTGATCCAGGAAGTCCTGCGGGTGTACCGCCAGCAGGGCGTTGATATCAACGACAAGCACATCGAAGTCATTGTCCGCCAGATGATGCGCAAAGTCCGTCTGGAGGATGCGGGCGATACCAAGCTGCTGGACGGCTCCATGGTGGATGTCCTGGAGCTGGACGATGCCAACGAGGAGATCGACCGCCGCAACGCCGCCGGTGAGACACAGGAGAACGGCGAGCCTCTGCGCCATGCGGTGGGCACCCAGCTGCTGATGGGCATCACCAAGGCATCTCTGGCCACGGATTCCTTCCTGTCCGCCGCCTCCTTCCAGGAGACCACCAAGGTCCTGACCGAGGCCGCCATCAAGGGCAAGGCCGACCACCTGGTGGGCCTGAAGGAAAACGTCATCATCGGCAAGCTGATCCCCGCCGGCACCGGCCTGCAGGCGTATCACACCTTTGCCAAGGAACTGGTGCCCGACGCGGCTGCCGCCGAGACGGAGGAAGCCCCCGCGTTTGAGGGCTGATCCCACTGAAGGGCAGCTGCTCCATATCGCGTAATATCAAAAGAGGACCGCGGATGCGGTCCTCTTTTGATCCATATGATGCCGGTGAAGAGTCGTTTTCATACGAAAACCCGTTAAAAAGCTTGAAGATCCTTTGATAGCGCAAAGCGCGTCAGACTTCATAGCCAGCACACGGGCGCTGCCCAACAGCGGCCCTGCCGCTGTAAGAAAATCGGCATTTACCGATTTTCAAGTGTGCTGACTATATGAGGCGCGGCCGCGCACGGAACGTGCGTCACCAGCGTGCGCAGCACGTAGGATTTCAAATAAAGCATTTTATGGTATCAGGGACGTGGGATGCGGAAGGTCTGCTCTCCGTGGGCCTCGTCCGTGACGGCGCCGGCCGGAAACACGATCACGATGTGGCCTTCCTCATTTATAAAGAAAGATGTGGTCTCATCGATGGCGACGTAATCGGTCAGCGGGGCGTCTTCCGTGATGGGGAAGTAGCGGACGTCGGGAGTTTTGTCCATCCGGTTTCCCATCTGCATCTCAATGGTCTTGGAGATATAGTCCTGATAGTCTTCGCCGCAGAGTTCCTCCAGTGTGGCGGACTCGTCGGCGGTGTCAGGCTGGGCGGCGCCGCCACAGCCGGCCAGCGTCAGAAGGAGCGCCAACAGGGCGGTCAGGGAGAGAAGCCGTTTGCGCATCAGTCGTTTCATAAAAAACTCCTCCTTTATAGATGTTCCACTTCATAGACGCACGGGGAGCGGGAAAAGTTTGCGGCGGGGAAAAACAAGCCTGGATAAATGTATCAAAAATTGAAAAAAAGCCGGATAAAAATCACAGTAATTGTGTAATCGAAAAAATTAAAATCCTTTTTTCAGAAATACTTGACGATTGAGTCTCCTCATGCTATAATTTCCAAATGCGCGGGTATGTTCCGCGAATTTTGCCATGCGTTTCGGAGGAATTTCCTGTGATCACGGAACTGACTTCTCAAGATAAGGTCATTGGTGTGAAGCAGTCCCGCAAGGCGATCCGGGAGGGCCGGGCCTGCCGGGTGTATCTCGCCTGCGACGCCGACCCAGCCATCACCGAACCGGTGGCCGACAGCTGCGCCGCCGCCGGGATCCCTGTGGAGGCGGACTGCACCATGTCCCAGTTGGGGCAGGCGTGCCGCATCACAGTGGGAGCGTCCGTGGTAGCCGTCCTCAAGGCGTGACGGCCGCGGTCCGCGAGTCCCATCAAGAGCCGGATAAAAAACGGTTTTTTCGGAATAACCGCCAGGTTTTCCGCAAAAAATAAAGGCTGTCCGCTGAAAAGGACTGCCAAAAATATGAAAGAAAGGAGAAATTCAATGCCTACTTTTAACCAGCTGGTCCGTAAAGGAAGACAACAGGCTACCTACAAGTCCACTTCTCCCGCGCTGCAGTTCGGTCTGAACACTCTGAAGACCAAGACCACCGACCTGCCTTCTCCCCAGAAGAGAGGCGTCTGCACCGCCGTCAGAACCGCGACTCCCAAGAAGCCCAACTCCGCTCTGCGTAAGATCGCCCGTGTGCGTCTGACCAACGGCTACGAGGTCACCGCCTATATCCCCGGCGTGGGCCACTCCCTGCAGGAGCACTCCGTTGTTATGATCCGCGGCGGCCGTGTCAAGGACCTCCCCGGCGTCCGTTACCACATTATCCGTGGTACGCTGGATACCCAGGGCGTTCAGGGCCGTATGCAGGCTCGCTCCAAGTACGGTGCCAAGCGTCCCAAGCAGAAGTAAGTTCTGCAAAACAATGAAAGCTTTGCCGAAAAGGTTTATATATATTTGTATGGGAACCTCTTTGGCAGGCATACACGGAAGGGTGTAAGATACCTTTCGAGTACCTATGAGATCATAGAATATTATGAAGGAGGGAAGCATAGTGCCCAGAAGAGGTAATGTTCCCAAGAGAGAAGTTCTGCCCGATCCCGTATACGGCTCCGTCCTGGTGACCAAGCTGGTCAACAGCGTCATGCTGGACGGCAAGAAGGGTGTGGCGCAGAAGGTGGTCTACGCGGCCTTTGACCAGATCAAGGAAAAGACCGAGAAGGACCCTGTTGAAGTGTTTACCCAGGCCATGGAAAACATCATGCCCAGCCTGGAAGTCAAGGCCCGCCGTGTGGGCGGCGCCAACTATCAGGTCCCCATGGAAGTTCGTCCCGCCCGCCGTCAGACTCTGGCTCTGCGCTGGCTGACCGCGTATTCCCGCGCCCGCAGCGAGCGCACCATGGCTGAGCGGCTGGCCGGCGAGATCATGGACGCCGCCAACAACACCGGTGCCGCGGTCAAAAAGCGCGAGGAAGTCCACAAGGCCGCCGAGGCCAACAAGGCCTTCGCGCACTTCCGCTGGTAAGTTAGGAGAAACAGTATGCCGAGAAAAACAGCGCTTGAAAATACCAGAAATATCGGCATTATGGCTCACATCGATGCAGGCAAGACGACGACTACCGAGCGTATCCTGTTCTACACCGGCGTGAACTATAAGATCGGTGAGACCCATGATGGCACCGCCACCATGGACTGGATGGCCCAGGAGCAGGAGCGCGGCATCACCATCACGTCTGCCGCCACCACTTGTTTCTGGTCTGGTTCCAAGAACCAGTACAAGCCCACCCGGATCAACATCATCGACACCCCGGGCCACGTGGACTTCACCGTGGAGGTTCAGCGTTCCCTGCGCGTGCTGGACGGCTCTGTGACCGTTCTGTGCGCCAAGGGCGGCGTGGAACCCCAGTCCGAGACCGTGTGGCGTCAGGCCGATAACTACAAGGTCCCCCGCATGATCTACGTCAACAAGATGGACATCATGGGCGCGGACTTCTACAACGTGCTGCACATGATCGAGGACCGTCTGAAGTGCAACGCCGTGCCCATCCAGCTCCCCATCGGCAGCGAGGATACCTTCAAGGGTATCATCGACCTGATCGAGATGGATGCCGACATCTATTATGATGATCTGGGCAAGGACATGCGCGTGGAGCCGATCCCCGAGGACATGATGGACCTTGCCAACGAGTATCATGAGAAGCTGATGGACGCCGTCTCCATGTTCGACGATGAGATCATGGAGATGTACCTTGGCGGCGAGGAAGTTCCCCAGGAGAAGATCCGTGCCGCCATCCGGAAGGCCACCATCGCTAACGAGATGGTCCCCGTCACCTGCGGCACCTCTTACAAGAACAAGGGCGTGCAGAAGATGCTGGATGCCATCGTCGACTATATGCCCTCTCCCCTGGATATCCCCCCCATCAAGGGCGTCAACCCCAAGACCGAGGAAGAGGAGGAGCGTCCCTCTGACGACAACGCACCCTTCTCCGCCCTGGCCTTCAAGATCATGACCGACCCCTATGTGGGCCGTCTGAGCTTCTTCCGCGTGTACTCCGGTCACCTGACCACTGGTTCCACCGTGCTGAACAGTGTCAAGAACACCAAGGAGCGTGTGGGCCGCATCCTGCAGATGCACGCCAACCACCGGGAGGATATTGAAGAGGTCTTCTCCGGCGACATCGAAGCCGCCGTCGGCCTGAAGAACACTACCACCGGTGATACGCTGTGTGATGAAAAGGCTCCCATCATTCTGGAGTCCATGGAGTTCCCCGAGCCCGTGATCCGCGTGGCCATCGAGCCCAAGACCAAGGCCGGTCAGGAGAAGATGACCATGGGCCTGATCAAGCTGGCTGAGGAGGACCCCACCTTCAAGACCTACACCGATGAGGAGACGGGCCAGACCATCATCGCCGGCATGGGCGAGTTGCACCTGGAGATCATCGTGGACCGCCTGCTGCGCGAGTTCAAGGTGGAGGCCAACGTGGGCGCTCCCCAGGTCGCTTACAAGGAGACTGTCCGCAAGGCTGTGGACCAGGAGACCAAGTACAAGCGCCAGAGCGGCGGTTCCGGCCAGTACGGCCACGTCAAGATCAAGCTGGAGCCCAACGAGTCCGGCAAGGGTTACGAGTTTATCAACGCCGTTGTGGGCGGCTCCATTCCCAAGGAGTTCATCCCCGCGGTCGACGCCGGTATCCGCGGTGCCCTGCAGTCCGGTGTGGTGGCCGGCTTCCCCGTTGTGGATGTCAAGGTCACACTGTACGACGGCTCCTATCACGAGGTCGACTCCTCTGAAATGGCGTTTAAGATCGCCGGTTCCATGGCTTTCAAGGAGGCTATGCGCAAGGCTGATCCCGTGCTGCTGGAGCCCATCATGAAGGTCAGCGTCATCGCTCCCGATGACTACCTGGGCAGCGTGATCGGCGACCTGACTGCCCGCCGCGGCCAGATCCTGGGCCAGGAGGCCCGTCCCGGCGCACAGCAGGTGGACGCTCTGGTGCCTCTGGCCAACATGTTTGGCTACGCCACGGACCTGCGTTCCGCCACACAGGGCCGCGGTCAGTACACCATGGAGCCTCACAGCTATTCTGAGCTGCCCAAGAGCATCCGCGACAAGATCGTGGAGACCCGTACCAAGCACGATTGAGCGGCGCTTGGAAAAAGGGATTGATTTTCCCCGCGATATACTGTAAAATAAGCAATGCTGATTGATTATGCATTGCTACAAGTTGACTCTATAAATTGATAGGAGGATTTTCAAATGGCTAAGCAGAAATTTGAAAGAACCAAGCCCCATGTCAACATCGGCACCATCGGTCACGTCGACCATGGCAAGACCACTCTGACCGCCGCTATCACCAAGTGGCTGTCCCTGCAGGGCCACGCTCAGTTCGAGGCTTATGACAGCATCGACAAGGCTCCCGAGGAGAAGGAACGCGGCATCACTATCAACACCGCTCACGTGGAGTATGAGACCGAGGCTCGCCACTATGCCCATGTTGACTGCCCGGGCCACGCTGACTATATCAAGAACATGATCACCGGCGCCGCTCAGATGGACGGTGCTATCCTGGTCATCGCCGCTACCGACGGCCCCATGGCTCAGACCAAGGAGCACATCCTGCTGGCCCGTCAGGTGGGCGTGCCCGCCATGGTCGTGTTCCTGAACAAGTGCGACCAGGTCGATGACGAAGAGCTGCTGGAGCTGGTGGAGATGGAAGTCCGTGAGACTCTGTCCAGCTATGAGTTCCCCGGCGATGACATCCCCGTCATCAAGGGCTCCGCTCTGAACGCCCTGATCTCCGAGTCCACCGATCCCAACGCTCCCGAGTATGCCTGCATCAAGGAGCTGATGGACGCTGTTGACTCCTATATCCCCACTCCCGACCGTAAGGCCGACCTGCCCTTCCTGATGCCCGTCGAGGACGTCTTCACCATCTCCGGACGCGGCACCGTCGCTACCGGCCGTGTGGAGCGTGGCCAGCTGAAGCTGTCCGAGGAAGTCGAGATCGTCGGTCTGACCGAGGAGAAGAAGAAGACCGTTGTCACCGGCATCGAGATGTTCCACAAGCTGCTGGACTACGCTGAGGCCGGCGACAACATCGGCGCTCTGCTGCGCGGTGTGGATCGTCAGGGCATCGAGCGCGGCCAGGTTCTGGCTAAGCCCGGCTCCATCCATCCCCACACCAAGTTCAAGGGCCAGGTCTACGTCCTGTCCAAGGAAGAGGGCGGCCGTCACACTCCCTTCTTCAACAACTATCGTCCTCAGTTCTACTTCCGCACCACCGACGTTACCGGCGTCATCACTCTGCCCGAGGGCACTGAGATGTGCATGCCCGGCGATAACGTCGAGATGAGCGTTGAGCTGATCACCCCCATCGCCATCGAGAAGGGCCTGCGTTTCGCTATCCGTGAGGGCGGCCGTACCGTTGGTTCCGGCGCTGTCACCGAAGTCGGCGAATAATTTTGCGTTTTCTCAAAAAGGACTGCTGCGTTTGCAGCAGTCCTTTTTTCTGCTATTTCTCCGGATCTGATTGTGGATAGACCAGCGTCTTCTGGAATCCATTTGCGCCGGGGCAGAGAATATCCCCGGCCACAGGGGCGTCTTCACAGATGTAGAGATTGGCCTGGACGCCCTCCTGGCGGCCTGGGTAGTTGGTGACGGCGTAGGTGTACCGGGAGACCTGCTTGCCGCAGCAGACTGTGAGGTCAAAGCCCTGGTCCTTCTGAAGGTCATTGTATGTCAAGTAGGGCTCCGCCAGCTGGTCCGGCAGCAGAAATTGCAGCGTTTCCAGCGGTTCAGGCGTGATCTCCCAGCCAAGGGACTGCAGGTATGCCACGCGCTCTTCGTTTGTGGTCAGCTGCGGCACAGCTGTTTCTTCCTCGGACATGCGGCCTGTCAATACGATCAGCGCGGCCATGACGATGCCCATCAAAATGACGGCGAATACAGCTTTTTTCCGGGAAAACCGGGCGGTCCAAATCATCATATCGATCCCTCCTGCTTGTTTCCTATTCATTTTCCACGTGGTTTATGATAAGATATAATACGAATCTTCAATTAAAATGCGAAATGTCGCATTTTAAAGCCACGGCATCTGCCGTGGCTTCCAAAATCCGAATGGATTTTGGGAAGATTCGTATTGAACGGCTTCGCCGACACCGCCTCATGGCGGTGTCCCGTCAACTTTGTTGACGGAATTAAAATCATACATGATTTTAATTAGCGAATCGTATAAAAAACAACAAGGAGAAGGAGCATCCACATTGGAAAAGCAGCGTCTGGATAAGATCATCGCCTCCACGGGGAAGTGGTCCCGGCGGGAGGTAAAAAACCTGGTGCGCCAGGGCCGCGTGCTGGTGGATGGACTGCCGGCCCGGACCGCGGAGGAAAAGGTGGACCCGGAGACGGTGGACATCACGGTGAACGGCGAGGAACTGACCTATCGCCGGTATACCTGGATCATGCTGAACAAGCCGGCGGGATACCTCTCCGCCACGGAGGATGGGCGGGGGAAAACCGTGCTGGATTTGCTGCCCCAGGAGCTGCGGAGACAGGGGCTGTTCCCGGTGGGGCGGCTGGACAAGGACACGGAGGGACTGCTGCTGTTGACCAACGAGGGCGGTCTGGCCCATGACCTGCTGTCCCCCAGACACCATGTGGACAAGGTGTATTATACGAGAGTGGCGGGCCGCCTGACGGAGGAGGACTGCCGGGTCTTTGCTGAGGGAATGCTGCTGGATGACGGACTGGCCTGCCAGCCGGCGGGCTTGGAGATCCTGTCGGCGGGGGAGGAGAGCGAGGCCTATGTCACCCTGCGGGAGGGAAAATTCCACCAGGTGAAGCGGATGCTGGCCCAGCGGGGCAAGCCTGTTTTATATCTGGAGCGGGTGCGGATGGGCAATTTGCTGTTGGACCCGGTGCTTCCACGGGGAGACTTTCGCTTTTTGACGGTGGAGGAGTTGGAAATGTTAAAGAATTCTTGACAATTCCAAGGAAAACATCAAATCTTCACCAAAAAGCCAAGGACTTTTTTGTTGAAAAAAGAAAAAACATCTTGCAATTTGTCAAATTTGCCGATATAATGTAGACGTTGACAAATTGCACAAAGGTTTACGTGTGATTTTAGGTGAGGAGGAAGACCATGTCTGGGAGAATTTTTCAAAATGTGGTGTTGCAGCTGAAAGAGAATACCGACCGCACCGTCGGTGTGATCGACGGAGAGGGAATCGTGATCGCCTGCAGTGAGCTTTCTATGATCGGCCAGCGGTGGGCAGAGCATGTTCCCGTCATCAACGGCGCGGCTGGAACCATGGTCTCCTCTGACGGAAAGACCTTCAAGGCCCTGAACGGCTGGAACACACAGTTCGACTACGCGGTCTTTGCTTTTGGCGACAACGAGGTCAGCAGGACCGTCTGCGCCATGGCGACAGTGGCGCTGAACGCCGCGAAATCCTATTATGAGGAGAAGCATGACCGCGGCTCCTTCATCAAGGACATCATCTCCGACAATATCATGCTGGGCGACATCTACATGCGGGCCAAGGAGCTGCGGGTCACCGCCGACGTGCCCAGAGGCGTGTTTGTGGTACGGTCCCTGAAAAAGGAAGAGTCCGTACCCACGGATGTGGTCCAGTCCCTGTTCCCCGACCGCCAGAACGACTTTGTGCTCAGCATCGGCGAGGGCGACGTGGTCCTGATCCGCCAGATGCCCGAGGGTTCCGGCATCAAGGAGCTGAACAAGATCGCGGGTTCCATCGAGGAGACGCTCCGCTCCGGAAATGAGAGCACCGTGGTGGTGGGTATCGGCACCGTGGCCACCCATCTGCGGGACCTGGCCCGGAGCTATAAGGAGGCCCAGATCGCCATTGAGGTGGGCAAGGTCTTCGACACGGAGAAGTATGTCATCAACTATGAAAATCTGGGTATCGGCCGTCTGATCTATCAGCTGCCTACCACCCTGTGCGAGATGTTCCTCCAGGAGGTCTTTAAGAAGAACCCTATCGACGCCCTGGACAAGGAGACGCTCTTCACCATCCACAAGTTCTTTGAGAACAACCTGAACGTGTCCGAGACCGCCCGGAAGCTGTTCGTCCACCGGAACACCCTGGTGTACCGCCTGGAGAAGATCAAGAAGCTGACGGGCCTGGACCTGCGGGAGTTCGATGACGCCATCACCTTCAAGGTGGCCCTGATGGTCAAGAAGTATTTGACCAGCCGGGGGATCGATTCCTGAATGACATAAAAAGACAAACAGGCCCCGGCTGGATCTCCAGCCGGGGCCTGTTCATGAAATAAGGCAAATGGCGAAAAGCACTTGACATGAGATTATGATGCCCACTCTGGCCATTCGTGATTTCCACGAAGACCAAAGCGGAGTTGGCTTTAACGTATAGGGCAACCGCCTCGCGGCCATTGAAGAAATAGATACCTTTCCGTGTGCGCACTGCTTGGCATAGGTATCCGTCACTGGCAGTTAATGTATACTGTTCCGGTGAGTCCTCAAGATAGATTCCCTCTTCGAGAACGCCATTTTGCTGAGTATATCGGCAGAAATTGCCTTTATCATCAAAGACCAGGTAAACAGCTGTGGCAGCATTGCCAGCTTGATAGCTTCCCATGAGAGGTGATTTAGGGGATTGTTGGCAAGATCATACTGAGCATAGTTAAAGACCAGAGAGAGCATCAATGCTCCTGTTAAAATGAACGCCAAAGGGAGTGGAAGAGATATGCGCTGTTTCATAGAATCTCCTTATATAAGCTAAGCGGCATGGACTTAAACTTTTTTGGGGTATGCCTTAGAACGAAGTGTCACTTGAGCATGTCCCTGAGACTCTACTTCCCATGGTTTTGACGGATCTTTCCTTTTATAGACAATGTAGGGCTGCACCTGTACGTCTATTTTCCTATATACCTTATAGTAGTTGTTGTCTGCTGGAATATCACAGATTTCTGCCACTTTCAGCCGGCGGCTTTTTAAGATGTCGTTTAGCTCTCGGAACCCTGTTTTTTCAGCCTGGACGCCTTGTAAAGCCCGACCAGGATCAGGATGAACCACAAGGTGGAAAAGAGCACAGACGGCAGCAGCCAGACCCAAAAGGGGGAATCGGGCCGGACAGCGAAACGATCCTGGAGGACGAAGGTCACCAGAAGGAGCAGGACCAGAATGACCAGCTCCGACTTTCCGGAAAGGGGAAGGTCCTTCCGCTTTTCCGGAAAAAGAAGCCTTTGGAGGGAGACGCCGTTCAGAATGTACAGGCAGAATTGCAGGAAAAATGCCCGGGTGAAGGCGAAGGAATCCTCCGTGTTTACCACCCAAACTCCTGCCACCATCCCCAGAAAAGCACCCAACAGGAACATGTTGCAGACACTCGCGAAAATCAGAAATGCTCTGCTGCCTTTTGGGACCATAGGCCGACTCCTTTCACAGCACGGAAATTAGGAATATCTTTGTACATGTACGTCTGTCGCTATGTCCGGTATGACTGCGATCGGGTAGTTCTTCCAACCGATAATAGTGGAGCCTTGCTCTGTTCCACCCGCAGCGGAGACGTTAATAATTTCTGCATAACCATCAGCATTATTTACAGATTTTTGAGCCGAAGAAGTATACCAAGAGTTTAGGTTTGAAAGTATACCAAAGACAAGCCCCCAACCGGAAATCGCATCAGCATGCGTTCCTGCTTACTTTGGAGATCGGCGGCAATTTTCGACTCCATAACGTCAGCGGATAAAGATACATCCGCTGCGAAAGCAGGGACGGAAAAGATTGCACACAAAGCAAATGCCAGGATCAAACTAATAAATCTTTTCATCATAATATGCCTCTTTTCATAGTAAAGTCAAGGCGAGTGATAGGAGATGCCAGTGTTTCTGCTGGAGCAAGCATCGACTTGTTGGAAAAGCCCTGTACCCGATGGAGTCATCCGCGGCAGGTGGCGGATGCGGAGATCCGGGGATAGGATCTGCCGGCAATGATATAATCCACGGTCATTTGATAGATCCTGCCAGCCTGGATATTTTTGCTGTATGTCTCGGAAAAACGCAGACGGCTGGTGTCGGAAGCGGTTCAGGTTTTGAGGCAGGTGCCGCCGTCCCACAGCTTGACGGTGGCATTGATTTTGTCCGAGCTGGAATCCGCGTAAATGTTGACTTTACAGACAGCCGTGGTGCCGTCAAAAGTCAGTGACGGAGCGGGCTTTGCGACACGGGGTTCCAGAGCATGGGCGGATAGAGAAAGAACCAGAAGACACAGAGCGGTCAGCACGAAGATACGCCTTTTCATAAAACTCACCTCCTTTCGGCGTTCTATTAATGGTAACGTCGAAAGAAGGTGAGTTTTGCGCACTCTTTTTGAAAAAAAATTAATTTGTAGAATTTGCCAAATAAACGCTTTCAGCCATGTGCAACATGTCGGATTCATCCAGGAATCCGGTAATGCCGAAGACCAATTCTGCGTCTTCATCCAGCCAGATCAAGACATTGGGAAGAGAAGCGTCGGTGGAGAGATATAGTTCACCAGAGACACCATTGATATCAGCCGATTTGATAATAGCTTTATCGGCGTCCTGAATCGAAAGAGCGGTTCCGCTTTGCATAAGGGTATAGTCGAATACCAGGTTCCTGCCAGATGGATCATTATACAGGACTGTGTCATTCCAAGCCTCGGCCAGCGTATACCCCTCCGGCACCCAGCCCGGGCGGTACACGCCGCTTTCCGCCGCCTCGCCGGCGAAGCGGTACACGATCTGCGTCTGATAGACCTGCCGGACCCACCGGAGGAAGCCGGCCCGGGCCCGGCTGTCGGCGCCCAGGTAAGCACCGCCCAGCACCAACAGGGCCAGGAAACAGGCGGCGGCCTGCCGCAGGGTCCGGAAGAGCACCGGGTGCCGCTGCCGGTGGGTCAGGCGCCGGAGCCTGCGGCGAAACCCGGGGGAGAAGTTCGGCGGGCAGTCCTCCTCCGGCGGCAGGGCGCTCAGAAGGGCGTCCCGGGCGGCCGGGGCGTTTTCATACAGCAAGTCCTCTAAATTCATATATCGATGCCCTCCTCCTTCAGAAGTTCCTGCAGCTTCTGCTTGGCCCGCTGGTCCAGGCTGCACACGCCGGAGTAGCTGAGGCCCAGCATGGCCGCCAGCTCGTCATTGGTGTACCCTTCGGCGTATTTGAGCAGAATAAGCTGGCGATACCTGGCCGGCAGGCCTACGATGGCCCTGGCCACGGCTCCGTCCGGCATGGGACAGGAGATGCCCATGGTCTCGTCCAGAGGCAGGGCGGACCTGCGCCGCCTGCTGCGGTACATGTCGATGGCTTTGTTCTCAGTTATAGTAACGATGTAGGAGAGCGTTTTTGTGCACTCCGGGTCGGAAACTTTTGAAATATTTTTTGCGATAGCCAAAAGCGCCTGGTGGACCGCATCCTCCGCGTCCTGGCGGTTGCGCAGGATCTGATAGGCGGTGTGGTACATCCGCCCCTGGTACAGCGCAAAGATCCGCTCGAATTTGCTCTTTTCCGGCCCGCTGCCGATGGCCTGGAGATAGACAAGCATCCGATCACCCCACAGAGCATCATATCACAGACAGCGGAACTTGTGAATAATTGTAAACTGTTATTGCATTGGCGAAAAAAACCGTATATAATGTGATAAGTTGAAGAATTATGTCGACCTGACCACGATATGGGGGATTCCCCATGGTGAATTGGCCGATGTTTCCATAAATAGAGGAGCGAGGTGCCTGCATGATCCGTTTGAAAGACGTAGAGATGGAGTACGACAACGGGACCAGGGCCATCCAGGGAGTCACCCTCACCATTGAGGACGGCGAGTTCGTCTTTCTGGTGGGTCCCTCCGGGTCCGGCAAGTCCACGATCATCAAATTACTGACCGGCGAGGTGGAGCCCTGCGCGGGCCGCATCATGATCAACGGCTTTTCCGTCAGCAATATCCGGGAGCGGCAGATCCCGCTGATGCGGCGGACACTGGGCGTCATCTTCCAGGACTTCCGCCTGATCGAGAAAAAAACCGTGTATGACAACCTGGCCTTCGTCATGCGGGCCGTGGGGGCGGCTCCCAGCGAGATCAAAAAGCGCATTCCCTATGTGCTGGAGCTGGTGGACTTGGCGGGAAAGGCCAACAGCTATCCCACGGAGCTCTCCGGCGGCGAGCAGCAGCGTGTCGCCATCGCCCGGGCGCTGGTGAACAATCCCAACACCATCATTGCCGACGAGCCCACCGGCAACCTGGACCCGGACCGCTCCCTGGAACTGATGAGCCTGCTGGTGAAGATCAACGAGCTGGGGACTACCGTGGTGGTGGTGACCCATGAGAAGGACTTGGTGGACCGCTTTGGAAAGCGGGTCATCACCATCGATTCCGGCCATGTGATCAACGACAGCGTGGGCGGCTATGTGGGAGGACGCATCCATGGGTAAGCACAATTTCGGATATTTTTTCCATGAGGGCATTTCCAACATGTTCAGCCACGGCTTCATGTCCTTTGCCGCCATCGGCATCACCGTGGCGTGCCTGCTGATCATGGGCACCTTTACCCTGGTGGCGGTGAACGCCAACGAGCTGCTGGTGGACCTGGAGAAGGAGAATGAGATCCTGGCCTATGTGGATGACTCCTATTCCGAGACGGCGGCCAAGGCGCTGCAGTCCAAGCTGGAGGATCTTGACAATGTGGCCTCCGTCACCTACATCAGCAAGGAGCAGGCCACGGAGAATTTTGCCGCCCGGTATCCCGAGGAAGAACTGTTCCAGAGCCTGGACCCGGAGATTTTCCGGGACCGCTATGCCATCAAGGTGGCGGATCTGGAGCGGCAGAGCGCCACCGTGGAGCAGATCGAGAATATCCCCGGCATTGCCCGGGTCAACGCCTATGAGGAGATCGCCGGCGGCTTCATCACCATCCGCAACGTGGCAACCGTGGTCTGCGTGGCACTCATCGCCATTTTGTTCGTGGTGTCGGTGTTTATCATCTCCAACACCATCAAGCTCACCACCTTTGACCGCCGGGAGGAGATCGCCATCATGCGGATGGTGGGCGCCACCAACGGCTTCATCCGCTGGCCCTTCGTGTACGAGGGCTTCCTGTTCGGCGTCCTGGGCGCGGCGGTGGCCTTTTTCCTCCAGTGGGGACTGTATGAGGCGGTGTCCCGGGGCGTGGCCAACAACGACACGCTCCAGCTCATCCACATCATCCCCTTCCAGCAGCTTTGGATCCCGGTGGCGGCGACCTTCGCCGGGGCGGGCATTGTGATCGGCGTGGGCGGCAGCCTCTCCGCCATTCGAAAATTCCTGCAGGTGTAAGGAGCGTGACATGAAAGCGATGAAACGAATGTGCCGCGTGCTGGCGGCGCTGCTTCTGGCGGTGTGCCTTGTGGGAGCGGAGGTCTCCCCGGTGCTGGCCGTCACCCAGGCGGAGATCGACCAGTTGAAAAGCGAAGCCAAGGAATTGGGCAGCCAAAAAAAGGAATTGGAGGCCAAGCTGGAGGAACTGGCTGATGACAAAAGCAAGGCTTTGGAGAAGAAAAGGCTTTTGGACCAGCAGATCGACAACACCTCCGCCCAGATCAAGAATGTGGAGGCCCAGATCGCGGACTACGCCGAGCTGATCACCCAGACGGAAGCGGAGCTGACGGATGCCGAGGAGCGGGAGGTCGCCCAGTACGAGCTGTTCTGCCAGCGGGTCCGGGCCATGGAGGAGGGCGGCGAGGTCAGCTACTGGTCCGTCCTCTTCGGGGCATCCAGCTTTACGGATATGCTGACCCGGCTGAACGACGTGAACGAGGTCATGGACGCCGACCAGCAGGTCATCGACGATCTGAAAGCCCTTCAGGCGGAGATCACCGAAAAAAAGAACCAGCTGGAGGACAGCAAGGCCGAGCGGGAGGCCGCCAAGACGGAGCTGGTGAGCAAGAAGTCCGAGCTGGACAAGCAGCGCCAGCGGGCCATCGCCCTGGTCAACGAGATCAACGACAACGAACAGGAGAACAAGGAGACACTGGAAGCCCTGGATAAGGAAGAGGAGCGCATCCTGGCGGAGGCTCTGCGCAAGTCCCGGGAGCTGGCCGCCCAGCAGGCGGCCCAGGGCAAGTCGCCCCAGTCCAACCCCGGCGGCTACATCTGGCCGGTGGACAGCCGGTATATCACCTCCACCGTGGGCGGCCGGCAGTCCCCCGGAGGCATCGGTTCCACCAACCACAAGGGCACGGACATCGGCCGGGTGGGCTATACCAGCCCCATCTACGCCGCCAAGGCCGGAACGGTCATCGTCTCCCAGTACTCCAGCTCCTACGGCAACTACGTGGTCATCTCCCACGGCAGCGGCAATACCACCCTGTACGGCCACATGTCCAGCCGCAAGGTGGAGGTGGGCCAGTATGTGAACCAGGGAGATGTCATCGGCATTACCGGCTCCACTGGGCATTCCACCGGCCCCCACCTCCATTTCGAGATCACGGAGAACGGCGTTCGGGTCAATCCCCTGAGCCACGGCGCGGAACCCCAAAAGGGCTATCTGTCCGGTTACACCCTGTCCGGCAGCGCCTGACGCACATAAATGCTCCTCCCGCTCCATACCATGGAGCGGGAGGAATTTTATTATGGTTGGAATGCTGTTATGGAAAAGCCCCCAGGCGGGGAAGCGAAAGAAGCACGTGACTGTGGAGGAGCGCGTCATTCTGCACATGCGGTTCCTCTGCGCGGAGGTCACACGCGGGCCCAGAACGCCGGAGACCGTCCAGCGCCGCCGGATGCTGGCGGCGGGGAAACGGCTGCGGAAGCAGGGGGTGGTGCGGGTCATCGTGCCGGAGGACTTTGCATATATGGAGCAGCTGGAAAGGGCGGGACTGCGCCCGGTGTCCACCCAGGCCCTCCGGCGCCGCCTGGCGGCGGACTGGGTGCGGTTTGACCTGGTGAAGCAGGGCATACCTGTGGCGGGAGCCAAGGTGGCCGTGTGCGGGGCGCAGCTGACCGGCGAGCTGGTGCGCACCGTGACGGAGCTGACGCTGCGGCACCGCTATGTGCTGCTGGACCTGCCCTACGGCGGCGAGGAACTCTGCCGCCAGCTCCGGCGGGAGTACGGCGTGTCGCTGCTGCTGGGACCGGCGAAGGACCAGCTGGAGGGGGCGGAGGCGCTGGTGCTGTTCGATCCGCGGACAGATCTGTCCTGCCGGAATCCGGTGGTGCTGCCGCTGTACGATGAGTCGGCGCCGCTGCCGCCGCTGGTACTGCCCCCGGCGCTGGAGGAAAAGCTGCCGGAGGGAACCGGGAGAGGGCAGCTTCTGGCCGTGCTCCAGGAGGCGGGCGTATTGAAAGCCGGACAGATTTCCCTGGCCGCGGAGCGGCCCGCTACTTGACATTCTGAAGGTCAGCCTCTATAATATTACCTTATGATATTATAGAATAAGTATACGCGGGGAGTTCTCCCTTGATCTTCCCATCAAAAGATACGAGAAAGGAACCTGCAAATATGGAAAAAGAATACAGAATGAGTGAGGCCCGCGCCCTGGAGCTCCAGGAGGAACTGAACTATCTGAAGACCACCCGCTCCGACGAGGTGGCCGAGCAGATCAAAGTGGCCCGGGGTTTCGGCGACCTGTCCGAGAACAGCGAGTATGACGAGGCCAAGAACGAGCAGGGCAAGCTGTACTCCCGCATTGCCGAGCTGGAGGAAGTGCTTCAGCATGTGGTGATCGTGGACGACAGCAACGCGCCTTCCAATGAGGTGACCATCGGCTGCACGGTGACGGTGGTCAGCGTGGAGGACAGCAAGGTCTCCTTTACCTTCAAGATCGTCGGCTCTCAGGAGGCGGATCCCATGCACCGCATCATCTCCGAGGAATCCCCCTTTGGCAAGGCGCTGCTGGGCAAGAAAGAGGGCGACACCGCCGAGGTGGAGGCCCCCAACGGCACCAAGGCCTATACGGTACAGAAGATCGAGCGGTAAGGAGAGACGAACATGTCTGAACAGAAGAATCAGCAGCAGGCCCAGCCCGAGCAGGACCTGAGCCAGCAGACCAAGGTCCGCCGGGAGAAGCTGGCGGCTCTCCAGGCCGAGGGGCGGGACCCCTTCCAGCAGACCCGCTTCGACTGGGACACCACCTCCCAGCAGATCAAGGACAATTTCGACGCCATGGAGGGCAAGGCCGTCAAGGTGGCCGGCCGCCTGATGAGCAAGCGCGGCATGGGCAAGGTCAGCTTCTGCGACCTCCAGGACCGGGACGGCCGCATCCAGCTCTACGCCCGTCAGGACGAGATGGACGAGGAAGTCTATAAGAAGTTCAAGAAATATGACATCGGCGATATCGTGGGCGTGGACGGCGAGGTCTTCCGCACCCAGCGGGGCGAGATGAGCGTCCGGGCCAAGAACATCACCCTGCTCTCCAAGTCCCTGCTGCCCCTGCCGGAGAAGTTCCACGGCCTGCAGGACAAGGAGCTCCGGTTCCGCCAGCGGTACGTGGACCTGATGGTGAACCCCGAGGTGAAGCGGAACTTTGTCATCCGCTCCCAGTTCATCAAACACGTCCGGGAGTTTATGGATGGCCGGGGCTTTATGGAGGTGGAGACCCCTGTTCTGAATACCATCTCTGGCGGCGCTACCGCCCGGCCCTTCATCACCCACCACAACACCCTGGATATCGACATGTACATGCGCATCGCCACGGAGCTGCCCCTGAAGCGGCTGATCGTGGGCGGCATGGACCGGGTGTATGAGATCGGCCGCATCTTCCGCAACGAGGGCATGGACCCCAAGCACAACCCTGAGTTCACCACCATTGAGCTGTATCAGGCATATGCTGATTTCAACGACATGATGGACCTGTTTGAGGACCTGCTGACCACTGCCGCCCAGAAGATCCTGGGCACCTATCAGATCCAGTGGCAGGGGCAGGACATTGACCTGACCCCCGGCTGGCCCCGGATGCCCATGCACGAGGCTGTGAAGAAATACTGCGGCATTGACTTTATGAGCATCACCTCCGACGAGGAGGCCGTGGCCGCCGCCAAGTCCATCGGTGTGGAGCTGCCGGAGACCGCCGACAAGACCTGGGGCAACGCCCTGTACGAGTGCTTTGACCAGCGGGTGGAGGAGAAGCTGATCCAGCCTACCTTCATCACCATGCATCCGGTGGATGTGTCCCCCCTGGCCAAGCGGTCTCCCAAGGATCCCCGGCTCACCGAGCGGTTCGAGCTGTTCATCTGCCACAGTGAGATGGGCAATGCGTTCTCCGAGCTGAACGACCCCATCGACCAGCGCCAGCGCTTCCAGAAGCAGGTGGAGCTGCGGGCCAAGGGCGACGACGAGGCCGGCATGATGGACGAGGATTTCCTCACCGCTCTGGAGTACGGTATGCCCCCCACCGGCGGTTTGGGCATCGGCATCGACCGCTGTGTCATGATGCTGACCAATTCCGACACCATTCGGGAGGTCATTCTGTTCCCCACAATGAAGACCCTGGAACCAAAGCGGGCTGAAAACAAAGCCGAAAAAGCAGCGGTAAATGGTTCTGCAGAGGCTGCAACCGTGTCCGCGCCAAGCGTACAGATTGATCTTTCCAAGGTGAAAATCGAGCCTTTGTTTGCAG
>JAETOQ010000015.1 GCA_021771635.1 Oscillospiraceae bacterium | reverse complement strand
AATAATTTCTCCTTGACAGAGAACATTTTATGTTCTATAATGAAATTGTAGAGAACATTAAAAGTTCTATTTCGTGAGGTGCTTATGATGAATCCGATCTATGAAAAGCTATTTTACACCTATGGCCGTTCTGTTCTGGATGATTTGAACTGTTACGATGAAAAAGAGCTTCTTTCACATTTGGACAGTCTCCCACTGGATAAGAAGACCCGCCTTCATCTGGAAGATCTGTTCTTTGACTATTACTGCCAGTGGTCCACAGCCGCCTTCTCCCTGGGCCTCCACTTAGGCCTCTCCCTGCTCTGTGATGATATCCGCCGTGTCCGCCCGCAACAGGTCCAGTAGCGCCCGGGGTGCCAGCTCCACCTGGGCGCCGATCTTTCCGGCGGAGATATAAATGCTCTCATAGTCCAATGCCGTCTCATGGAACACCGTGGGGTACTGTTTCTTCATCCCAACGGGACTGCATCCTCCCCGGATGTACCCGGTGACGGCGTTGATCTCCGCCACGTGGAGCAGCTCAATAGACTTCTCCCCCACCGCCTTGGCGGCTTTCTTCAGATCCAGATTCTCCGCCACAGGCACCTCAAACACATAGACGCCCTTGGAGGCCCCCCGGGCCACCAGTGTTTTGAATCCCCGGGCCGGGTCCTGCCCCAGCGCCTGGGCCACATGGACGCCGTACTCCCGGGTGCCCTCCGGCCCCTGGTTTTCCTCATAAAAATGCGCGGTGTATGGGATCTTCCTTTGATCCAAGATCCGCATCACATTGGTTTTCTCTTCCTTATGCTTTGCCATACTTCACCTCAAAATATACACGCCCGCCAAAACGAGCAGGATTCCAACCACGATCATCAGCCCCAGCGGCTCATCCAAAAACAAGATCCCCGCCAGCGCCGCCACTACCGGCTCAAAGCTGGCAATGATGGACGCCCTTCCGGGCTCCACCCGGGCAAGGCCCCAGGTATAGAGGATGTAGGGCGACACGGTGGAAAATATCACCAGTCCCACTGACAGCAGCAGCATTCTGGGCTGGGCCAGCGCCGCACCCACCTCCGCTGGACGCAGCAGCACCAGCGACGCGGGGCCGGCAAATATAAAAGTCCAGACTGTGACGGTCATGGAGCTGTAATGTGCCAGAGCGTAACGGCCGAAAATGCTGTACAGCGCGTAAAAGAACCCGGCGCCCAGGCCCAGCAGAATGCCCGGCAGGGTGACGCTCAGGCCGCCGCTGAACATGCCGCACACACAGGCACAGCCCACCAGAGTCAGTGCCAGGGCCAGCAGCTTCTTTTTCGTCACAGGCTCTTTCCACAAAACAGCGGACAGGAGCACCACAAAGGACGGGGACGTATACAGCAGCACGGAGGCCACCGCCAGGGAGCAGATCTGCTGGCAGGAGAAATAGCACATGGTGAAGAGCATCACGCTGACCACGCCGGTGCCGAAAAAATATTTCAAATGCTCCCGCTTGATACGGAACACGCCCCGGTCTTTTACCGCAAAAATCACCAGGAGCAGCAGCATGCCCCCAAAATTCCGCACCACCACGATGTCCGTGGGGGAAAAGCCCCCGGCCATCAGATTCCGGTTCCACAATCCGATCAGCCCCCACAGCGTGGCCGCCGCCAGAATGCTGGCATAGGCCCCCCGGGGGCTTTTTTTCGTGTCTGTCGCCTCGTTCATACGTCAATCCTCCCACACCGCGCCGTTGCCGGTGGTCGTGTAATAAAATGTGTCATTCTGGATGCACAGCACCAAGTCGGGCTGGTACGCCGTAATATAGTCCTTCAGGCTTTTTTCCGTGTAGTGCCGCAGGTCCAGGATATGGGTCTCGTCAAAGGAGGCGTACAGCAGCGTCTCCAGCGCGTTGGTAAAGGAGTCGCCGAAGATCAGCACATCCGGCAGGTCCGGACGATCCGTCTTCAGAACCGTCTCGCCAAAGTCTCCGCCCATATACAGATTATATGTGGTGGGCAGGTATTCCTCTGTCGGGACAACGAACAGGGGCCGTTCCGACAGTTCCCCGTTGTCCCAGCGGGTGAACGCCACCGGGTCCCGCTGGACGCCAATGACGGCCTTTTCGTCATTGGGCCAGAGATTATAGAGTTTCCGGCTTCGGGAGCCGATGTAAGGATTGGGCAGTTCCACAAAGTCGATGTCGTCCTCCGTCAACACCGGCAGGTCCCAGCCGTCCGCCGCCAGGGTGTCCAGAATGGCTCGGTAGGCGGCGTAGGCGCCGTAGTAGTTGTAATGGTGGTCCACGGTGGAGTAGTACGCCGCCGGATGGTCCAGCCCGTCATACACCGTCCCCATATCCAGGAACCGGACGCCCCGCTCCGCCAGGGCGGCGGCAAAGGCGCCGTCCGCCGTCTCAAACTCGGCGGCGTGGCTGTTCAGGTAACCGGGGTACTGGTCTCCGAAATAAACTCTCTGTTCCGGGAAGCCGACATAGTGGAAGCTGCCGCCGTTGGCCCGGATGTGCGCGTCCAGCTTTTGCAGGTCCGCCCCGATGTCCGCCGCCTGCCGGGCGTAGTCCTCCGGAGCCTGCTCCCCGTACTCCGCGAAGGGCAGCAGCACATCCTCCGCCGCCACGATCTCGTTGACCACCGGGCGCTTCAATATGTCCATCTGGACTTTGGTGTCCGCCTTCAGCAGGGTAGTCCGGCCCGGGAAATGGTCGGAGTACCAGCTCTCCAGCTTCGTGCCGAAGCTGCCGTCCCACAGGCTCTCCCAAGTCAGGGCAGGCAACTCCGCCAAGGTGCGGTTTTCGTAATAGGCGCTGGTCTCCCTGTGGGACCGCAGGGCCACCCACCCGGGGACTGCCAGCAGGGCCGCCAGCAGGCACGCCAGAAAGGCCCGGTTGAAAAATCTGCGCATCATGCGGGCCTCCCCTCAGAATTGGAAATACAGGAATGACCGGAACGTGGAGCCCAGCAGCCGCACTGTGGACAGGCCCAGCAATGTCAGGGCCAGCAGCTTCGGCGCCAGCGCCAGTGTCAGGGCGGCGCTCCGGCTCCCGCTCGCCCGCCGGACCTCCAATTTGGCGGCCAGCCAGTTTTTCACCGGGAGAGCGGCGGGAATCGCCGCCAGCAGTTCCCAGCGGAACTGGCGGAGGTAATACGCCGCCTCTCCGCTCCATGCCCCGCCGGGGGCGGCGCCGGACATGGCGGAGAGCATCTCTCCCACCTGCCCCAGGCTGGTGCAGCGGAACAGCACCCAGCCGATGGTGATGAGCACCAGGGCGTAGACATGCCGCAGGGCGGCGGGCAGCCTGTCCAGCGCCCGCCCCCACAGAAACCGCTCCCCCATCAGCAGGGCGGCGTAATACAGGCCCCACAGCACAAAATTCCAGGCGGAGCCGTGCCACAGGCCCGTCAGCAGCCAGACCGCCAGCAGGTTCAAGACCTGCCGCCCCCTGGAGCAGCGGCTGCCGCCCAGGGGAATGTACACATAGTCCCGGAACCAGAAGGACAGCGTCATGTGCCACCGCCGCCAGAACTCGGAGGCGGACTTGGAGACATAGGGATAGTTGAAATTCTCCGGCAGGCGGAAGCCGAAGATCCGCCCCAGGCCCAGAGCCATGTCCGTGTAGCCGGAAAAGTCGAAGTACAATTGCAGGGTGTAGGCGATGGCTCCCAGCCAGGCCAGACCCGCCGTCAGCCGGTCCCCGGCGACAAAGGCGCCGTCGGCGATCTGGCCCAGGGCGTCCGCCAGCAGGACCTTTTTGGCAAGGCCGAAGCAGAACCGCACCGCGCCGTCGGCGGCGTCCGCCGCCGTCTCCCGCCGGTCTGTCAGGGCCGGGGCGAACTCGCCGTAACGGAGGATCGGGCCTTGCAGCACCTGGGGGAAGAAGGCCATGAACAGCGTCAGCCGGGGCAGGCTGCGCTCCGCCGGGATGGTCCCCCGGTACACGTCCGCCAGATAGGCGATGGCCTGAAAGGTGAAAAAGGAGATGCCGGCGGGGAGCATGATGGACGGCACCGTCACGTCCACGCCCAGGGCGTTCAGATTATTCAGCAGGAATCCGGTGTATTTGAAATACCCCAGCATCCCCAAATTCAGCACCAGGGCCGTCACAAAGGCCGCTTTCCGGTGCCGCCGCCCGGGCGCCGCCAGCAGGGCCGCGCCCCAGTTCACCACGCAGGAGGCCAGCAGCACCAGCAGCAGCCGGATGCCGCCCCAGCCGTAAAACGCCAGGCTGAACAGCAGCAGGATGGTATTCCGCCCAGTCCGAAACCGGGCCGGTATGAGGAAACAGCACAGCAGCGTCAGAGGCAGAAAGCCGAACAAAAACGCCATACTGCTGAATGCCATGGGATCACTTCCCTTTCACACAGGTTACGGGAGCTGCCGCAGAGCCCAGATGTAGCCGATCAAAAGCAGGATGGGATAGACCACCCAGCTGACCTTCTGCGCCGCCAGATAAAAGTCCGATGGCTCCGGGTCCCGGACGTCGCAGCAGTGCCGCATGTAGAATAGCACCGTGGGGAACGCCACGTCCAGCATCACAAGCAGAGTGAAGAACACCATCAGGGCATACAGAAGCCAGCTGCCCCGGGCGGTCAGCTCTGGTCCCTGGGCAAAGCGCATGGCGCTGGCCGCCGTCGTCTCGTAGCCGCTCCAAGGGTCGTTTCCGAAGGGGGCGCTGCCTCTGATCATTGGGGCCCACGTTCCATCCTGGTTGTACCAGCCATATTCCGAGTCCTTGTCATAACCTCCCTCAAACAGGACCTCGCCGTTTTTCAGAATGCGGACACCGGGCACCGTGCCACCGCCCTCCGTCCGGATATCCGCCAGGGGATACTCCACGCTGCATATATCGTGGAATCGGTCTCCGATCACGAACTCCACCGTTGTGGCGGAGCCGCTGCCGGGGGTAACGGTGACGGCGGCCTGATCGCCGTGGACCTTGCCGGAGTACACCGTCCCCTCCGCCGAGGCGGACATCTTCAGAAGCGCCCCCTCGAACAGCACGCCCTGATCGGCACGGGAGACGCCGGTCAGAACGCCGAACAGCACGATCATAGCCGCCAGGATGAGCAATATGACCTTTTGAAGCCGGGTGCGTTCCTCCTCCATTGCGCGTCTCCTCTCAGTTCTCTAAAATATCTCTCTGCACGTATTTTGGCAGTTTCGCCAGCACCAGCCGGTGGGAATCGGCGCACAGCTGACGCAGCACCTCGTCCGGCAGGTCTCCGTCCAGCAGGGCAGCGATCCAGGTACGCTTGTCCGTGTAGAAGCCGGGCAATATCTCCGGGTACTGGGCCCGCAGCAACTCTGATTCCGCCGGCTCACATTTCAGATTCACCAGATCGTGGCCGCCATAGGTCCTGTGCTCCGGTCCCGGCGAGCAGACGGCGGCAAACAGCTTGCCCCGGACCATGTACCGGAACCACTGCCATTCGGGCTTGTAGTCCTTCTCCGCCCCCGGAAGGGACAGGAGGTATGCGTCCAGCCAGTCGTAGCGCATGTCATTTCTCCCCTCTCAGCTCAATGATCCGGTCACGCAGCACCGCCGCGTACTCGAACTCCAGCATCGCGTCGCGGCAAGCTCCATATCCTTCGCTTCCGGCTGTGCCGAAAGCTCTCTCATTCCGCTGCCGCTCCTCTTCCCACGCGACCCACTTCGTTGGGCTCGCGCGGGAGCCCTTTGTGTCTGATCGCATTGGAAATGAAGGAAGCTATCTTTCTCCCCGCAGCTCAATGATCCGGTCACGCAGCACCGCCGCGTACTCGAACTCCAGCATCTTGCTGGCTTCCTTCATTTCCTTTTCCAGCTTGGCGATCTCGGCGGCGCGCTCCTGCTCCGAAAGCTTCCGCTTTTTCCGGCCCCGGATGGTGTCCTCCTCTGCCGTCTTGGAGATCTCCAGGACCTCCCGAACGCTCTTGATGATGGTCTTGGGCACAATGCCGTGCTCCTTGTTGAAATTGTCCTGAATAGTCCGGCGGCGCTCCGTCTCCTCCATGGCCGCCCGCATGGAGGGAGTGATTTCATCTGCATACAGGATGACCAGGCCCTCGGCGTTTCGGGCGGCGCGGCCGATGGTCTGGATCAGGGACGTCTCGCTGCGGAGGAAGCCCTCCTTGTCCGCGTCCAGCACCGCCACCAGGCTGACCTCCGGCAGGTCCAGGCCCTCCCGCAGGAGGTTGATGCCCACCAGCACGTCGAACTCGCCCAGCCGCAGGTCCCGGATGATCTCCATCCGCTCGATGGTCTGCACGTCCGAGTGCATATACCGCACCCGGATGCCGGCGTTTTTGAAATATTCCGTCAGGTCCTCCGCCATTTTCTTGGTCAGTGTTGTGACAAGGACACGCTCGTTTCTGGCGGCCCGCTGGTTGATCTCCGCCATCAGGTCATCGATCTGGCCGGTGACGGGCCGCACCTCCACCCGGGGGTCCAGCAGGCCCGTGGGCCGGATGACCTGCTCCACCACCTGGTCCGCCCGCTCCCGTTCGTAGGGGCCAGGCGTGGCGGAGACAAACACCGCCTGGCCCACATGCGCCTCAAACTCCTCAAATTTCAAGGGGCGGTTGTCATAGGCGCAGGGCAGGCGGAAGCCGTATTTCACCAGGCTGTCTTTCCGGGCATGGTCACCGTTGTACATGGCCCGGACCTGGGGCAGCGTCACGTGGCTCTCGTCCACGAACAGCACGAAGTCCTCCGGGAAGAAGTCCAGCAGCGTCATGGGCGCGGATCCGGCGGGCCGGTCGGAGATGATGCGGGAGTAGTTCTCGATGCCGGAGCAATAGCCCAGCTCCGCCATCATCTCCATGTCATATTCCGTCCGCTGGCGGATGCGCTGGGCCTCCACCAGCTGGTCGTTGTCTGTAAAGTATTGGACCTGCTCCTCCAGCTCTTTCCGGATCTCGCCGATGGCCCGGTCCATTTTCTCCTTGGTGGTGACGTAATGGCTGGCGGGATAGATGGCGACGTGGTTCAGCACCCGGTTCACGGAGCCGGTGACGGGATTGAAGTCGCTGATCCGGTCGATCTCGTCCCCAAAGAACTCCACCCGGATGGCGTGGTCCTTGTAGTAGGCGGGATAGAGCTCCACCGTGTCGCCCCGGACACGGAACATATTCCGCTCAAAGGCGATGTCGTTGCGCTCGTACCGGATCTCCACCAGCCGCCGCAGCAGCTCGTCCCGGTCCCACTCCGCCCCCACCCGGAGGGACACCACCAACTTGGCGAAGTCGTCCGGCTCGCCCAGGCCGTAGATGCAGGAGACAGAGGCCACCACGATCACATCCCGGCGCTCCAGCAGGGCGCAGGTGGCGGACAGCCGCAGGCGGTCGATCTCCTCATTGGTGGAGGCGTCCTTGGCAATATAGGTGTCCGTGTGGGGGATATAAGCCTCGGGCTGGTAGTAATCGTAGTAGGAGACAAAGTATTCCACCGCGTTGTTGGGGAAAAATTCCTTGAACTCCGCGCACAGCTGGGCCGCCAGTGTCTTGTTATGGGCCAGCACCAGGGTGGGGCGCTGGATCTTCTCGATGACCTTGGCCATGGTAAAGGTCTTGCCGGAGCCGGTGACGCCCAGCAGCACCTGCTCCTTCAGTCCGTTCTCGATACCCTCCGCCAGCGCGTTGATGGCCTGGGGCTGATCGCCGGAGGGCTGGTATTCAGAAACGACTTCAAATTTCGGCATAGTTTCTTCTCCGCAAATTAGGATCGTATTTCACGCGGCGGTCAGCCAGCGGGCCCGGTGCCGCACCGCGGCGTACAAGTCCTTTGTCAAAATTTTGAGACGGACGGGCTGTGCCCGCCTGTTTCAGTCAAACCATGGGTTCCCGCAAAAGCGCCGCTTTTGTGGGGGCACCGCCGGAGGGGTGATATTCAGAAATGACTTCAAGTTTCGGTATCGTTCGTTCCCCGCAGATAAGGCTTCTCCATCGATTCTATCACATCGTCCGCCGGAAAGCAAACAATTGTTCGACTTTATGGCATCATATCTGTCTTTCCATCCAGATATCCCGAATCCGCCATGGACACAAAATCCCCGTCCGCCACGATGATATGGTCCGCCAGTTGCACGCCGATGGTCTGCAGCGCCTTTTTTACCCGGTCCGTGGTCGTATAATCGTCTTCAGAGGGCAGGGCGATCCCGCTGGGGTGGTTGTGGGCCAGAATGACGGCGCTGGCGGAGGTCAGGATGGCGTTCTCCATCACTTTGCGCAGGTCCAGCTCCGCATTGGTCACGCCGCCCTCCCCCAAGCACTTGCAGGCGATCAGCTTCCCCTTCCGGTCCAGACACAGCTGGTACACCACTTCATTTCTCGCATCCGCAAACCGTTCCAGCAGATAGGCACCCGCCCGCTCGCTGGAGTTGAGCACTGTCTCCTGCTCCGCGTCCGCCATCCGGGCCTTGCGGCACAGCTGTGGGGCCAGCTTCAGCAAAACCGCCGCGTTCTCCCCAATGCCTTCCACCTTCCGCAGATCCTCCACCGGAGCGGTCAGCACCGCAGACAAAGATCCATAGCGGTCCATCAGGGCGTGGGCGATGGGATTGGTGTCCTTTCTGGGAATTGCGTAATAAAGCAGCAGTTCCAATGCCTCATGGTCCGCGAAGGACTCCAATCCGCCCTTCAAAAAACGCTGTCTCATTTTCTCCCGATGTCCGTCATGGATCCCCATTCCGGTGCCCTCCCCCGGCCCAAATATCAAAAATGTGTGAGAATGCTGGAATGTCTTATTATATCACGTTTCCATATGGCTCACAAGATATTTTCCCCCCGCAAAATTCCGTCCGGGTTTCTGTCGTCTCGGGTTGACAGTGGTGGATTTTTAGCATAATATAACAATAGAAAATCAAATCATGTCCGGTAGGTAAGGCTACCACAGGGATATGGATCGCTGCCGCAGAGTGATGGAGACATCATGAGAGGGTTTGAACAGGCGATATCGAACACGAAGGTATCATCTAACGCGATTTCACCGCCTTGTGAGGCTAAAGCTTGAACGGTTGGGGGAGAATCCTAATGGGTCCTCCCGGCAGGAGCATTTCTCCACTTGTACCGGACGGAACGAGTGGGGACTTTTATTTTGTCAGACAGGAGAAAGGAGGTCGCGCGCTGTGTTTGAATTTGAGAGCGAACGAGCGGAAATGTTGGAAAAAATCGAGGATCTGCTCTCCCGAAAACGCTATGCCGAGCTGCGGGACCTTCTGCTCTCCATGGAAGCGGCGGATATCGCAGTACTCTGCGCGGATCTGGATGAGGCCCGTCTGCCCCTGCTGTTCCGCCTGCTGCCCAAGGAGCAGGCGGCGGAGGTGTTCGTGGAGCTGGACTCCGATGAGCAGGAGATGCTGATCCGGGGCTTTTCCAATACCGAGCTGAAAGAGGTCCTGGACGAACTGTATCTGGACGACACCGTCGACATCGTGGAGGAAATGCCCGCCAATGTGGTCAAGCGCATCCTGAAGCACTCCGACCCGGAGATGCGAAAGAGCATCAACGAGATCCTGAAATATCCGGAGGACTCCGCCGGCAGCATCATGACCACAGAGTTTGTGGACCTGAAGGCGTCCATGACGGTGGAGGACGCCCTGAAGCGCATCCGCCGCACCGGTCCTGACAAGGAGACCATCAACATCTGCTACGTGACCGATGCCAACCGCTGCCTTATCGGCCTGCTGTCCATCCGGACGCTGCTGCTGGCGGAGGAGGACGATGTCATCGGCGACATCATGGAGCGGAACTTTATCTCCGTCCAGACGCTGGATGACCAGGAGACCACCGCCCAGGCCCTGAGCAAATATGACTTTCTGGCGCTGCCGGTGGTGGACACAGAGAATCGCCTGGTGGGCATCGTCACCGTCGATGACGCCATGGACGTCATCGAGGAGGAGACCACGGAGGATATCGAGCTGATGGCGGCCATGCTGCCCTCCGACAAGCCCTACCTCAAGACCGGTGTATTCGAGACCTGGAAAGCCCGCACCCCCTGGCTGATGATCCTGATGCTCTCCGCCACCTTTACCGGCATTATCCTCACCCACTTTGAGGACGCCCTCATGTCCTGTGCCATTCTCACCTCTTTCGTACCTATGTTGTCCGGCACCGGCGGCAACAGCGGCACCCAGGCCTCCACGGCCATCATCCGCGCCCTGTCCCTGGGGGAGGTGCGGTTCTCCGATTCCCTCCAGGTGCTGTGGAAGGAGTTCCGGGTGTCCATCTGCTGCGGTCTCTGCCTGGCCGCCGCCAACTTTGGCAAAATGATGCTGGTAGACCGCTGGCTGATGCACAACCCTACCGTGACACCCATGGTGGCGCTGGTGGTATGCGCCACGCTGGTGGGCACCGTGGTGTGTGCCAAGCTGGTGGGCTGCACGCTGCCCATTCTGGCGGAAAAGATCGGCTTCGATCCGGCGGTGATGGCCTCGCCTTTCATCTCTACGATCGTGGACTCTCTCTCCCTGCTGATCTATTTCCGGTTCGCCACCATGTTTTTGGGTATCTAAAACATGAAAAGAGGAGCCTATGGCTCCTCTTTTTCTATTACGATACAATGATCCGCGGCGTATTCCAAAAATATTCCTTATTTGTTGTTATCCTCTAATTGAAGAAATATCCTTTTTGAATAAAGAGAAATTAGTAAAGCAGCAGACGCCGCTCCAATTAAAACGATCCATGTATTACTTGCGAAAACATCAAATAATACGCCATAGATTGCCTGCCCGATAGGTTGCCCACACATAGCAATAGAAATTAACGCCGCCATGATCTTTCCGACTAATTGCGGGGGCGTTTGTGTCTGCACCATTGTATATATCTGTACCATGAATAAGGTTGACGCGCCCATTGCCGTAAATGTCATTAACGTAATCACCCAATAAGATACGATTGCAGGAACATTCAAAAACAGTGATATTCCCATAAGTGCTACCGAAGCGGAACAGGCTAACAATAGTAGGTATGACTTTTGAAGCCTTATTTTTTCTGCAACAATCGCGGTCATAATTCCTCCGCATAAACCGCCTAAAGCAAGTGCGCTTTGCGTAAAACCGTACATGGTATCAGACATTTTTAATACTTGCGTAATTAAAATAGGAGTACCGACAATCATAACTGCACTTAATACGAGATTAAAAATCGAAACCAGAAATACAACAGAAAAGAAAATAGGCTTTTCTGTCCGCACAAAACGGTAGCTCTCTTTCAAGTCCTCTTTTGCGACTGTGAATACACTTGTTTCGCGTGGACGTTTTTGATATGGAATATGAATAAACACTTCCATAGTGGCAGAAATAGTAAAACAGATGATACTCAAAATGAGAATAGGGCTTATTCCCCATGCACTAAACATAATGCCGCCAAGAGCCGGGCCCAATAAACCGGATAATGTATTTACTTGATTGATTACGGCATTGCCCGCCATGAGTTTGTCCGAGGTTACAAGCAAAGGAATACTTGCCTGTACCGCTGGCTGATAAGTGCCGGAAATACCGTATAGAAGCATTAGGGCAATGATAAACAGAGGTACAGTAGGTATTTCCCCAAGCGAAAAATAGAAAATGGTAATAAGAGCGGCAGTACAAAAATCCAAAACAACCATAATGTTTCGTTTGTTTATCCTATCTGCTAAAACGCCGCCTATCATTGATAAAATAACCATAGGCGCAAAGGAACACGCTGTAACGACACCGAAAAGAGCTGAGGAGCCTGTTTCCTTTAGCAAATAAAGCGGTAAAGCAAAGCGAAGAATAGCATTTCCAAATAGAGAAATAATTTGACCGATCACAACAAGTGTAAAATCCCGTCTGAAAAGTTTCGTTTTTTGTTTCATGGAAGTTTCCTCCTTAAAATATATTTATAGAACCGACCGTCGGTTTGAACAACTCCTAAAATAAGCTGCTCATTTTCAGAGCAGTTTATTTTTATTCGGCTCAATTCTTTTTACAGTAGCTGATATAGCCATTGATCATTTCATCATCTAATAACAGATCAATTCCCATACCTTGCAGCAATGTATTGAATGTTATGCAACGATTACGCATACCGATTTCGTCAGTCATGCTAACAAGCGGATTGAGCCATATATTTGACAGAACCATAATTGCCTCTGCCAATTCACCGGGGTTTTGAACCTGAATTGTTTTGTCGTCTATCCCCTGCTGTAAAATCGGTTTAATAAACTTTGGTGCAACTATTTGATATAGTTGTCGAAGCTGCATTGCCAAAAAACGCGGATTATCTAATAAACATGGAGTAACCGTTAGCATAAGGCTTTGATTAGAGTTGAACAATGCTGCTTTGAAAATACTCCGCAATTTCTCAATACCATTTAACGTATTATCATCCCGTATTTTGGCAAGTGCTGTGGTGTTTTCTTCTCCTATGCGGTTAAAAATTGCTTCAAGAATTTCCTCTTTTGACGCAAAGTGATGATAGATTGCACCTTTGGAAAGTTTTGTATCATTGATGATGTCCTGCAAAGATGTAGCGTCATACCCCTTTTCTGTGAATAAACGTGTGGCAACGTCCAAAATCAGCTTGACTGTTTCTTCTGGATATTTATTTCTTGCCATGCTAACCCTCCTTTCCTCTATATTTTTTTGATATTTGAAAAGTGTTCTTTATATAACCGCAAATAATATAACCGCAAATACACCTATTAACCTAAACCTTTTTTCAAACCTCCTTCTTGCCTGTTATCGCATTTCGCTTTTTACAAACCGTTGGTCTGTATAGAGGATAGCATATCTACCTGCTCGCGTCAACGACTTTTTCTTTGAAAGCTTGTAACGCAAGATCCAGGATATATAGATGAAAAATCAAACTTGTCAAACCTGCAAATACTATCATCAGCACTATGTCAAGCACGGCAAAAATGACTTCATCCCCACTGATGAAGGGCACTGTGCCCATCCCCGTCTGAAATTCCGCAAGCCCGAAGCACCCGCCTGCGAAAAATTTTCCGTGCAGAAATCCGATACATAGTCTGCGGCCTCCTGCGCACACTACCTACCGGCGGAAAGCCAAATTCTTTCACGCAGGAGGATCATTCTTATGAACAAGGATTGCACCAACAGCGGCTGTGCCTGCACCCCCAACCAGAGCATCAAGTGCACCGTGAATAACTGCGCCCATCACTGCCAGGATACCCAGTACTGCGGTCTGACCGAGATCCAGGTGGGCACCCACGAGGCCAACCCCACTATGGTGGAGTGCACCGACTGCCAGAGCTTCAAAATGAAATAACACCGCGCCGGGAGCTTGGGGGAAGAGCCCGCTCCTCCCCAAGGCTCCCTCTACATATTGGATGGGAGGCGGTGTGATGAAGTCCAACTGGCCGGCGCGGATCGCCGGCGGCGCGGCGGGACTTGCCAATGGGCTGTTCGGCGGCGGGGGCGGGATGGTGTTCCTGCCCATTCTCTCCCGGTGGGGGGACCTGCCTCAGCGGAAGCTGTACGCCACCTGTGTGGGCGTCATCTTTCCGGTGTGCCTGGTGTCCGCCGCCATCTATGTGTGGCGGGGCGGCGTGTCTCTGATGACCGCCCTGCCCTATCTGGCCGGCGGCCTCATCGGCGGCTTTTTGGGCGGCAGGCTGTACGGCAAGGTCTCCACGAAATTTCTCAAGTGGCTGTTTGCCGCCTTCTTGTTTTACGCGGGGGTGAAATATCTGCTGTGACGGACTGGCTGCTTCCCTTTTTCTGCGGCTTGGGGGCCAGCGTCATCTCCGCCTGGGGCGTGGGCGGCGGGACGCTACTCCTGCTGGTGATGACGCTGTTTCTGGGTGTGGATCAGCGGACCGCCCAGGGCATCAACCTGCTGTTCTTCCTGCCCACCGCGGTCTCCGCCCTGGTCTGCCATGCCAAGTGCGGCTACCTGGACAAGCCCACCCTGAAGGCCGCCGTGCCCGCGGCGGTGGCCGCCGCCCTCATCGGCGCCTGGATCTCCACCGCCGTGGATGTGGAGATCCTGCGAAGGCCCTTTGGTGTCTATCTGCTGGCCTCCGGTGTCAGTTTGATCTGGCCGCAAAAGAAACAGAAACAGGAGTGACTAAGTGTCACTCCTGTTCTATATTGCGCTGAAACCGGCAGGCATATGCCGTATAACCGCTCTTCTTTAAAAGTTCCAAGTCTTTCATCTCCGGGCAAAGCGGACAGGGACGGCAAAGCCGCCCCCATGACCACCAGCAGAGAGAGCAGCGGGAAGGCGCCCCGCTCCGCAAGTCCTCCTCCGTCCACGCTGCCTCCTATCTGTCATCCGCCGCCTGTTCCAGCAGCAGCACGACCTCCACGATCTCGCCGTCCCGCCAGAGTGTCAGGGGCAGCTGGTCCCCCACGTAGTACTGCCGCCGGACCCGCAGCAGGTCCCGGCTGCTGTACAGTGCCTCGCCGTTGGCGGCGATGATGAAGTCGCCGGTCCGGATGCCCGCTTTCTCCGCCGGGGCACCGGCAGTCACATCCACGACCTCCAGCCCCCACAGGTCCTCCTCCAGCTGTTCGCCGATCTGGTTGACCATCACGCCCAGCACCGGCTCCGGCTGGACCTCGCCGTATTCCAGCAGGTCATTCACCAGCCGCCCCATGGAGGCGGAGGGAATGGCAAAGCCCAGGCCTTCCACACTGGAATAGGCGGAGCTCATTTTAATCACATTGATGCCCACCGCCTGGCCGTATTCATTGATCAGCGGACCGCCGGAGTTGCCGGAGTTCAGGGCGGCGTTGGTCTGGATCAGCGTCATGGTCCGGCCGTCCACCCATACGTCCCGGTTGATGGCGGAGACGATGCCGTCCGTCAGCGTTCCCCGCAGCTCCACGCCCAGGGGGTTGCCGATGGCATACACTTTGTCGCCCACCGTCAGCAGGTCCGAATCCCCGAACTCCGCGGCGGGCAAGCCCTCCGCATCTGCCTTCAGCACCGCCAGGTCGTTTTTCTCGTCGCCGGCCACGTACAGCGCCGGATAGCTCCGGCCGCTGTCCAGGACGATCCGGCAGTCGCTTCCGCCCTCCACCACATGGTAGTTGGTAACGATATAGCCGTCCTCCGTGAAGATGACGCCGGTGCCGACGGAGGCCATCTCCTCCGAGCCCAGCTCCGCCAAAACGGTCACCACCGAGGGATTGACCTGCCGGTAGATCTCCTGGGCCGTCAGGGGCTCTCCCCGCTCCCGGGTCACCGTCAGCTCGGCGCCCTGGCCGGTGGGAAAAGTGGGAATGGTGATCTCCGTGGGCACGTCATCCATCTCATATTCATCATAATACCATTCAAAGGGGTCATGCTTTTCCCGCGCGGACATGCCGTCCAGGACACGCGCCCCCACGGCCAGAACCACAACCACGGCCACGCAGGCCAGAAATATCCACAATCCCAATCTTTTCCGCCCTTTGGGCTTAGCAGATGCCTTTGCCGCTTTTGCGGTGGAAGGAACCCCCGGCAGGGGGCGGATATACATCTCCACCACCTCCCGGATATCCGGCTGCCGGTAAATTTCTACAACCTCCCCGGGAATCCGCTCCTCCCGGCTGGTCTCGCTGCATTCTTCCATGCTTCCTCATTCCGTGGTCAGGGAGAAGGAGAACGTGGTCACTCCATCTTCGCTGGTCACATTGATTTTTTCCTTGTGCTGTTCCAGGATCGTCTTGACGATATACAGGCCCAGGCCCACACCGTCCTTGTCCTCGCTGCGGGACTTGTCGCTCTTGTGGAACCGCTCGAACAGCAGCGGCAGCTCCTCCGCTGGGATGGTTTCCCCCAGGTTCCGCACAGTGACCCGGGCCTTGCCGTCGATGACGGCGACGCCCAGATACAGCGTGGACCCCGCCCGGCCGAACTTTGTGGCGTTTTCCAGCAGATTGTAGATGACCTGGGTGATCATATCGTTGTCGCCCAGGACCAGGATCGGCTCCTCTGGGATATCGGCCTCCACATCCAGATTTCGGTCTGTGATCTTCTTTTCCATGGAGATCAACACCCGGCGCATACTCTCGCAGATGTCAAAATGGCTGCCGTTCCGCAGGGGGTCCATGGCCTGCAGCTGGCTGACGTCCAGCATCCGCCGCACCAGCCGGCTCAGCCGCCGGCTCTCATCAGAGATGATCTGCAGATACTGCCGCTCGCTCTCCGGCGGGATGGTTCCGTCCAAAATGCCGTCTGTGTAGCCGGCGATGGTGGTCATGGGCGTTTTCAGCTCGTGGGAGATGTTGGCGATGAACTCCCGCCGCTGGCGCTCCGTCTGCTGCAGGCTCTCCGCCATGTTGTTGAAGGATGCTGCCAGCTCTCCGATCTCGTCTCCCCGGCCGTAGTCTTTCATGCGGATGTCAAAGTCGCCCTCCGCATACCGGCGGGTGGCCTGGGCCATCTCCCGGATGGGCTGGATCTGCCGCATGGTGGTCACGGAAGAGGCCATGAAAGAGACCATCAGCACCACAAAGGCCGTCATGAAGAACAAGCCGATAAAGCCGCTCCACATGGAGTCCAGGGAGGCCATGGTGGCCACGGCGAACACCTCACCCACCCGTTCCTGTGTCTCCGGGTTGACGGCGGGCACGCCCACCACGAACCGCTTGCCCTCATACAGGCCGCCCAGATTGTCCCGCCGGGCGGCATAGCCTTTGTCCATGATCTCCTGGGTCATCTCCTCCGGCATGGTCACCACCATGCCGTCCAGCGTCTCGTCCGTGGACAGCAGCACATGTCCCTCCGTGTCGCAGATCATGAAATGCACGTCGGACACCATGGCGGCAAAGGAGGCCAGCTGCTGGAAATCCGGGTCGCTCTGCAGCTCCTCAATGGTCAGGTAACGCCCATTTTCCAGATAATTGACGGACAGCTGGCTCATGACCCTGGCCTTGGTCCCGATCTCCTCGCTCTTCTGCCCCCGGGCGTAGTTATAGCTCAGAGAGAAGAAGGACGCGCCCAGGAGCACCAGCGTCAGCATGACCATACCGGCGGTCACAAACAGCTGCCGCCAGTACAATCCTCGAAAATGGTTCCGGAATCGTTTCATTCTCCCGCCTTCTCCGCCTGCCTGCCGGTCAGTTCAAATTTGTAGCCCACGCCCCAGACGGTCTTCAATGCCCACTGGTCGGACACGTTCTCCACCTTTTCCCGCAGGCGCTTGATGTGCACGTCCACCGTCCGGCTGTCGCCGAAGTAATCGAAGCCCCACACCTCGTCCAGCAGCTGGTTGCGGGTGTAGACCCGGTTGGGCGTGGAGGCCAGGTGGTACAGCAGCTCCAGCTCCTTGGGCGGCGTGTCGATCTTCCTGCCGTCCACCACCAGCTCATAGGAATCCAGATTGATGACCAGCTTGTCAAAGGTCAGCTTCTTGCTGGTGTCGTTGGGAATCTCCGTCCGCCGCAGGACCGCGTTGATACGGGCGATGAGTTCCTTCATCTCAAAGGGTTTCACGATGTAATCGTCAGCGCCCATCTCCAGACCCTGGATGCGGTCAAAGACCTCACTCTTGGCCGTCAGCATGATGATGGGGACCTTGCTGGTCTCCCGGATCTTGGAACAGACGGCCCAGCCGTCCATGACGGGCAGCATGATATCCAGCAGGATCAGGTCCGGGGCCTTCTTCTGAAACTCCTCGATCGCTTTTCCGCCGTCGCCGGCGATGCGGACATCAAATCCCTCTTTCACCAGATACATTTGAATGAGGTCGGAGATATTGCGGTCATCCTCTACCACCAGAATATTGCGGCCCATGACGTTCCCTCCCAAGTTTTACAAGTTTATATCCACATTATACCCGGTACGCCTCCGGGGTGTTGAATTTTCTGTAAATTGTCTGTGTTCCGCGCTCATACGGTCTCCGTCAGTGCCAGGCACCTTCTGTCTGCATCCTGAGCGGCGGTCAAAAACGCCCGCAGCCCCGCCAGGCTGACGGTGTCCCCCAGCCAGACCGTCACATCGCCCCGCCTCGCGGAGATCTTCTGCATCAGGGCGCTGGCGTTGGATGTGCCGCGCAGGTCATATTCCGACCGGTCCAGATCCGCCTCCAGGCAGCGGAAGCCCGCGGCCCGGGCGGCCTGCGCCGCCGCGTCGTCTCCATTTTTCACCATGGCCAGCCGTGTCTTTCCGCAGGTAGCCAGCTCCAGCGCCTGGTTGCCCGCCCGCAGCTGCTCTTCCACAGACTGGTCTCCGTTTTCCGCATCGGCCAGGATCCCCACGGCCTGTCCGGTGGCGGCCATCCGCCGCAGCAGGTCTCCATGGTCTTTCAAGAACTCCGGCGTACAGAAAAACGCCGCCTGCATGTCATAGCGGTCCAGCGCGTCCAGCATGGCGGACGTGTTGTCATCCGCCTCCAGACACAGGTAGATGCGCTTGCCGCTGGCCGTGTTCGGCGTGCTGGGCGTGTCCGGCGCCTCATCGGCCTGCTGCGTCGACTCCTTCAAATACGCATCATACCGGCGCACCATGTTGTACGTGGCGGCATCGGCAAATTCCTTGTCCGTCAGGCCAAATCCCGGCAGCCGGAGCCACACCAGATAGCCATACTTCACCTCTGTGACCGAGTAGCTGAAATTGAAGTACTTCGCCACCAAAAACGCGGGCACAAAGGGAATGCCGTTTCGCAGGATGCCCCCCGGATAGCTGATATTTCCCTCTCTGTCCAGAGTGTAATTTTCATTCAGATAAAATATGAGTGAGTGGTCGCCGACGCCGTTATACAGGACCGCCGTCTGGCTGGACGGATTATAGCTGTACGAAACGCCAAAGTATCTCCGCACGTTTCCGGTGAAGATCGAGGCGGGGATATACAGGTAGCCGCCGGACCAGAAGGGCATGGTCTGATCCGACAGGGGATGGACCTCATTGCTCGTCGCAAGGAAGTACACCGTCTTGGCGGCGCCGGCCGGCGGGACCGTCAGCTGAAACATCAGCAAAGCGCAGATGATCAGTGCGGCAGCTCTCTGTTTCATCCGTGGTCCCTCCTTTTTACTCCCGATCTGGAATGTTTTATTTTATCACAGATCGCTCTTTTTTGTAAAGCATCAGCCCGGCAGATAGGGTTCCACCGTCACGCCGGTGTAATAGTGTGTCAAAATCTCCTGGTAATCCGCCCCCTCCGCCGCCATCTGGTTGGCGCCGTACTGGCTCAGTCCCACACCGTGGCCATAGCCGGTGACGAAAAACACCAGCTTTCCGTCCTCGACCTCCCACTCAAAGCAGGCGGACCGCAGGCCCAGGATGGACCGCAGCTCGCTGCCCTTCACCGTCACGCCTCCCACGGACAGCGTAGCCACGCTCCCCGCCGTATCGGTGACAGCGTTCCCCAGCCAGCCGCTCATCGGTCCGGACAGGTCCGCCTCCGGATGGGCCGCCAGGAATTTCGTCTTGAACGCCTCTGCCGTGAACTCCGAACGGCTGTAATAGTTGGGGATGGCGTCCTTTGCCTCCGGGGAGTCCACCGCCTGCAGGTAGGGCAGGTCGTTGAGCCAGACCTCCCCCGCCGCCCGGGTCAGCCCCGCTGAAGAGGAGTGGAACACCGCCAGAATGGGCACGCCGCCGTACAGGATGGTCTGCCCGTCTGTGCCGGTGACCGCATCCTCGATCTTCTTTTCGTATTCGTCTGCATTCTCTCCCCAGTTGCTCCTGGCCCGTTCCTCACCGATGTAGGCCTGACAGCAGGTGGAGTCCGTGCAGATATCGGCGGTCTCCCCGTGATTGCCGCCGGTCTGTATTTTATAGAGGGTGTATGTCCGGGCCGCCACCGCCTGAGCTTTCAGCGCCTCCGGTTCAAAGGAGGCGGGCATCTCCGCCCGGACCACTCCCACCAGATAGGTTCCCAGGTCCATCTCCTCCACCTGGTCCCCGTTCAGGACCTTCAGCGCCGTCCGGGCATCCAGGTCGCCGCTGACAAAAGGCTCCCCCTCCGTCTCGTCCACCGGTGTCTCCCGCCCGAAGAGCTCCGACCGAAAGGGTACGATGACCGCCAGGGGCAGAATGAACAGCGCCGCCAGCAGCACCGCCGAGACGGCGATGCTCTGCCGGACTTGACTTCCTCGTTTCATGATGTTCCTCCTCTTTCGTTTCCGCGGCATGGGCCTGTCCCTCCATGATATGCCCCCGCGGCGTGGAACATGCGGCATGGACAAACGAAATCAAGCGTGTTATACTAACCATGTTTCCGCAAATCTTTTCATCCGAAAGGGTCCTTTGATATGAAAAAGCAATGGATGCTCCCGTTGACGGCGGTGCTGGGCGGCGCTGCCGCTTTCGTGCTGCGGCTGATCCAGCAGCACACCGGATTTGAGGCCGAGACCGGCCTGCCGATCCCCGGCAATCCCGCCGGGACCGCCCTGGCGGGCCTGCTGGCGGCGATGGCCGTTCTTCTGCTCCTGCTGGTCCGGCAGCTGCCGCAGGAGGCGGAGTCCGGCCCCGCTTTCCCCGATGCCTTTATGACGGATGACGGAAAGCTCCTGACGCTGCCGGTGATGGGGGTGTTTTTCACCGCCCTGTCCGGCCTGGCGGACCTGCTTGAGGGCCTTGGCATGGGCAGCCTGATGACTTTGCTGTCCAGTGCCGCCGCAGGCCCCGGCGGTGTGCCGGACGCTGTTTTGCAGATCCCGGCGCCCGGCTTTTCCGGAAAGGCGCAGCTCCTGATGGCCGTGCTGTCCATGCTGGCCGCCGCGGGGCTGTTCGCCAGCCTGCTGGCCTGCCGCCGCAGGGACGGCGCGGCTCCCAGGCCCGTCAACGGCAATTGGCTGCTGATCCCCGCCGTCAGCCTGGTGGTGCGGCTGGTCCTGACCTACCGGATCGACTCCGTGGATCCCTCGCTGTCCGCGTATTATGTCGAGCTGCTGGCTCTGGTCTTTCTGTGCTTAGGCTTCTACCGGCTGTCCTCCTTCGCCTTCCGGGCCGGACGGACCCGCCGCTTCGCCCTGTATGCCGGGGCATCCATCGTCCTCTGCATCGCCGCCCTGGCGGATGGGAGTCCTTATCTCTCCTCCACCCTTCTGTACATCGGCGGGGCACTGACGCTGCTGGGCTTTCTGCTCCTGCGGCTGGCTGTCCAGTCTGCAAATGCTGAATAAAGGATACCACACTTTCCCCGCAAATACCACTGGTTTCGACACCCAAAAGCCCTGAAAGAGACCAGGGCCAGCCGTGAGGCTGGCCCTGGTCTCTATTTTTGGAAGATTGGATGAAAAGAAGTTTTGTCTCTTGCAAGTATTACAATACAGAAGAGTTGTTAACCAAACCAGCAGGAATTGTTACAAAAGTCTTAAATTTACACGATTTCTCAATATCACACGATTCGATACAAAATCGCATTGAATCAACTGGGGCTCTAAGGATACATGGTTTTCAACAAAATGCAAAATTGTGGAAAACTGTCGTGGTTTGAGATATTGTTACGACACAAAATCTACACAAAAATCAGCCCAAATTTTTCCAATTCTACACACGAAAGTATTTTTGCTTTACATATAGCTTCCATCTATTTCCAAATTAGTTGGAAGCGGTTTCCATAAAGTGCGCCTCCAGCTTCTCCGCCGCCGTCTGCCTCTTTCCGTCCCGGAGATGGGTATACACCCCCTCCAGCACTTCCGGCGTGTCTCCGAGAATCTGGGCCGCCTGCCTGGGGTCAAGTCCCGCCTCGTAGCAGATGGTCGCAAAGCTGTGCCGGAAGCAGTGCGGTGTGATGGGAAATGTCTCCACAATCTTCCCTTCATCCGTCCGCTGGATCTCGTTCAGACCGATGTCCCGGCAGTATGCCCGCCAGTTTTTCGTGATCTCAGACGCCCGCATAAATCCGCCGTCCTCTCCTGGGAATACAAGGCCAATCCTGTTCTTTGGGAGCGCATCGGCCAAGGGCGGCAGAAGCGGAATGTCGCGGCGCCCGTTTTCGCTTTTCAGGTGATCTTCCAGCTTTGGATACTGCCCGCAGGCATAGGAGAGTTTCTTGGTCACATGAATCACTCCGGCCTTTCGGTCGATGTCGCTGTAAAACAGTGCAAGGGCCTCTCCGCGCCGCATCCCGGTATAGAGCAACAGATACCCAAACATCCACCATCGGCCCTTCTGCGCGATGCCAGCGGCCTTTACGGCGTCCTCCTGCTCCTCTGTCAGAGCCTCCCGCTTTTTTGTAGGCAGCCCCCGGCTCCGCTTGACCTCCGCCGCCGGAGACACATCAATGTCCCCGGACAGGACAGCATGGGCAAAAATCATCTTGCACACGGCCAACTCGATTTGCACGGAATTAGCCGCCCTGCCCTCCCGCTCAAATGCGGCAATATAGCGCTTGACATCCAGCGGTCGGACTTCTGACGCGAGGCCCGGAAAAGCCTTTTTCAGCCGCTTCACCGCGAAGGAGTAAACGCGCCGGGTAGATTCAGAGACTTCCTTTTCATGCTCCCGTTCCCATTCGTCCGCGATCTCTGGGAATTTCCTCCCTGTCTCCTGCTTTTCGCTGTATTCAAGGATTTTCCGATCAACCTCCCTGTCACTCTTGCCCCGAAACGCCACCCGCCTGCCGTTGATGGTTCTGATGGCCTCGTGGGTTCCGTCCGGCCGCACATAGTATTTCGATTTATTTTTCATGGTCGCATAACCTCCAGTCTTATTTTTGCTTGCAAGCGTCTGAAGGCCGTGCTATACTGTGAACGATGATTAGGGCGTGGTTCTTCCCGTCCTCCTGGTTTCGTCGTTGTTGCTGGGTTCATCATAGACCGTCAGGGGCTCCACCCCCTGGCGGTTTTTTATTTTTGGATGGCAATATTACCAATATTTACATAGAGACAATCAACTACTGCACCTCTACAATTTTTTGCGGAGGTGTATTATTTTGAGCTACAAAGATTACCAAACCGCAAGAAACGCGGCGTGGCAGATACTGATTGACTGTCATGTGGACATCCTGCCTGTGGACATCCGGGCCATATGCAGGCGTTTGGGCTGCAAACTGTATTCCTATGACGCCGGGTGGAAACTCATTGCCGCATTCCGGCTTCAGGAGCAGACGGAGAAAGCAGATGGCTTTACCGTCCTTTATCGTGATGTGCCGTACATATTTTACAGCAACAGCGTACCGGAAACCCGCCAGAGATTTACGATTGCGCACGAAATAGGGCACATCGTTTTGGGACATGTCGGCGAGGGGAAGTATACGATCATGAATCGTGAACCGGCCCCCGGAGATTCCGCGGATGAAACGCAGGCGAACCAGTTTGCGGCCCGCATATTGGCTCCGGCCTGTGTCCTGAACGCATTGGACGCGGTTGAGGTGGAACAGATTTCTCTGCTGTGCGGCATCTCACACCAGGCCTCGGAATTTCGAGCGAAAAGGATGAAGCAGCTCCGCACGCGGGGAAAGTTTCTGTCCCATCCATTGGAGCGGGAAGTCATGCGGCAATTCGAGCCGTTTGTCATGTCTCGCTTGGAGTCTCGCTGATTGCTTTGTCAATCTCCCTTGCGTCAGGTTTGCCGCTGAGACGCTTCACCCGGTTGCCGCGTGCCACCATCCTGATCTCCTGGACTTCAAGGTCCAGCAGCTTCCGTATACTGTACTGTATGCCAGAGTCTGCGCCGTCGTAGGCCTCGGCGACTTCCATAGCCTCGTCCGATACGGACGGGGCTTTTTTGTTGTCTTCTTCTCCGTTAAGTTCCGCAAGTCCGCACCGCACAAGGTCGATGATGGCTTTGCTTTGGCTTTTGAAGCGGTTTTTGAATTGATAGTCCTCCACCTGGCTCAGAAGGTCGTTGTCCATTGTGATGGAAAACCTCGGTTTCTCTGTTGCCATGCTATCCCTCCTTTATAATGCAGATTTTAACACAAGTTCACCACTTCGTCAATAGCAAAGTGGTGTAGTGATGTCAAAAAGTGGTGTACTTTATTGGCTGTTTTGCCAATTGAAGTACACCGCTTTTTGATTTATCATGGCAACAGTACACCACTTTTCGTAATATCAGAAAAGTACATCACCAGAAAGGAGCATATCCATGACAGACATGAAACGCATCACCATATCTTTCCCGGATGACATCGGCGCACAGCTGGAGGAGCTGAAGAAAACGGACCGCTTCGCAGGCCGTCCCTATTCGGAGCTGATCCGCTATCTGGTCACACTTGGAATCCAGTCGACCAACAGAAAATCCAGAGCAAACTAATCAAAAATCCAATTCAGGCACCCATCGCTTCGCCCGTCTAAATCCGTTATTCTCCGCTTCTTGAACGGTGCGAACAAACATTGCCCCATCTTTCCCACAAATTTGGACACGGTCATATTGCTGATCGAATGGCAAATGATATATCTTTTCTCCACTTTTTGAAACGTTGCACTTTATGAGTGGGTAGTTATCGTATGCTTTCTCTTCAACAAATTCTATCCCCAAGTATTTCGCGCATTTGCGTGAAAGTTCCGATAGATGCGCTGTTGTCACGAACACCCCACTACATTTTCCTCCAGTTTCAAGATTCATTAGAACAGTGCTTCCGTAAAGCTGGAAAATATGCTTTTCATGGATTTCCTTTTCCTTTGCCCATCGTTTGCACTGTATGACCAATGTTTTCATTCCATCAGAAGCGATAATATCACGGCCCATGTCGGTTAGTCCTTGCGTTGCACCGTTATAGGTTACACGGAATCCAGAAATCTCATAAAGATACCCGATATATCTTTCATACTCAATTCCAACATCCCAGTCTGTCTTTTTCCGGCTCATGTACCTGTCAAGCGCAAGCTGATTTCTTTGAATTGTAGATAAGTTAAAGTATTCTTCCGGGGACAACCAGTTTCGAACCCTGTCATATTCGCCATCTTCTGTGGAATGGACATATTCTGCAGCCTTATCAGCGGGTACCGTCTTGAACTCCTCAAGCCAAGGGAATAGGCCTTCGTAAAATTGAAGCTGATACTCAAGCTCTTTGCTTCGGCGCAGTATTTCTCGTTTTTCCCTTGACATCTCTCTAATTTGTTCTGCCGCCTTAAGCGCCGGATTCTTTTTCGCCCGCAAATGCGAAACCACTTCCCCATCCACCAACGCAACAGCATCAGTAAATTTTCTTGCAAGCCACGGTGACGACTGTGCAGTATCCTCCGCAAATTCTCGGAATACCCTCTTCGATTCTTCCAATTTAGAAGCCAATGAATCTCGTTCCGCGCAAATTTGGCGAATGTTTTTATTGAGTACTGCTATCTCGTTTTGTAATCGTACTGTTTCTCCTTTTTGCTCTGATTGTATTGCCTTACAGGCATCTTCTTCGTGTGCAACGCCGCCAAAACCGACAGTAATTGCAGTTATCACAAGAACTGCTAATTTTTCAGATAAAGATGCACTTAGTCCAAATTGTTTAAATAGATACGATGCAAACAAGTATAGCGGAATCAATGCCCAAAACCCACCAAGCAAAAAGCCTATTGAGTTCCATATAATCTCAGAGAGTTTCTTCATCCCAATCATCCTTTCAGGAGGTATCTCATGCGAAAGAGATTCAGGCAATTCCAGGAGAACCACCCGGACTTCCCACTGTGGATTTCCATCATTGCCCTAATAATTTCAATAGCCATGCCAGCCCTGCGGATATTTCTGGCAAGAATGACTTGACAAGCGCAGCCGCGGCAATCGCCGTGGTAATCCAGTAACGAATATCCTCTTTTCTGGATTTCTCACGCTCTTTTCGCTCCTGTTCCGCCTGCGTCCGCTGCTTATTCAGCTCCTCAATTTCCTTTGTCCCCACAAAATCACCCTTTCAGGAGGTCATCCATGCAGAAGTTTGATAGCAATATCGACGATTCCGCCGAAGTGCTCCAGCAGGGAGCCGAAGATAACGCTCAGAAGAACAAGAAGTATTTCAAATACATAGTTGAAGCGCTTTGCGGCTTTATCCTTGGCGCTCTTCTGACGCATTTCTTCTTCTAGTGCTTCCTGTTTCCTCTGATTATTCAGCTCTTCTATTTCCCGCGTTCCCATTCAATCACCCTTTCAGGAGGCACCAACATGAAAATCCCAGATTGGGCCTGGTACATCACGCTTTTAATTACTTTGCTTGCACTGACAGTAAACCTAACTGGTTTAGCAATCCAATTAGGCCTATTGCGAGTGTAGCGATAGCAGCAAGAGCAGCTGCTATTTGCCGTACCGCCTTTTTCCACCTGTCACTAAGCATCTGTTTTCCTGTTTCCGTTATCAGGAAAAATCCATCGCCGCCAATATCGCAGCGGCTTTCTACAAGGTCTTGTCCCACCAGATGAAGAAGTACGTCCCTATCCTGCTGATTCAATTTGTCCAGGTGAACCCCAGCTTTTGCCCTTCGCAATCCGTTGGCCTGCTTCTTCGTCATTAACCAACACCACCAAACAACAATTCTACGCGCACCTACATTATATAACACAAATCATCACCACACAACTCATTTTGCAAGCATGGGCTGTGCTGTACTGTGAACAGATCAGGAAAGGAGCCATATGAACGAAATTCAGATTTTCAACTACAACAGCAGCGAGGTCCGCACCATTCAGAAGGACGGCGAACCCTGGTTCGTCCTGAAAGATGTGTGTCAAGTTCTCGGAATGCACAACAGCAGAATGGTTGCTGACCGTTTGGACGCTGACGAAAAGGGTGTCAGCCAGATTGACACCCTTGGCGGAAAGCAGGAAATGACCATCATCAACGAATCCGGCCTGTACAACGTCATCCTTCGTTCGGACAAGCCGGAGGCAAAGCCTTTCCGCAAGTGGGTGACCTCCGAAGTCCTCCCCACCATCCGCCGCCACGGGATGTATGCCACACCGGACACCGTGGAGAAGATGCTGGCTGACCCGGACACCACCATCAAGCTACTGGAGACCATCAAGCAGGAGCGGGCCGCCCGGCTGGCGCTGGAAGCCCAGGCCGAGGCGGACAAGCCCAAGGTCCTCTTCGCGGATGCCGTCTCCGCGTCCCATTCCTCCATCCTGGTGGGCGAGCTTGCGAAGCTGCTGAAGCAGAACGGCGTCCCCATTGGTCAAAACCGGCTGTTCATGTTTCTGCGGGACAACGGCTATCTGATCAAGCGAACCGGAAATGATTACAACATGCCGACGCAGCGGAGTATGGAACGCGGCTGGTTCAAAATCAAGGAGCGAACCGTTCAGGAGCCGAACGGCAGCATCAGCGTCAAGAAAACAACGCTTGTCACCGGCAAGGGCCAGCAGTATTTCATCAATCTGTTTCTCTCCGGCGCCGCGACGGCATGAAGCGCAAAAAGAAGCGCCCGGCGTACACCCCCGGATGGTCCCCGGTCAATGCGGTGGCCTGGTGTGATTACCATGACCGGGGCATGAATTACAAGTACATTCGCCGGAAGAAATGCCTGATGCGGCGACAAGGGAAGCCATGCCGCCACTTGTGCTGGTTTCCCATCCACCCCATCAACAACGACAAAGGAGAAACATCATGTCAGAGTCATTCGCATACCGGGAGAACCTGGAACAGATTCTCCAATTCACAGGAGGCAAGAACCTCCTGAACATCTCGGAAGTTTCCAGATTTACAGGAATCTCCGACCGCCGAACCGTCAAGCGCCTGTTCCCGTTTGTGAACAGCCGGATCAGCGCCGCCACCCTGGCCCGCTGCATGTGCGGAGATGGCAAGCAATGAGATATTGCAATGGTGCCATCATCCGCGGCCCTAAAGTCGGAGATTGCCTGATGAAGAATGGCTGAAGCTCAGAGACTGCGCCAGAAGATAAAAGATCCCCGCTCCTGCTGGAACAGGAACGGGGACAGGCACCTAAACAACAACGAAAAGGCTCTTTTCTGCATTATACAGCAGGCTGGGCCGAAAATCAAGGAGGAAACATGAAAGGCAATTTTAAGATCACTTTGCAGTATTTGAAGGACCTGGGAGCTTGCCGAGAGGGGCAAAGGGAATTCCAGCGTGTATTCCCCGATGGAGCGGAATATCAGGAAGTCCTTGACCGCTGCGCTGATGAGGGCCGTTTCGATTTCGGAGAATGGCTTCTTAATAAGGTTGGCCCAACGAATGACGTTCGTACATACGAAGAAGACGTCAATGATCCGGAGAAAACCATTATTTTTGCTGGACATTTGGTGTTTTCTGCTGGTGTTTCTGTAAAACGCATCAAGGCCGGCCGGGGCATCAAGGCTGGCTGGGGCATCGAGGCTGGCGAGGGCATCGAGGCTGGCGAGGGCATCGAGGCTGGCTTTGGCATCAAGGCTGGCGAGGGCATCAAGGCTGGCTGGGGCATCAAGGCTGGCGATGGCATCAAGGCTGGCTGGGGCATCGAGGCTGGCGAGGGCATCGAGGCTGGCGAGGGCATCGAGGCTGGCGAGGGCATCAAGGCTGGCGAGGGCATCAAGGCTGGCTGGGGCATCAAGGCTGGCTGGGGCATCGAGGCTGGCGAAGGATATGGAGTCTTTGGAGGCCTTTCCGTCAGGATTTCCATGTGGCCGGAATTTGCAATTATTTCCGCAAAAGAAAAGCCCAAGAACTTGATTTCTGGGTATTGGGCAGAAAAGGAGCTGTGATCGCATGAGCGAGAAAATGTCAAAGCGCATCCGCCGGCTGGAGGCTCGTGTGACTGCATTAGAAGGCCGCAGCGGCCACGCATGGAACTCCTCTATGGAATCCGCTGTCCGGGAGATTGCCGAACAGGAAGCCCGCCGGATGCCCCGGCGGCAGGTGTATCAGGCTGAGCTGGCGGCCTCCCAGTGGAAGCACCTTACATACGCCATTCTGGTTGGCTGCATCATCGTCCTGATCATCGCCAACACGGCTGTTCACGCAAAGGCAGGCGATACATATCCCGTAGGCCCACCCGTGGTTGTTACGGCCAAAGAAACCGCCGTGGAGCCGACCGAAGAACCGGAAGAAGCCGAAAATGAGCTCATTGAAGCCGCCCTGCTGGCCCGGTCTCATGTGATCGAGGACTGCACCATTACATTTTACTGTAACGAGAAGTACCCGCATATCTGCGGCGTCGGGAACGGCATCGCAGCCGACGGCACCCCGGCCCTGGCCTGGGCTACCTGTGCGGTGGATCCGGATGTGATTCCCCTGGGCAGCACCGTCCTGGTGGACCTGGGCGACGGTGAAGGCCTGCGGACGCTGGTAGCCAACGATACCGGCGTCAAGGGTAATCACCTGGACATCTGTGTCGGGAGCCACTACGAAGCGGAGCAGCTTGGCCGACAGGCCGCCGCCGTCTACTGGTGCGAGGAGTGAGCTATGGGCAAGCAAACGAATCTGGCCGCCTATCTTCTCGGTCTTGACCTTGAAACGGTCTGGATGAACTTCTTTGCTGGCGGCTGCGAGATCTGCCCTGCCCGTGATTTCTGCGAGAAACAGCCGGACGGCACCTGCTGCCGGGAGAACTTCATGGGCTGGGCCAAGGAGGTGCATGATGGACCTTGAGCAAAAGGCAATCGTCCGCCTCCGCGAGGCGTCGGATATGTCCCTCAAATTCTACAAGCTCCCTCTCGTTATTACGACCTCGGGCGGAAAAGATAGCTCGGTTTGCGTTCACCTCGCCGAGCGAGCGGGAATACCGTTTGAAGTCATGCACAGCCACACCACCGCAGACGCCCCCGAGACGGTCTATTTTATCCGACAAGACCTCCGCCGCCTCGAGGACAAGGGTATCAAGTGTTTTGTGAATATGCCCGTATATAAAGGCGTCCGTACCTCCATGTGGAACCTGATCCCGCAAAAGCTCATTCCGCCGACGCGGCTCGTCCGCTACTGTTGCTCCGTACTCAAAGAGCGCGGCGGTGCTGGGCGGTTTATTACGACGGGCGTCCGTTGGGCGGAGTCCACAAAGCGGAAAAACACCCGCGGGATTTATGAGACCATGCCCTCCGACCCCACGAAAAAAATCATCCTCAACAACGACAACGACGACCGCCGCCGTCTTTTTGAGACTTGCACAATCAAAGCGAAAATGGTATGTAACCCGATTATCGAATGGACGGACGCGGACGTTTGGGACTACATCGATGCCGAAAAAATCCCGGTAAATCCCCTCTATGGGTGCGGTTTCTCTCGGGTTGGGTGTATCGGTTGCCCCATGGCGGGCACGGCTGGCCGACAAAGAGAATTTGCTCGTTATCCGAAATATCAAGAAATGTATATCAGGGCCTTTGATCGTATGCTTGAGGAGCGGCAACGCCGCGGAAAAATGCAAGGCTCATGGAGAGCGGGCACAACGGGCCGCGACGTGTTTCATTTGTGGATGGAGGACGGCGTACTTCCCGGCCAGGAAGTGCTTGATGGATTTGAGGAAATATGAGGCGGCGGCGAAATGACACTACCATGGAGGAAAACCTATACCGCATCTATACCCTGCGGGATATGGGATATGACCCCTATGTGATGATCTATGACAAGCCGCATGCTCCAAAGGAAATACGGCATCTCCAGAGGTGGTGTAATAACCGAAAGATATCCAAATCGGAGCCGGATTTCAGCAAGTACGACACCAAGAAAGGATAGGAGATACCTGATGTACCACCCAATCTACATGGCCGTTACGCAGGATAAATTTGAGCTACCATACGCCATCGCAGACAGCGCCTGGGAGCTTGCCAGAATGCTGGGCGTGGACGTGACTTCTGTCCTGAAGGCCACCAGCCGGAAGAAGCCAAGGAAGAACAGTAAGTATAAACTCGTTTTTGTCAGCGATTCGTATGATGAATAAAAGGAGGAAATTTTGAACGGGAAAACACGAAAACCGCCCACAAAAACGGGCGGTTCCTTCCAAGGGAGGAAGCAATGACAAAGCATGAGAGGCTGAAAGCCTTTGAAATGCGCCTGGACGGGAGCAGCTGGAGCAAAATAGGCCGGGAACTTGGCTATACCTCCGCGACCATCCATAAAGACCTCCTGGGCTGCGTAATGACAAAGCCAAGGCAGGTTACATGCGTATATCCCGCCATTCGCCGCATCATCACAGAAGAATATGGAGGCTCCGTCAGCGCCTTTGCGGACGCCTGCGGCATCTCCTACGGGGCTATGTATTACACGCTCTCCGGCAAATGCTTTGTGCCGAAGGAAAGGCAGGAGATCATCAGTGCAGCAATCGGGATCCCGCCCGCAGAGGCATTTGTACGGGATGCGGAGGATTGAACATGATCCGCTATTTATGTGATTACTGCGGCGCATATTTCGACAGGCCGTCAAAAGTCCATCACCGGGAAACCGTCGGTGAATTTACTCGGGAATACGTCGATGAAGTCTGTCCTCTCTGCGGGTGCGACAGCTTATCCCACGCCTGCGACTGCCCAAAGTGCGGAGAACCCATGTATGCGGGAGCGCGGTTATGCGATGACTGCCGGAAATCCCTTCTTGGACGCCTGACCGAATTTGCCGACGGTCTGACAGCTGAGGAGGAACAGCAGATAGATGACTGGATGGACGGCGACACCATCACCAACAGGAAAATGTGGAAATGAAAGGAGTCCCTATGTCAGAAAACACCTTTTTACAGCGGTTTGCCAGTGTGCAGGCGGAGCTGAAGGCCCCCAAGGCCCGCACCAACAAATTCGGCGGCTATAAATACCGCTCCTGTGAAGATATCCTGAAAGCGGCCAAGCCGCTGCTGAAAAAGCACAGCCTGGTGCTGACCATGACAGACACCATCCAGGAGGCGAATGGCCGGTTCTATGTGGTGGCCACCGCCATCGTCAGCGACACAGAGGGCCTGCATACCATCCAGGCCACCGCCTGCGCCCGGGAAGCAGAGGCGAAAAAGGGCATGGACGACAGCCAGATCACCGGCACCGCCTCCAGCTATGCCCGGAAGTATGCCCTCAACGGGCTGTTCTGTCTGGACGATGTCACCGACGCCGACAGTGCCAAGCAGGAGGCGGAGGACGAGCTCTTTGCGATCATCCCCTGCGCGGACTGTAAATACAACATTCTGCCCCATAACGACGGCAAAAGGAGTTATACTCCGCCCCAGATCGCGGCCATGACCAAAAAGGCCTTTGGCCGGGAACTGTGCTGGAAGTGCGCTGAGAAAGCCAGAGACAGCGGAAAGAAGGCCTGACCATGTATATCAAGGGAATCACCGATTACAGCAAGCAGGGAGAGGCCCGGGAGACAGGCTTGTTCGCCGGGCTTGTCTCCCAGGATGGTGAACTCCGCTCCACAAAAAGCGGAAAGTTCTTCGGAGCTGCCTCCGTCCGTGCGTTCAACCGCAAGGACGGAACAGCCGCATTTATCACCATTAAGAGCTATGGAGCCTTTTCAAGCCTGATTGCAAATCTCAGAAAAGGAGACCACATCCTTTGCACCGGTATTGTGGAGAGCCGCGAATACAACGGAAAGACCTATACGGATATGCTGGTGGACTTCATCATGACCGCAGATACCATCCCGTGTGCGACGGCATCCACACCTACCGAAAACAGAGCGTCGCTGACGCAGGAAAGCGCAGGATTTGCGGAAATTGGCGAGGAAGACGCGGAACTGCCATTCTGAGGAGGCGATAACCCATGCAGAGCACATTATTGCCGGACGCTTCTCAATACCTCGTATATGAACCCCGCTTCATGGATCCGGATTACCCTGACGGCCTGTGGCTCTGCACGGACCTAGAGGACGCCGCTGTCATTCAAATCAATGCCGCCGCCCTTCCTTTGGGGCTGTCAAAAGCCAATCTAAAAGGCGCTCGTGACTTCCTGGAAGCGTTCCACTTTGTCCTGGTCGTTGGAGCGGACGAGGCGAAAAGACGCGCTCTGGCAGACGCTGTGCGCCAGCAGGTGCCATCCGTTGAGGTCTGCATCACCGCAAACAGCGTGTACCACGGCTGCACATCCATCCGGGAGCTTCAGGACAAGCACGGCATGGAGGCCGTGGAAAGCCTATGGAAAGACGCGGACGAGCTGCCGCCCTATGGCCTGCTGGAAATATCCAGCGTGGAGAAGGTCGACATGGCGAAGATACCACACGCCAAGTCCGGCATTCCGGAGCTTGACAAGCTGATCGGCGGCCTGTATGAAGGGGAGGTATCCGTTTGGACCGGCAAGCGGAAGGAGGGCAAGTCCACCATGATCGGCCTGCCCATCCTGTCCGCCATCCGGGAGGGCCGCAAGGTCTGTGTATACTCCGGGGAGCTTCCTGCGTGGCGGTATAAGGCATGGCTGCTGACCATGGCGGCAGGGCCGGACAATCTTGTGGAGGAAGTCACGGAAACCGGAAAATCTGTCTGGAACGTCCGCCTGGAGGTTGCCCGCCAGATTGACCTTTGGTGGAAGGACAAACTGTTTCTTCTGGATAACACAGCATCCGGCGTCCATGAGCCGGAAAAACTGATTGGTCTGATGCGTTACACAAAGAAGCGCTTCGGATGCTCCGTGTTCGTCCTGGATAACCTGATGACCGTTTCCCTTCCTGGTGAGGACAAGTACAACGCCCAATCCGCCTTTGTAGGCCAGCTGGTAGACTTCGCCCATGAGACCAGCAGTCACGTCCACCTGGTAGCCCACCGCCGCAAGGGAGGCACCCAGAAGGGCAGCAAGGGAGACAGCGACGATGTTTCCGGCTCTGCCGACATCACAAACCGAGCAGACAACACCTTTGCAGTCTCCCGCATCGAGGACGAGGATTCCCCATTTGACGCTGCTTTGGAAATCCTCGCAAACCGCGCCTATGGCGTCACAGGCATTATCAACCTGAAATTCGACATCCGCTCCCGCCGCTACTACCAGGGCAATGTGAACTGGCTGTGCGGATGGGAGAGCGAGGCGAACGCAGATTCCCAGGTGCAGTTTACCGAGCTGACCGGCGATGACGCCGATAATCCATTTATAGGAGAATGAAAAAATGAAAAACGTTATTCTAATCATTGCTTTGGTTTTAGGGCTTATTGCAGTTTCGTTTTTTGTAACCTGTGGAGTTATTTATTTAATCTGCCTGTGCTTTGGCCTTAAGTTCAAATGGGGCATCGCCGCAGGTATCTGGCTGGTACTTAATCTGCTTTCTGGTTTTTTTAAAGAAGGTGCAAGCCATGGAAATTAAATTCACCGTCCCCGGCGCCCCTGTTGGAAAGGGGCGCCCCAGATTCACCCGTACAGGCCACGCCTATACACCGGATAAAACCGCCGCATATGAAGAAAAAGTGTGCCTCTGCTGGAAAACGCAGAGCGGACAGGGTTTTCCCGGCGGCATCCCTCTGAAAGCCACCATCATGGCCTACTTCCCCATCCCAAAGAGCGCATCCAAGAAGAAGCGTGCCGCCATGGAGGGCACCTTCCATACATCACGCCCGGATTCCGACAACGTGGCAAAGGCAATCCTGGACGCTCTGAACGGCCACGCATACCCGGACGATTCCGCCGTGCAGATTGACCGCTGCTGGAAGGTCTACACAAATGCCGCCCCCCGCGTGGAAGTCACCATACAGGAGGCGTGAGCATGGCTCTTAAAATCATTACATGTCCCTGGTGTGGGAGAGAAGCCCGTATTACATACGAGGAGAACCGAGTGTACCAGATGAAGTGCTATTCCTGCCACAACACGATGCTTCACGAGGACCGGAGCTTTGACAGGGCCGTAGAGTTCTTTGAGCATCAGGCAGATCTTCTTCAGGCCGAGAAAGACGGGCGGCTGGTGGTGCTGCCGTGCAGAAGAGGGGATAGATTATTTGTCCTGACCAGTGATAGCCCTGATGGTATCGAAGAAACAAAATGCAAAAGAATCACTATTGTCAATCGTTGGGACAGGTCCACTGCAAAGGTGATAGTAAAGTGCGTGTATGACGATTGGGGCAAGGCTGTGCGTGAGTTTTGGCCGGAGGATTTTGGCAAAGCCGTCTTTATGACCCGCGAGGAGGCGGAGGCGGCGCTGAAAGGCGGTGAGGGCTGATGGCACGTAGCGTAACATTCCTTCAAGACTGTGTTAAAGCCATGAAGCAGATGCCGGATCAGTGTTTTGATTTAGGCGTGGTTGACCCCGTATATGGTGACATAACTGCAGGCGGATATATAACCGGGAAGAGCAAAGGAGGCGTTGGACCACATCCGAAGCACAATACGGAAATGTGGTCACAGCCCAAGACCGGGCAAGAATACTTCGACGAACTTTTCAGAATCTCCAAAAACCAGATTATTTTCGGTGGCAATTACTTCGTGAAAGAGATTGCGCGGGATTCCCAGTGCTGGATCGTGTGGGACAAGTGTCATCCTGAAGGCATAAAGTTTGCGGACGCAGAACTTGCATGGACGTCATTCAACAAGGCAACCAGGATATTCCGTTTCATGTGGAACGGGATGTGCCAGGGAACGCCCGGTAACGGAACGAAAATGCAAGGAAACAAGGCTTTGAATGAGAAGCGAATACATACCTGCCAAAAGCCAGTTGAATTGTACCGCTGGTTATTTCGCAATTTTTCAGAGCCTGGATATAAGGTCATTGACACGCATCTTGGCTCCGGAAGCTCACGAATAGCCGCCTATGACATGGGACTTGACTTCACAGGTTTTGAGATCGTAAAGGAGACTTACGACCTTCAAGAGGAGCGATTTGCGGCATACACAGCACAATGCAGAATGTATTGAAAGGCGGTGACGAGGGATGACCAGAGAAGATGCGGCCAAAATTCTTGAATATCCGGTTTATAAATGGTCTATGGACTGGGATGAACGTGAGGACGGGCTTAGCTATACGGGAGCAATAGAAATGGCGATCTCCGCCCTCCGGCAGCAGGAAACCGTTACAGACCGTAACAAGTTGAACGAACCACTGACGCTGGAAGAGCTGCGGGAGATGGACGGGGAGCCGGTGTGGATCGAAGATCTTTCTGATAAATCGAAATCTTGCTGGCGGATTTGCTACTGGGACAAAGGGAAATACCTCGCGTTGATTGGAAGGTATCTCATTGCATATTTGGTTGATGATTACGGATTTTTGTGGCTGTCCTACCGCCAGAAGCCAGCGGCGGAGTTAAAGCAGATGGATGGTGCGGAAGCATATAACCTAGTGATTGGAATAATCAATGCGGCGCCGGCCGCCGATGTTGCCCCTGTGGTGCATGGGCGGTGGAATGACAATGAAGATTATATGTTTTGCTCTTGTTGCGGTATGCAGTGGAACTACTGCGACAACGACACGCAAGATTTTAAGTTCTGCCCCAACTGCGGAGTAAAGATGGATTTGGAGGGAACCAATGCCAAAGCATAAGAAAAAGCGGGTGAACCCGCACCGCCAGCCCGTCACAAAAGCGGACGTAAACCGTGCGAAGGAGAAGGGCCAGCAGGAGGCAATCCGCCTCGCCTGGAGCATCCTGTTTACCGTCCTGCGGGACAAGGAAGGCTATGACCTGGAGGGCCTGCAACGCGTCTGGAAAGAGGTTGATGACCTATCAGACAGTATCGCAAAGGGCTACTGCAACGTGACAGACCTGCGGGATGTCCTGAAACAGGAGATCGGAGCGAATATCCAATGAGCAATCCATACTGGGAAAACATTGAGGTCATCGCCGCCCGGCAGCGGCAAAAGGGCATTGATACATACGGGCATGGCCTGGAAGAAAATCCGGCGGACATGGTGACTCGCTTAACCTACCTGGAGGAGGAGCTTATTGACGCCCTCATGTACTGCGAATGGATCAAGGAAAAACTCGGAGGAAAAACAGATGGATGACTGGACTCGCATTCCAATGGAGATCACCAACGAGACGGACCGGCGCACCATGTCCGCTATTCTGGTGTCTGTCGGGATGGAAGTCCGCATCGTCAAAGTGAAGCTGACCAAAAGCGGAACGCCCAAAAAGTACATAGAATACCGCCAACAGGCGTAAAAATGATGGAGGAAAAAACATGAATCCAAATGGAATCTTTCCCAACAATGATGATGCAGCCTGCACTCCCTGCTGCAATCCGCCCTCTGCCTGCGACATTCTGAAGAAGCATCGGGATATGCTCATGTCCGCGCAGTCCACCGTCAACTGCATTCTTAGCACTGTGGTTGGTGACGGCCACAAAGGCACTGAAAACTGTGCTGAACCGTGTTCCATGATGGAGGAGTTGTCCTTGCAGGGCGATTTGCTCTGTGATGTGATTACGAAGCTCCAGCAACTGCGTGCCACCATCTGCGGCTGAATAAAAAACGGCCCTCCCATGAGCGGGAGGGCTGTTTCTTACTGATAGGGGTTCTTCTTCCAGGATTTATTGATGATCGTCCAGAGGTCTGCTTTCTGCCCTGTGGTAAAGCCTTGTCCGTCCAAATATGCCTGTGCTTCCTTCTGGCTCACGCCGCCGTTTCCGTCTGCATCCAGTCCCTTCCGCATAGCGGCATACTCGTCCACGCTCAGGCCGGCTGCAATCGCCTGCTTGGTCTTTTCGTATCCCTCTCCGCTCATAACACTGCTGCCGTACTTCTTGTACAGGGCCAGGTATTCCCCGGTGCTGACGCCGATGTCCTTTCTGGCATTTCTGGCGTTCAAGACCCACTGATCCACGGCGTCCTCGCCGAGGACATTTGCCTTTGCCAGCTGATAGGCATACTCGCCTGCAAGGTTCAGCAGCTCCGCCTTCTGCTCGTCGCCGGCATTCTTGTAGGCGCTGGTGCCCGTCACGTCCGCATAGGTCGTCATGGTATAGGCGCCGCGGTCACGCTGGAACGCCTGCCGTTCCTCATAGGAAAGGCTCTCGACGTGCTTCCTTCCGTCGCCGTCCGTGTACTCCAGCTCAGACGGAATGCGCTTTGTGGGATAGAAGGTGGCGTCCCCGGTGCTCTCCCGGACGCTCTGCATTTCCTTGGAAACGTCGCTCTGGGTGTAGGTATTGACGCCAACCGGGCTGATAAGGGCATTTACCAGATTATCCACCTTGCCGCCCTGATAGGTCTTTTCCTCGCCCATGGTGTTGACGCTCCCGGGCAGGGTCTCCCGCAGGACTGGCGCCCGGTTTTTTAAGCTGTCCACGATGATGTCCGCAAGGCTGTCCCCGGTATAGACATTCCGCGGCCGGTCATCCAATCCCTTTGCAAGGGCGCTCACGACGTTTGGCGTCACGGAGGACACTAAAGTCTTTCCTGCCTGTTCTACGGCAGATTCCTTCCAGTCGCCGCCGTAAACAAAGACATCCTTGCCGAACTCTCCGATGCTCTGCAAAACAGGAAGCTCCGCAGAAGCATCACCGAACGAATCCAGCGTGGACTTGAAAGAGGACACAATGGGATTCTCCGGGGATTTCGCCATTTCTGTGCCAAGATTCATCAGGAGGTTCAACGGTTCGATGGAGCTGAGGTCCACCAGAGTGTCCCCGGCCTTCCACTCCGCACTGCCGCGGCTGAGCACACGCTGGGTGGCTGTCAGATTCAGCTGTGTGCCGGTCATGCCCTCGCTCTGATTGAGCGCCGCCACGTCCTCGTCCGCCTCGTCCTCCGCCTGCCGCAGCAGACCAGACCGCGCCAGCAACATGAATCCATAGGCAATGGCGGTCCCTGTCATGCCCCGGGCCAGGTCAGAGACTCCCTTGGCCTGTGCCGCCGGGTCCACATTCTGCCCTCCGGCGGTCTTTGCCACCTGCTGGACGATCTCCAACAAGCCCTTGACGGCGTTGACCGGGCTGTACTCCAGCCCGCGGGATACCAGGTTGCCCGCAACACGGGTAAACGGCGCCACGATGTCACCGGCGCCGAAAGCATGAACGGTCTGGCCCTTGATGGTCTTTCCGCTGTCTCCCACGCCCGCCAGATTCAGGATGTCGTGAATCTGCTGGATAGCCACGGAGATTTTCGTGTCGTCCTGGAACGTGCGGTACTTCGCCAGCTGGTCCGCCTGCTTTGCGGCATACTCCTTATCGGTGGTCTTGATTTTGCCTTGGTCAATCAGGCTTTGGGTTGCCTTCTCCGTGCCTCTGGCAGCGCCCTTGTAGAACTCGTCCGTCGCCGTCAGCAAATAGCTCTGGTTGCGCTCCAGCATGGAAAGCACCTTGCCAATGAAATTCCTCCCACTTGCCTTGAATGTGCGGCTGCTGCCGGTGCCGTACCGGGTCTTCTCACCGCCCATGTCCACGTCCAGCGTAATTTCCGCAATGGACATCTGCATGGCCTTGGCGGCGTCCCCCAGGCTGGCCCTGCCAATGGCAGCCCGTTCAAACGCCACGCTCCGTGTCCCGGTCAGCTTGGACACCGCCATATCCAGAATTGCCGCTCCGTCCATCGCCACGGCGTCGATTCCGTAGAAAGATGTATTGCCCGTCAGGTTCTTCGCTGTGGTTTTCGGAGAAGAAAGCATATTCAGAATCTGGATGGTCTTGATTTTCTGCCCGATGTTGGCCGGTGTGCTGTCGGAGGACATAGCCACCGTGGAGGAATAGGCAAATTCCTTCAGCTGGTCAAAGGTCAGGCTGTCCAGCGCCTTGGAGGCACGGTCGGTGAGCCGCTTGCTCTGCTTCCCGGTCAGGGCATTGAGCACGCCGCGCTCCTGGCCCACACACAGGATAATGTCCTTCAGCGCCGCCGTATCGCCTTCCTGGACGCCGTCGATCTTCATGTCCCACTGGACGATCTTGCTGAAGGTCTTCTGCTTCTCCGCGTCGGAAAGGCCGCTGTCTTTCAGGTTCTTCCATGCCTCCAGCTCCGTCGCCATGCCGCCGGGGTTGTCGTTCCGGGACCACTTGGCGTTGGCCTGGATGCCCTGGCCCGTGGAGGTCGTATGCTCCCGCATGATCTCCAGCCAATGGATGTACTCTGTCTCCGGGATCTCCATATTCACAGAGCGGCCCTTCAGCTCGGTCTCGATCATGCGGGCGGCATCCGTCTGCGGCCCGTTCCACGCCGTGGCCGCGTCCAGGCTTTCCACCAGCTCGGAAAATGCGTTGGGATCAACATCCAGAAGGAAGCGCCGCTGCCCGTCCTGCCGGAAATACAGCAGTTCCTCCGCCGTATGGAGGGACTTCCCCTCCGTCTGGCTCTGGTAGCGGAACAGCTTCGCGTAGTCCTCCCGGCTCATGCCGGTGGCGGCCTCCGCATACTGGTCATACGGCATGGAATCCGCAAGGCGGCTGGTCCGTTCCTGGCCCTCCATGCCCCGGGTGGTAAAGCCCGCGTCCGCCGCACCCAGGCCGTCGGTGCCAAACTTGACAGAATCCGCGCCCTGTGGTATGGTAATATCAGAATCGAGGGGACGCGTACCCTCAACCGGACCTGATACAGCGGAGAATGGCACGGGTGCTGGACCCGCCAACCTACCCTCTGTTTGCGTCAGGTCCATACTAGAACCTCCTGTTTTTTCGGGCTGTACCACTTCGGTGGAGGTCCGCGTTGGGGGTTCTATTTTTATATCGTCGACTTCGTTGAACAGTGATGTATCCGCCTTCAGCATTCCCGCCGTCTCCCCATGGGAGGCGGCTTTTTGCTGTCCGAAAAGCCGCTGTACTTCCTGTTCCATAATGCCGCCAGAAACGCCCTCCACGCCGCTTTCCTGCGCACCCATGGAATTACCATCTGTCTGCGCCGCCTGCGTTCCTGCGGCCTGCACGGTGCCATTCCGAACGGCAGTTGTATTCTGAGCGGATGCGTTCTTTCTGACACGGTTTCCTGCCTGCTCAAAGCCGCTTCCGATTCCGCCCAGTGCGCCGCCGACAAGGCCGTCATACAGAGTATTCGCCCAGTAGTCAGTGTCCTTGTAATGCGCCATGGCTTCCGTGTCATAGGTTGCCCTCTGAAGGATAGGCTGCACCAGGTCCTCTAGCATTTCCTCGCCGCCCTCGGAGATAGCGGACAGAACGGCCTTTCCACCTGCTGTATTGGCAAGGCGGCGCATAACCTGAACGGCACCGCTCTCTCCGAACCTTGCAATCAGCTTGCCCGCGGCCTTTTCTGCGAGGCCCTCACCAAACATGGATTTGAACGGCGCTGCCACGTTGGCGATCTTTTCCGTCGCCCAGGACAGGGCTGCGCTGCCTGCGCCATAGGCCACCTGCTGACCATAGGTCGCGCCAGACTGCCGCGCCTCCTGGGAGCTGGAGCCGAAGGAACGTGCAGCCATGGGCGCCAGAGCGGAACCGCCGGTCAGCAGGGCCAGTCCAATGTCTCCCGCCATCTGCGTACCGGCCACGCCTACGTCCACCGCAAACTGCCCGACCTTCCCGGCGCCCTGCTTGGCTCTGGAAATGTCCCTCTGGGAGGATTCGGCTAGGTCATCCGCCGTGTCGTAGATATTCTTGACGGTGGTATCGCCAACAGACTTGTAGTATTCCGTCATATCACCGTTTGTTTTCAGCCGGTTCTTCGCGGCATTGATGCGGCCACGGGCGGTTTTCTCAGCCTTAGCGTCACCTGCAGCAATGGCGTCCTTTAGATCCTGCTCATACTTCGCCAGATACTCACGGTCCTGCACTGCCTGCTGGGCGTCCTTCCTGGACTGCAAATAGGTGCCCACCTTGTTCATGCCCTCTACAACAACGCCGCCGAGGTTTGTAAACCCGGCGGCGCTGCCCTTCCCAGCGCCAGTGACAGTCTTTCCGACACGCTCCGTCCACGCGGGAGAGGCGGAGGCCTTTTTCCGGGCCTCCACCTGCTTCTGTGCGCTCTCATGGACCTCTTTCAACGCATCCCCTTTGGCGCCGGTCACCGCGCCGATAAAGGTCGTCTGCTCGGACTTCTGGGCGTCTCCGTATTTGTTTTTTCTGAACTCGGACAGGTTCACGCCGTTTCACCTCTCACACAAGGGCGGAAAATACCGCATCCTGCAAATATTCCTGGTAGGTTCGATATGCCGCATAGTCGGAATTTCCGCTGTTTTTATGGCGAACAAACTCTGTTGCCGTCAGCAGATTCGCGGAACTGGTTCCGGCACTTTTCAAAGCGGCAGATGCCGTCTTGTAGTCCGTTGCGCTCATGGCCGCCTGATATGCTTTCCATGCCTGATTCGCTGTTGCCCCTCCGACTTGTTCAGAGGATTTCTTTCCCCACAGACCGTCAGCGGACGCACCAACGAATTGCTGAAGCTGCTTTACCTGCGCCGCGGTCAGATTTCCGTTGTCGTAGCTGCCTCCACTTGCTTTTTTGGGCGTCCCACCCGTGCCGTTTCCAGCACTTCCCGCATTAAAAGTCGAACCTGCCAGCTGCGCATTGTATGCGTTCTGCATCATAGCGATCTGGGCATCGCTGTACCCCAGTGCCTTATAGCCGGAGAAGTCACCGAAACCCGCCAGCAGCTCTGCCATGGATGCTGCGTTTGCAAAGCTGTCCTGCTGCTGCTGATACTGGAACTTCGCTTCCCAGTTGGCCTGCTCCTGGGCCGCCGCCTGCTGCTGCAAGGCAAGCTCCTGCTGGCGGACATACTCGTCATACAGGGCGCTTGCCAGCTGTGCGTTACCCTCTGCGGCTGCCTGGTCAGCGGCATTTCTGTACGCAATGGTCAGCTTCTGGCGGTTCAGCGCATTGTCGGAGAGGGACTGCGCCTCCTGCGTACCAAACTGCGCAAGGTTTCCCTGAAGCGCCGCGCTCTGGGCAAGGGCTATCTGGCCGGAAGCGCCGCTGCTCAGTCCGCGCATAATGCCGTACTCATTCATCTGCATACGCTGGAGGTCGTTCTGGGCTGCCGCCTGGTTCCGCTGCTGGGCATAGATGGAGGAAATCAGGTCATCCTGGGAACTGATGTCCGCCAAATTCTGCTCATATGTAGATTTCAGAGCTGCAAGCTCCGCCGCGATCTGCTGTGCATACATATCCCGAAGATACTGGGATGCGTCGGAAATGTCTGCTTCGTATCCGCCTCCGTAACTCCAATTCCCAGCCTGCGGCAGCCGACTTCCCTGCACACCTGTTCCGCCCTGGGTATTCGGGATCGTGGCCTGCTGGTTCAAATAGGAAGACGGATTCAGGATATTGCCGGAACCGCCCAAAGCCGTGTTCATGGATCCCGCCAGTCCGCTTCCATCCATTTGTAAGCCCGCCGGCGCAAAGTCTGTCTCATTTAGCAGCAGCGTGCCGGTGGAATCGTACTTCCTGCCCACGCCGGTCCGGTCCACCGCCATGTTGTGCAGATACATGTACATATTGGGATCGTAGGCATCCGCGCCGTAGTACTGTGCCATGGCCGCGATCTCCTCCGGCGAGTAGCCGGGGGACTTCCCCATCTTGGTCACATCCTGGCTCACCGGGGACGCGATCACCGGGACGCCATTGGCATCATAGCTCACCCAGTAGGTGGTCTTTCCGTCCGCGGTCCGCTTCATCAGCGTCTTCCCCGCATTGCTGGGGTTGACAGCGGTCCCCAAAAGGCCCAGAGCGGACAGCCGCTGCTGGTTGGCACTCTTTTCATTCTGCCATGTCTGCTGGGCCCCGGAGGAATTCATCCACGATTTCTGGATATCCGCATAGGCCTGGGCCTGGGTGGTCCCGCCTCCGGCGGATCCTGTGTCAAACATCTTGTAGCCACGCCGCTGTAAAGCGTCGTAGGCGCCCATCAGGTCGCCCTGGGCCGCCAGCTGCCGGGCCATTGCCAGATAGTCCACACCGTCCTCCCAGCCCTTGCCAAGGGAGACCGCGTCCGT